>NZ_JBSGTS010000016.1:0-162266 GCF_053607525.1 Kribbella sp. NPDC055110
TGCGGGGGCGAAGGTCTCGATGCGGAGCATCGTGGCCTTTGCACCCGTGCGGCGAGGTGCCGTGCCGAGTGCCCCGCAGTAGGCGCTGGATCACCGGCCACGACCTAAGTCCAGTTTGAGCAGGGCGTTCTCGATCAGCTCGGGCATCGCCGGGTGGATCCAGTACTGGCCGCGCGCCATCGTGTACGCGTCCAGCCCGAAGCTCATCGCCTGGACCACCGGCTGGATCACGGTCGGCGCCTGCGGGCCGATCACGTGGCAGCCGATGATCTGCCCGGTCTCCGGGTCGGCGAGCACCTTCGCGAACCCGGTGGTGTCCTCCATCGCCCAGCCGTACGCGATATCGGCGTACTGCTGAACCGCTTTCACATAAGGGATTCCGCGTTCCTGCGCCTGCTCCTCGGTGAGGCCGACGGACGCGATCTGCGGCGAGCTGAACACCGCGTGCGGGACGAAGCGGTGGTCCGCCTCGATCCGGTCGTCCGGGTTGAGCAGGTTGTGCTTCACCACCCGCGCCTCGTGGTTCGCGACGTGCTTCAGCTGGTGCGGGTTCGTCACGTCACCGAGCGCGTAGATGCCGTCGACGGTGGTCTGCTGGTACGCGTCCACGACCACGCGGCCCTCGCGGTCCACCTCGACCCCGGTGGCGTCCAGGTTCAGCAGGTCCGAGTTCGGCTCCCGTCCGACCGCGACCAGGAGCTCGTCGACGATCAGTTCGTCGGCGCCGTCCGGGTGCAGCATCACGAGTTTGATCGAGCCGTCGTCGCGTCGTGCGACCCGGACGGTTTCATGATTGAGCCGTACGTCGTACTTGTCCTGCGCGATCTCCGTGTAGCGCGCGGAGATCTCCCCGTCCTCGAGCCGGAGCAACTCGTTCGAGCGGGCGACGACCGTCACCTCGACCCCGAACGACGAGAACACGTGCGCGAACTCGGCCGCGACGAACCCGCTGCCGATGATCGCCAGCCGACGCGGCAGGTCGTCCAGCCGCATGATCGTGTTCGAGGTATGGAACCCGGTCTCCTCGAGCCCCGGGATCGGCGGCACGATCGGCCGGCTGCCGGTGGCGAGCACGAACTGGTCGGCGCTGAACACGCTCGTCGACCCGTCCTTGTTGTCGACGGTCAGCTCCTTGAACCCGGTGAACCGGCCGGTCCCGTCGTACACATGAACGTTCGCGTTGTCCGGGTTGTGGTGCCGGTACTCCGAGCCGCCTTCCGCGATCGGATCGATCCGGCCGAAGATCCGGTCCCGGACGTCGGTCCAGCGGACGTCGAGCAGTTGCTCGTCGACGCCGTACCGCGAACTCACCGACGGGGTCGCGGCCACGTCTGCGGCGTGCACGAACATCTTGGTCGGGATGCACCCGACGTTCAGGCAGGTGCCGCCGAACGTACCGCGCTCGACGATCGCCACCTTCCGGTCGGCGAACCGCCGGTTGACGATGGTGTTACCGGAGCCGGTCCCGATGATGACGAGGTCGTAATGGGTCACGCCCCATTCTGACCCTTACGGCCAAGGACCCGGCACCGGACCACACACCGGACCCTGCACCGGACCGTGCACCGGACCTGCGCTGGACCCGCGGACGAGGAAAGATAGGGCGGGTGGCAGGTGGTGAGCTGACGAGCACGTACGGCACGGTCGTCTGGGACGGCATCGGAACCCTCCGGGTGCGGTACGGCGGGACGCTCTTACGATCTCGCCTGGGCGAGCGGATCGTGCCCATCGAGGCGCTGCGCACCGTGGAGGTCACCGACGCGGGGCTCCGGCTCGTCCTCCGCGAGGGCGCCGACCCGCTGCAGTCGGTGACGCAGCCGATCGAGCTCTACGACTTCCCGGGTGTCGACCACGATGCGGCCGCGGGGATCGCCCGTGACATCGGCCAGGCTCTCGTGCGTCGCGACGTACCGGCGACGGCTGCCACCGCGTGGCTCGTCGCGCCACCGGCCGCGCCCGACCGGATCGAGGGGCGGGACGCGACGCTCGCGGTGGCGGGCGGGCGGCTCACGTTCAAGTACCACCGGTCCGCGAGCCGCCGGAAGAAGGCGCTCGGCGATCCGTGGTCGGTGCCGCTCGGGGACATCGTCGACGTCGAGTGGGCGCCGGCGCAGGGCGGTCTCGGCGCGCGTGGATTCCTCCGAATCACCACGGCCGCAACCCCCGACGTACGCCCGAAACCGAGACACGACCCGGCCGCAATGCTCACTCGGCGCCCTGCTGAGGCCGACGCCCTGTTCTTCGCCGCCCGCCTACTGACGCGCATCCGCCCCTAGGCGGACGCGACCTGGTGCCCGATGTCCTTCTTCGGAAGGTCGGCGGCGTCGACGACTGCTTTCTCGCCGAGTAGTTCGGTCTGGGGCAGGACCTCGAGGTGGGGGCGCGGGAGCAGCCGCGGGCGGATCGCGAGGCCGCGACGGCGGGAGAAGTACAGCACCGAGCCGACCGCGCCGACCACGGTGAGCCCACCGCCGACGATCAGCGACCAGCGGGCGCCCATCACCTGCCCGATCCAGCCGATGAACGGCGACCCGAGCGGCGTACCGCCCATCAGAACCGTCATGTACAGCGCCATCACCCGGCCGCGCATCGTCGGCTCGATGCTCAGCTGCATCGTCGCGTTCGCCGACGTCAGCATGGTCAGCGACGTCAGCCCGACCAGCGGCAGCACGAGCGCGAACGTCAGGTACGTCGGCATCAGCGCACTCACGATCTCGAGCAGACCGAATGCCACCGCCGCACCGATCACCAGCCGCGCGCGGATCCGCACCCGCCGGGCCGCGAGCAGCGCGCCGGACAGCGAACCGATCGCCAGGATCGAGCCGAGGATGCCGTACTCCCCCGCACCCTTGTGGAACGCGCTCGTCGCCATCAGCGCCGAAGTCATCTGGAAGTTCAGCCCGAAGGTGCCGGCGAAGAAGACCGCGACCAGCACCATCATCAGATCGGGCCGCCGCCACAGGTAGCGCATGCCGTCGCGGATCATGCCCTTGTCCCGCGCCGCGACCTTCGGGGTGTGCAGCTCTCCGGTGCGCATCAGTCGCAACGACACGATCACCGCGGCGTACGTGAACCCGTTGATCATGATCACGGGACCGGTGCCGATCCAGTTGATCAGCAGACCGGCCAGCGCCGGGCCGAGCAGCCGGGCCGCGTTGAAGGAGGCCGAGTTCAGCCCGACGGCGTTCGAGAGTTCGTCGCGGCCGACCATCTCGACCACGAAAGCCTGCCGGGTCGGGGCGTCGAACGCCGTACCGACACCGAACAACAGGGCGAGCAGATACACGTGCCACGTCTGCACGACGCCGGCGATCGTCAGACCACCGAGGATCAGGGCGACGGTGGCCATCGCGATCTGGGTGAGCGTCAGCACGGTCCGCTTCGGGAAGCGGTCGGCGACCAGACCGGCGTACGGGCCGAGCAGGAGCGCGGGCAGGAACTGGAGGCCGGTGACGATACCGAGCGCCGTACCGGAATGGGTCAGCTCCAGGACCAGCCAGTCCTGGGCGACCCGCTGCATCCAGGTGCCGACGTTGGAGACGATCGCGCCCGAGGCGTACAGCCGGAAGTTCCGGACCTTGAACGCGCGGAAAGTGGGGCTCATCGAGCCGCCAGTCGTTCGAGAACAGGTGCTGCCTTGCGCAGGATGTCGCGCTCCTCAGGGGTCAGTTGCTTCAGCTTGGTCTGCAGCCACTCGTCGCGGCGCCGGCGGTTCGCCAGGATCAGCTCGTCGGCGCGGTCGGTCAGCTCGACGACGATCTGCCGCTTGTCGGTCGGGTGCGGGCGGCGGACCACCAGACCCGCCTCCTCCATGTTCGTCACGATCCGCGTCATCGACGGCGGCTTCACCTGCTCGTGGGCGGCCAGCTCGCCGATCGTCATCGCCTCGTGCTTGGACAGCGCGCCGAGCACGCTGAGCTGGTTCGCGGTGAGGTCGTGACCGGGCTCACGCTGCCGGCGGATCTGCCGGGACAGCCGCAGGGTCGACGACCGCAGGGCACTCGCCAGCCCGACATCACTCTTCACCTGCTGCGCTACGACTTCGGGCATGTCTTTACCTTAACTCATTACCTTTGCTAAGGAAAACGCTGGACGGCCGGGTGGTATTCCCGAGGCGATAGAGTTCCGCGTCATGGGGACGACGGCCGAGCTGGAGCGGTACGAGCAGCAATTCCGGCGGGCGGGACTGCCGCTGTTCATCGAGGACTTCTCGCCGACGCACGACATCTTCACGCGGGCGGCGCCACTGCTGGTGCTGGTGTTCCTGGCCGAGATGCTCGGCGCCACCTCGCTCGAATGGGTCTGGTGGCAGAACCTGTTGGCCGCGCTCGGCGGACTCTTGGCACTGGTCCTCGGGTTCGGCCTGCTCAACGGGTTGCGCGGACGACCGTTCGGGTCGTTGCCGACCCGCTTCGGGATTCCGGAGCTGATGGTGTTCGTGTTCCTGCCGGCGCTGCTCCCAGTCGTCACGCAAGGACAGGTCAAGCAGTTCTTCGGCGTGGCCCTCGGCAACTTGTTGCTGGTCGGCGTGGTGTACGTCGTGGTCGGCTACGGCTTCATCGCGACCGTCGTCTGGGGCATCCGGCAGCTGGTCCGCGAGCTGGCCAACTCGGTCGCCAGCTTCATCCGGGCACTACCGCTCCTGCTGGTCTTCTCGCTGGTGCTGTTCATGACCGCGGACATGTGGCAGGTGTTCGCGTGGATGCCGGCCGCCTTCATCGTCTTCTCCGTAGTCGCCTTCACACTGCTGAGCACGGTGTTCCTGCTGATCCGGTTGCCGCTGGAGGTGGACGCGATCGAGCGCACCGCCGGCTCCGGTCCGCCTTTGAGCCGGAGCCAGCGGTTCAACGTCAGCGTCAGCCTGGTGATCCGGCAGTGGATGCAGGTGCTCGTGGTGAGCGCCGGCGTCGGCCTGTTCTTCGTTGCCTTCGGCATGCTCGCGATCAGCGAACACATCTACCGGCAATGGGGCGTCGACGCCGGCTCGTGGTCGTACCATGTCGAACTGCTACACCATCCGCTCGTCCTCAGCGCCTCCCTGATCAAGGTCGCCGTCGGCATCGCGAACTTCACCGGGCTCTACTACTCGATCGCATTGCTCACGGACTCGACGTACCGCACGGAGTTCCTCGATCACGTCAGCAACGAGCTCCGCGAACTCTTCACCGCGCGGGCCGAGTACCTCGAACTTCGGCGTACCGCTGAGGGCGTCTGAGGGCTCTGCGTCGTAGCGAGCAGGTGCTCGGCGGAGTGCCTCGGCGTGCTGGAGGGAAGGCCTCGATGTGGTTTCATCGTGGCCTTTCCTCCAGTGCGGCGAGGTGCCCGCCGAGTGCCGCGCAGTAGGCGCAGAGCCCTCAGACGCCCTCTTAGACGTTCGCGCCGAACAGCTCGTCGATGCGGCGGGCCCACTCGGGGTACTGCTCCATCTTGCGGGCGGCCACGCCGTACACGGCCTTGCCGATCTCCGGGTCGCCGTCGTCGCTGAAGCGGACGGCGCTCATCTTCTCGAGCTTGTCGAGGATCAGGTCGTCGCCGCTGAGGTGCACCGGGTCGTGCATGTACCGCTCGAGCGCGTCGAGATCCGGGATCGCCGCCAGGTACGAGTGGGTGAAGCCGTCCTCGGGGTTGCCGAAGTCCTTGCCGACGGCGCCGAACGCGACCGAATCGAGTGCGGCGGTCCGGCGCATCACCGCCAGCACCTCCTCCTGCTCCGCGACACTCACGCCGTCCTTGAACCGGATCCGCAACAGGTTGACGATCATCCGCTCTCCTCCTTAGAAATGCACTGGTCAGTGCATTCTACTGTACGCCGAAGTTCAGCAAGCTACCCTGACCAGGTGACAGCGACCCGCGGACGTATCGACAAGCGCCAGGCGATCCTGGACGCCGCCTTCACGGTCTTCGCCCGCGACGGGTACCGGGCCGCGAGCGTGGACACGGTCGCGGCCGCCGCGGGGGTCGCGAAGCACACCATCTACAACCACTTCGGCGACAAGCAGTCGCTGTTCCGGGCAGCCGTCAGCGCCCTCGCGGACGATGCGCTGACCCGCAACCTGGCGGCGGTCGAGTCGCTGCGCCCGGACCGCGACCCGGCGGAGGCGCTGACCGAGGTGGGCCGGAAGCTCGCCGAGTGCTACTGCGACGAGAAGTCGTGGGCGCTCCGACGGCTGCTGCACGCAGAGCTCGCGAGCATGCCGGAACTCCAGGACATCGTGCGGGAACGCGCCACGGACAAGGTCAACGACGCCCTCGCCGACCGGCTGGCCCGGCTCGCGCTGGCCGGCCACCTCCGCATCACGGACCCGGCCGTCGCGGCCGAACAGTTCGGCGCGCTACTGACCGCACCCTTCGACGCCCGGTCCCGCCTCGGCACGCGGAAGGTCCCGGCAAAGGAACTCGCCGAGGTCACGCAGAACGCCGTACAGACGTTTCTGCGTGCCTTCGGCAACTGAATCAGGTCAGCCAGTCGGTCAGCGGGCCGATCGCGAAGTAGACGACGAACAGGGCCGCGACGACCCACATCAGCGGGTGCACCTGGCGGGCCTTGCCGCGGACGGTCTTGAGGATCACGAACGAGACGAAACCCGCGCCGATACCGGCCGAGATCGAGTACGTGAACGGCATCAGCACGATCGTCAGGAACGCCGGGAACGCGACCTCGAGGTCGTCGAAGTCGATGCCCTTCACCTGCGTCATCATCAGAAACCCGACCAGGATCAGCGCCGGCGTCGCCGCCTCGTACGGGACCAGCGTCACCAGCGGCGCGACCACCATCGAGATCAGGAAGCAGATCCCGGTCACCACACTCGCCAGGCCCGTCCGCGCACCTTCGCCGACGCCGGACGCCGATTCGATGTACGACGTGTTGCTCGAGACGGACGCGGCGCCACCGGCGGCCGCCGCGACACTGTCCACGATCAGGATCCGCTGCGAGTTCGGCGGGATACCGTCCTTGTCGTTCAGGCCCGCCTCGGCGCCGATCGCGGTCATCGTGCCCATCGTGTCGAAGAAGTCCGCGAGCATCAGCGTGAAGATCAGCAGCAGCGCCGACACCACACCGACCTTGTCGAACGAGCCGAACAGGTTGAACTCGCCAACCGTGTCCAGGTTCGGTTTCGTGAACCACTGGTCCGGCAACTTCGGCACGCTCAGGCCCCAGCCGCCCGGGTTCTTGTCGGTGCGGGCGCCGATGTTCGCGACCGACTCGATCACGATCGCCAGGACCGTCGCGGCCAGGATGCCGATCAGGATCGCGCCCTTCACCTTCCGGGCGTACAACGTGACGATCAGGATCAGGCCGACCACGAACACCAGCACCGGCCAGCCGCGAAGGTTGCCCCCGACACCGAGTTCGACGGGCGGGCCGCTGAGCGCCGCGGGACGGCGTACGAAGCCCGCGTCGATAACGCCGATGAACGCGATGAACAGGCCGATGCCGACGCTGATCGCGATCTTCAGCTGCAGCGGTACGGCCTCGAACACCGCCTTCCGGAAGCCGGTCAGCACCAGGACCAGGATGATCAGGCCCTCGATGACCACGAGGCCCATCGCGTCCGCCCAGGTCATCTTGGTCGCGACCGAGAACGCGATGAACGCGTTCAGGCCGAGGCCGGTGGCGAGCGCGAGCGGGAAGTTCGCGACCACGCCCATCAGGATCGTGACGATCCCGGCGACCAGCGCCGTCGCGACCGCGACCTTCGCGATCGCCGCCGCCGGGTCGGTGCCGCCGCCGACGAACTGGCCGGTGCCGTCCTTGACGGTGCCGATGATCAGCGGGTTCAGCACGACGATGTACGCCATCGTGAAGAACGTGACCAGCCCGCCGCGGACCTCCCGGCCGAGCGTGGATCCGCGCTGACTGATCTTGAAGAACGAGTCCAGAGGACCGGAACCGGAGCGGGCCGTCGCGGCCTGGGGCGAGCTCATGACCGCATCGTGCCAGTTCCTGCCGGGGAGTTGCGAGTACTAATCGCAAACGAAGCTAAGGTAGTGATGTGACGGAGGAGCAGGAGCCGGCCAGGGAGCGCGCCGAGCGCGCCGACAAGAAGCGCACCGACCCGACCAGCCAACTCGCCCGCGGCGAACTGGTGCACGCCGAGGTCAAGCCGCTCGACCTGTCCGGCATCCCCAGCGTCATCACCGGCATCGCCCTATGGGCCGTCGCCGGCGTCGTACTCTTCTTCTTCCGCAACCGCCTCGAGGCCGACGGCCTCGACTGGTGGCTCTGGGTCCCGGTAGCCGGCTTCGGCCTAGGCCTCATAGGCCTCTGGTACTGCAAACACCGCTGGACCGCCATCCAAGCAGGCCACCGCCCCGCCACCGAAGACTGACCCATCCAACACCGCCAAGCTGACGGCTCCCCGCGCCGCCTCCGGCTGGCCGGTCCGGCGCCGGACCCTGGGTACCCTCTGCGGGGCCGTTGAACAGGTTATTGCCTGTTCAGAGGCACGGCGGGGTGTTCGCTGCCACGGGTTGCGGCGTGGGTTCAGTCGTCGGTGGGGGTTAGTTCGAGGGTGTCGTAGCCGGTGGTGTCGAAGGCGTGGTCGGGGGTGGGGGGTTCGGCGAGGTCGATGGTGGCGTCGGAGTGGGCGCCGCAGCCGTAGTCGTAGGCGACTACGTGGGCCTCTCCGGGGGCCATTTCGTTGGCGCAGACGCCGAAGGCCTGGCCGAGGCTGTCCGCGAGGCGGATCCAGTAGCCGCACGAGAAGCACTTGTACGGGACGGCCTGGGCGATCGCGGACGTCGGGCCGAACTCCCCCGCGTACCAGCGCTCCGCGGCCTCTTCACGTCCGAACGGCGAGAGCACGCGCTCGCGACCGAGGCCGAGCTCCTCGACCACCGTGAGCACGTCCTCCGGTGCGTCGGCGGTGTCGGTGAACCCGGGCTCGAGGCGCGGGTCGTCGGCGTGGGTCGGGAACAGGTCGCCGGGGCGGAGGTCGCCGGGCTGGACGCGTTCCGACCACGGGACCCACTCGGGCGCGACGACGGCCTCGTCGCCGGGCAGCATCACGACCTCGTTGATCGTGACGGTCTTGGCGCGCGACGCACGGGTCACCGTGACGGCCCAGCGCCAGCCGCGGTACCCGGGGTGGGTGGAGGCGAAGTAGTGGGTGACGAGGCGCTCGCCCTCGACCAGATGACCGAGGTGCTCCCCGACCTGCGCGGCGCCGGCCTCGACGATCGCGGCCTCGCGGGCCGGTCCGACCGCCGCGACGCAGACGGCGTCGGGCTTCGCACGTACCGGTTCCGGGCTTTTGACGGGAGTCACAATCGCCCATTCTCGCACGCCGCCCGCCGTACGCCGAACCACCGTCACCCACCCGCGATCCAGGGGCCGCGCGGAGACGTAGCGTCGTCCCGCAGAGTACTGCGCAAGGTGGAGAAGGGAGGCCGCTGGGCGACGCGCAGCAGGCGTCATCTCTCGGTGCGACCTCTACGCGCGTACGCGCCGTGGCTGCCGTCTGTCCCCGGCAGGAGGCAGGATGGTTCCATGCACACCCCCGACCCCGCCGACCCGAAGGCGACTCCCGGTGGAAACGCCGCGGGCGGTCAGTCGCGCGGCGAATCGGCGAGCGGTCGCCGGGACGCGGGTGACGCACGAGCCAGTGCGCGGAGCCCTGGGGGGCGCCCAACGGGTGAAGGCTCAGCGGGCGATGACAGTGCGAAGGGCGCCGGGAAGTCGACCGGCGAGCGGTTGACCGAAGCCCGCGAGCGAGTCGGGAGTGCGGGGAAGAAGGTCGGGCACGCCTCGAAGGTTGGGGCCGAAGGGGTTGCTTCGGCATCGAAGAAGGCTGCTGAGGTCGGCGGCAAGGTCGGGCGCGCGACCGGGCGCCGGATCCGCGGGCTGACCAGCGCCCAAGGCGCAGGCGAATCAGGCCTGTCGCGGCTGATCGAGCTGGGTGCGGTGAACGCGGCAGGTGACACAGCGTTCGCGGTCTCGCTCGCAGGGACGGTGTTCTTCACCGTGCCGAGCGATCAGGCGCGCGACCGCGTTGCGCTGTTCCTGTTGCTGACGATGGCGCCGTTCGCGTTGATGGCGCCGCTGATCGGCCCGATCCTCGACCGGTTCCGGCACGGTCGCCGCTGGGCGATCGGCGCGACCCTCGGCGTTCGCGCGTTCCTGGTCTGGAGCCTGGCGTCGTCGATCTCCGGCCACGGTTCGGCCTGGCTGTACCCGGCCGCCCTCGGTTGCCTCGTCGCATCCAAGGCGTACGGCGTGACGCGCGCCTCCGCCGTACCGCGGCTGCTCCCCAAACAGATCACGCTCGTCACGGCCAACTCCCGGATCTCGCTCGCGGGTGTCGCCGGCGCGACCATCGGCGCCGGGATCGCCGGCGCGTTCGCCGCGATCGGCCCGCAGTGGTCGCTGCGCTGGGCCGCGCTGGTGTACATCGTCGGCCTGGTGCTCGCGATCCGGCTGCCGTCTGCGGTCGACTCCCCCACCGACGAAGAAGTGACGGGTACGGCGGGACGCGACGCACGCCGCCGCGCGATCACCGCCGCGGTGGCTCGCGGGATCCGGTGCAACCTGGGACTGCGGTTCGTGTCCGGGTTCCTGACCATGTACCTGGCGTTCCTGCTCCGCGACCAGCCGATCAGCGGGGTCAAGGGCGCCGTCGCGGCCGGCGCGGTGATCGCCGCGGCCGGGATCGGGAACAGTGCCGGCACGCTCCTCGGATCGTTGCTCAGGTCACGCAAACCGGAAGCCGTCGTACTCGTCGTACTGCTCGCCGACGCGACCGTCGCAGTCGCGGTCGCCGTGCTGTACGGCCTGCCGATCCTGATCGCGCTCGGCCTCGTCGCGGGTCTGTGCAGTTCGCTCGGCAAGCTGTCGCTGGACGCGATGATCCAGCGCGACGTCCCGGAATCCGTGCGTACGTCGGTGTTCGCGCGATCGGAGACGGTGCTGCAGCTGGCGTGGGTGCTCGGTGGCGGATGCGGGATCGTGATGCCGCTGATCCCCCGACTCGGGTTCGGGTTCCTCGCGGGCGTCCTGCTGATCGCCGTGTTCCTGGTACTGCGGATGCGCCCGTCTTCCCGCCAGACGCCGGAGACGCTTCGCCCGGGCGGTCTCGGTGGACCGCGCACCGACGCACACGCCCCTGGGCACGCGCCCGAGCGTCAGCGTCCGCGCGCCGACCAGCACTCGGGGAGCACGTCGCGGACGATCCTCAGCGTCGCCGAGCAGCGCGCGAACCGCGAGCGCCGCTCGACCTCGCACGACGAGCCGACCGTCGAATGGCGGACCGGCGACGAGAAACCACCGCCCGAACAGCCCATGGGCCGCTGGTGGAGCGGTCAGCCCGACGAGGACGAGAACACCGGCGAGAACACAACGCCCTGGTCGGAAGAACCAACCGTCGAACGCGACCGGAACCACCCCTCCAATCGCCGCCCCGGCGGCGAACCCCCACGCCGCCCACCCCGCTGACAGGACACGGCAGCGGCCGAGTGGAGAGTTCGACTCGGCCGCCGCTGGTTGCGGGGTTCAGGCTGCAGAAACTAAGTCAGCCTCCTCGGTAGGAGCGGAGGTGTGGGTGGTGCCGCGGAGGGTGAGGGTGGTGGCTACTGCGGTCGCGAGGAGGAGTACGGCGCCGACCAGCGCGACGACGCTCATGCTGTGGGTGAAGGCGTGGCGGGCAGTGGCCAAGACCGTGTCGGCCAGTTGCGCGGGCAGGTGGGCGGCTGCGGCAGTCGCCGCGGGCAGACCCGCGCGGACAGGGGCCGCGACACCAGCCGGCAGGTTGGACGGGATGTCGGCGCGGTAGACCGCCGTACCGATCGATCCGAGCACCGCGATCCCGAGGGCCCCGCCGAATTCCGCGCACGTCTCCATCACAGCGGACGCCGAGCCGGCGCGCTCCGGAGCCACCGAACCGACGACGGCCTCGGTCACCAGAGTCATCACCATCACCAGACCGGCGGCCAGCAGACCGGCACCGGCGAGCGGCACTGCCAGCGACGAGTCGACGTGGACCTGGGTGAGTACGCCGTACCCCGAAGCCGCGAGGACGAACGCGCCACCGATCACGTACGCGCGGTCCAGCTTCCCGGCGAGCGCGGTGGCGAGCGGAGCCGCGCCACCGACCAGCACCGACGGGGCCAGCGACCAAAGCGCCGCCTTCAGTGGGCTCAGACCGTGCACCAACTGCAGGTACTGGGTCAGGAACACCGCGTTGCCCACGAGCGCCAGGGTCCCGATAGTGTTCGCCGCCAGCGACCCGCTGAACGCGCGGTTCCGGAACATCGACAGGTCGACCATCGGGTGCGCCGCGGTCCGCTGCCGCTGCACGAACAGCACCCCGAACACCAGCCCACCCACGATCGCCACCACCGGCACGACCGCCGCACCATGAGCGGCCAGCTCCTTGATCCCCCAGATCACCGGCAGTACGGCGGCCAGCGACAGCACCGAACCCAGCAGGTCGAACCGCCCGCGTACCGGAGCCTTGAACTCGGGCAGCAGCACCGGCGCGAGGACGACCAGCAGAACCATCGCCGGGGTGTTGATGAGGAACACCGAACCCCACCAGAAGTGCTCCAGCAGGAACCCGCCGAGCACCGGACCGAGGGTGATCCCGCCCATCATCACCGCGCTCCAGAACGCGATCGCCTTCGACCGCTGCTTCGGGTCGTGGAACATGTTCCGGATCAGCGCCAGGGTCGACGGCATCAGAGTCGCGCCGCCGATCCCGAGCAGGGCACGCGCCGCGATCAGCTGCTCCGGGTTCTGCGCGTACGCCGCCGCGACCGAGGCGACCCCGAACCCGATCGCGCCGAACAGCAGCAGCCTGCGACGGCCGATCCGGTCCCCGAGCGAGCCCATGGTGATCAGCAGGCCGGCCAGCACGAATCCGTAGATGTCGAAGATCCACAGCTGCTCGGTCGCGTTCACGCCGAGGTCCGCGCTGATGAACGGAACCGCGAAGTACAGCACCGACACGTCCATCGAGACCAGTAGCAGCGGCAGCGCGAGCACACCGAGCGCGATCCACTCCTTGCGTCCCGCCCGTTCTGTCGAACCCATGACACCCCTCCGATTATCTGTCTACGCCGCACACTGTGTGCGCCGTACACAGACCATACACAAGACTGTCTATGCTGTAAACAGATAGAGTGGAGACCATGGTGACCATGGACGAGAGCGAACTGCCAAGGGTCCTGCAACAGTTGTGGGGGATCGAGGGGCGGAGTCGGCCGGGGCCGAAGCCGGCGTTCCACATCAGCGACATCGCGCGAGCCGCGATCAAGCTGGCCGACGCGGGCGGGCTGGCCGCGGTCTCGATGAGCAAGGTGGCGGCCGAGCTCGGCTTCACCACGATGTCGCTCTACCGGTACGTCGACGCCAAGGACGACCTGTACGTCGTGATGCTCGAGCACGCCTTCGCCGAGCCGCCGGTCCTGGACCCTGACCTGAACTGGCGTGGCCGGATCACCGCCTGGGCCGAGGCGTTCCGCGACGGGCTCCGGCGGCACCCGTGGATCCTGCAGATCCCGATCCAGGAGCCGCCGCTGTCACCGAACCAGCTGGCCTGGATGGAGTCCGGGCTGAACGCGTTCGACGGTACGCCGCTCACGCCGCCGGACCGGCTGTCCGCGATGCTCCTGGTGAACATCTACGTTCGCGGTACGGCGCAACTCACCGCGAACATGCTCACCGAACCGGATGAGGTCCGCGAGGCCGACCGGCTCTACACGCAGCGCCTGACGATGCTCGCGACCCCGGACCGTTTCCCCGGGATCGCGGCCACGCTCGAGCAGCCCCTCGACGAGGGCTACGCGGGCGACTTCGACGCCGCCGAATTCACCTTCGGCCTGGACACCGTCCTCGACGGCATCCACACCCGCATCACCCGCGCGACCCGCTGAGCCGGGCTGAGGGTCAGACGTCGAGTTTGTCGGCGACGCCGCGGAGGACGGTCGCGACCTGGCGGGCGGACTTGTTGTCGGGCTGGCGGCCGCGGCGGTAGCCCTCGCCGAGGCGGTCGAGGAGTTTGATCAGATCCTCGATGACGACCTGCATGTCCTCGGCCTTCGGCCGCATCGCCTTCGCCACCGACGGCGGCGGGTCGATCAGCCGGACCTGGAGCGCCTGCTCGCCCTTACGTCCCTCGACGACACCGAACTCGACCTTCTGGCCCGGCTTCAGGTTGGTGACACCCGACGGCAAGGCCTCGGCGCGGACGTAGACGTCCCCGCCCTCCTCCTTGCTGAGGAATCCGAACCCCTTCTCGGAGTCATACCACTTCACCTTGCCAACGGGCACGGGAACCTCTTCATCAGTATCGTCGGAAGCGATCGAGCCGTGAGGCCCGATCAGGAAACCCAGCGTACGTGACCCGGCGCAACCGCGCCTCCGGGAAACTACCTGATCCGGCAGTCTTCCCGCACATCACAAACTCCGATACTTTTCGGGTTCCGCGAGCCGCTCGTTCATCGACCCGGACCGGAACCCGCGCGGGTCCACCAGCGCCGTCGCGAACCCTTCGGCGACGACCGCATCGACCAGCTCCTGGTGGTCGACCCGATCCAGCAGATCGGAGTCGATCTCGATCGACGCACTCTCGCCGAGATCACGCACGCGCACGTTCTGCACGTCGTACGACGCCAGCCGTGCGCGGACCGTCTGCTCGGCGCGATCGACACGCGCGAGCAGGTTCGGGGTGATCCGGATGCCGTACGCGATCCGGCTGGACAGGCACGCCGCGGCCGGCTTGTCCGACGTCTCGAGACCCCAGCTGCGCGACGCCGTACGGATCTGCGCCTTGGTCAGCCGCGCGTCCTTCAGCGGCGTCAGCGCGCCGCGCTCGAAGGCGGCCCGGATGCCCGGCCGGAAGCCGGCGATCGCGTCGTCGGCGTTCGTCCCGGTGGCGATCGCGGTGATCCCGAACTCGTCCGCGATCGGCTGCAGCGTCTCGACCAGCTCGGCCTTGCAGAAGTAGCACCGGGCGCCCGAGTTCGCCTGGTACCCCTCGCGCTCCATCTCGTGCGTGTGCGGGGTGACGTGGCGTACGCCGATGGTGTCCGCGAAGCGCGCCGCCGGCTCGAGCTCGGCCGCCGGAAGCGAGGGGGAGATCGCGGTCGCCGCGACGACGTTGGCCGGACCGATCGCCCGCGCCGCGGCCGCGAGCAGGAACGCCGAGTCGGCGCCGCCGCTGAACGCGACCACCATCTTGTCGTACGACGACAGTCGCCGCATGAGCGCTTCGAGCCGCTGCTCGAGCACGTACTCGTCGAGCCAGGCCGGGAACTCGGTCAGATCGTTCAGTACGACGTCGGCGCCGTACGCGCGCAACTCGTCCGCGGTGAACGGGCCGGTCGCGACCGATACCGCGACCGCACCGGCCGCGTGCGCTCCGTCGATGTCCGCGGTGTGGTCGCCGACGAAGATCGTGGCCTGGTGCTCGCGCAGCGCCGTACCCTTCTCGGCGCCGTGCAGGTCACCGACCGGCTCGTCGACATCCAGGCCGAGGTGCTCGAGGTGCAGCCGGACCGACGGGGTGTACTTCGCCGAGACGACCATCGTCCGCCCGCGCAACGCCCGGATCGCGGCCAGTGACTCGGCCACGCCCGGCAGCGGCAGGCTGCCGGTGATCGCGTGGGATGGGTAGTGCTCGCGGTACCGCGCGACCATGGCGTCGACCTGCTCGGCCGGGAACCAGTTCGCCATCTCCCAGGTCAGCGGCGGCCCGAGCCGGCTCACCACCAGGTCGGTGTCGATCGGCACGCCGGTCTCCGCGGCCAGCAGGTCCCAGACGGCCTGGATCCCCGGCCGGGAGTCGATCAGCGTCATGTCCAGGTCGAATCCGACCACCAGTTCCGGAACGTCGGCGGTATCGGGAGCGGGTTCAAGAGCGGCGGTTGACACGTCCCCAACCCTACGTGCTCCCGCCGCCGGCCCGGTCTCGCATCCCGAAACGGCCGATATGTCTAGTAAATCAGTCGGATTATATAAGTAACCGACCGTGAGGGAGTCATCATGACGACGCAACTGGAAGCACCGGAGATCACCGTCGCCAAGGCCGGCGGGGCGATCGGCGCGGTGATCGGCAACGTCGAGCTCGGCGGCGACCTGGCGCCGGAGACGGTCGCCGCGATCCGGCAGGCCCTGCTCGACCACAAGGTGATCTTCTTCCGCGAACAGCACCTCGACGACGCCGGCCAGCTCGCCTTCGCGAAGTTGCTCGGTACGCCGACGCTCGCGCACCCGACCTCGAAGAGCCTCGACGGCGCGGCGGAGGTCCTGCCGATCGACTCCGACTACGGCAAGGCGAACAGCTGGCACACCGACGTCACGTTCGTCGACCGGATCCCGGCGATCAGCATCCTCCGCGCGGTCACGCTGCCGGCGTACGGCGGCGCGACGACCTGGGCGAACACGGTCACGGCGTACGCGAACCTGCCGATCGCACTGCAGGCCCTCGTCGACCGGCTGTGGGCGGTGCACAGCAATGTGTACGACTACGCCGGCCACAAGGACGAGAGCCGGATCGGCGGTGTCGACGTGAAGGTCGAGGAGCATCGCAAGCAGTTCGTCTCCAAGCTGTTCGAGACCGAGCACCCGGTGGTCCGCGTCCACCCGGAGACGGGCGAGCGTTCGCTCGTGCTCGGTCATTTCGTACGCCGGTTCGTTGGACTGAGCAGCACCGAGACGACCGCGCTGTTCCAGCTCTTGCAGAACCGGGTCACGAACCTCGACAACACCGTTCGCTGGCAGTGGCAGCCGGGTGACCTGGCGATCTGGGACAACCGCGCGACACAACACTACGGCGTCGCCGACTACGACGATCAGCCCCGCAGGCTGCACCGGATCACGCTCGCCGGCGACGTACCGGTGAGCGTGGACGGCGTCCGCAGTACGCCGCGAACGGGCGACGCATCGCACTTCTCCGCACTGGACAACTAACGACACGATGTCCGAGCACTTGACATCTGGAGCCATTTTGTAAACCCTCGTCGGCATGGACTCGTTTGCCGATCGAACCAAACGCCGGCTGCGTGACGAGTTGCTGGACGCTGCGCAGGACGCCATCGAAACAGGTGGGTACGACGGGCTTCGGATGGCCGAAGTGGCTCGTCGGACCGGGGTGTCCCGGCAGACCGTCTACAACGAGTTCGGCGACAAGTGGGGCGTACTGGAGGCCGTCGCGGCACGCGAGACCGAACGATTCCTGCTGGATGTGAACGCGGCGCTCGCCGAGCAGTCCGACCCGATCGACGGCCTCCAGGCTGCGGTCGAGCGGGCGCTCACACTGGCCGGGGAGAACCCGCTGGTGAAGGCGGCGCTCGGCCAGCCGGGATCGGACCAGGCCAGCCAGCTGTTGACGACACGGGGGCAGCAGGTGCTGGAGCTGGCACACCTTCGGCTGGACGCTCATGTCAGAGAGCACTGGCCGGAGGTTCCCGCGGAGGACGCGACCAACTGCGTCGACGTCGCGTTGCGCGTCGTCATCAGCCACATCGTCACCCCGGGCCCTCCCCCGGCGGTGGTGGCGGCGCAGCTGGCTCGCGTCCTCTCGCCCTTCTTAGCCGAGTCCAGGAGGTTGCACGTATGAACGAGTTGCACAGGCAAGGTTTCACCTCGCTCCGGGCCGGCGGGCTGAACTGGGACGCGCTGCCGTTGCGGCTGTTCGACAAGGGCAACGGCAAGTTCTGGAACCCGCGCGACATCGACTTCAGCCAGGACGCCAAGGACTGGCAGGAGCTGAGCGAGAACGACAAGGACAACGCGTTACTGCTCTGCGCGCAGTTCATCGCGGGTGAGGAGGCGGTGACCGAGGACCTGCAGCCGTTCCTGCAGGCGATGGCCGCCGAGGGCCGGTTCGGCGACGAGATGTACCTGACCCAGTTCTGCTTCGAGGAGGCCAAGCACACCGCGGTCTTCCGGCTCTGGCTGGACGCGGTCGGCGTCACCGAGGACCTGCACCGGTACGTCGAGAACAACCCGGGCTACCGCGCGATCTTCTACGAGGCGCTGCCGGTCGCGCTCAAGTCGCTGGCCGACGACCCGTCACCGGCCAACCAGGTCCGCGCGTCGGTGACCTACAACCACGTGGTGGAAGGGACGCTGGCGCTCACCGGGTACCACGCCTGGAACCTGCTCTGTACGGCGCGCGGCGTCCTGCCCGGGATGCAGGAGCTGATCCGCCGGATCGGCGACGACGAGCGACGGCACATGGCCTGGGGCACGTTCACCTGCCGCCGGCACGTCGCCGGAGACGCGTCGAACTGGAAGGTGGTCACCGACACGATGGAGGAACTCCTCCCGCACGCGCTGACCCAGATCCAGTGGGCTCTCGACAACTCGCAGGAGCTGCCGCCGGAGATCAACCCGACCGCTCTGATGACGTACGCCGGCGATCGCGCGACGCGCCGGCTCGGCGCGATCGAGTCGGCCGTCGGCGCGGACGTGGCCGGGATCGACCTCGACTACTCCCCGGAGAAGCTCGAGGACGACTTCGGCGACGAGGACTCAGCCGCGCTGGCGGCGGTTCGCTAGGAGGACCACGAGCGCCGCAGTCGCCAGTACTGCGGGAAGCCAGGTGACCGTCGTCGTACCGAGGCGGTCGGCGACCTGGCCGCCGGTGAAGGCGCCCAGTGCGATCGATCCGTTCTACACCCCCACCAGGACAGCGGACGATGATTCGGGGGCATTGGGCGCCGCCGCGTGTCCCCACGCTTGGGTGCTGACACTGGTTCCGCCGTACGCGAGGCCCCAGATCACCAGCAGGACAAGCGATCCGGAGAGGGTGGCGCCGGCGAAGGACATCGCGAGGGTGGCGATCGCGATGCCTCCCGCGATGACGGCGAGGGCCCGCGCCGGGCGGAGGGCGCCGGTGAGGAAGTTGCCGGCGACACCCGCCACGCCGTACGCGAGGAGCAGGGTGCCGATCAGCGCCGGGCCGGTGTGCGGCTCGAGGAGCGGACGTGCAGGAAGGCCTCTCGCTGATCGCCGCCAACCGCGGCGCGATGCTCATCTGCCAACCCACCGCCGCCCTCAACGGCCGCACCGGCATCGTCACCGTCCCCCTGACCGGTGTCGCCGACTCCGCCCTCGCCCTCATCTGGCGCCGCGGCGAGCAGACCCCGTCCGTCCGGGCCTTCGCCGAGCATCTGCGGGCCTAACGACAGGAGGTATCGGGCGTCCGGGTAGTGCACCTGAGCGTGATCGCCTTCGCGCGTACAGCGTCTCAGCGGTGCACTACCTGTTCTTATGCCCGCGTCCGGCCTGAGTTGAGTGGGCTGGCAGTATGGGGCTCATGACAACGGTGCTGAGCCGCGCCGAGCAACGGGGCGCGAGGTTCAGCTCGTTGATGGCTGCGGTCGTCCGGCGGTTGCCGTGGGGGTTGTCGCGGGTCGTTCCGGCCAGTTTCGTCGGGTTCGTGGTGATCAACGGGTTCACGTTCGGCGTGGACCTCGCGCTCTTGACCGTGCTGCGGTCGGCGGTGGGACTGCCGATCTGGCTGGCGATCACCGTCGCGTACTGCGCTGCCTTCGGGTTGAGCTACGTCCTCAACCGGACGCTCAACTTCCACTCGCATGGTGCGGTCGGACGGCAGGTCGCGGTGTACGTCGTCGTGGTCGCGGTCAACTACCTCGTTTGGATCCTCGGGGTCGGCGCCGGGCTGAGCGCACTCGGCGTCGAGTACCACGTCAGCCGCGTGATCGCGGGTGCCTGCGAGGCCGTCTACATGTACTGCGCGCTGCGCTGGCTCGTGTTCAGGACCCGCGAGTAGAACTCCAGGTGGGCGGCTGCTGCGGTTGGCCAGGAGTAGGTTGCGGCTAGGGCGCGGCCGCGGGCGGCGCGGTTGGTTCGGGGTGCTGCCAGGAGATGGCGGGCCAGGTCTTGTGGGCCGGTTGCGTACGACGCGGCGTCGCGGAAGATTTCCCGGAAGACTGGGAGGTCTGAGACGACGAGCGGTACGCCGGCGGCCAGGGCCTCCATCGGCGCCAGGCCGAAACCTTCTTTGACGGAAGGAAAGGCGAAGACTTCGGCGGCCGCGACCAGGGACGGTAGGTCGGCGTCGTCGACCGGGCCGAGCACGACCGGGGCGACACCGAGCTCTGCGGCGCGCTTCTCCCAGCGCGAGCGGTAGTCGCGATAGTCGAAGAGGGTCTCGCCGCCGGCGATCACCAACTGCAGGTCCGGGTCGCCTATCAGGGCGTACGCCTCGAGCAGCTCGAGCGATCCCTTCCGCGGCTCGATCCCGCCAACCGTGAGCACATACCGCCCAAGCCGAGCCCGCCACCTCCCCAGGGCCGGGTCGTCTGCAGCGGCTTGGGCGAAGCGGGCGGCGTCTACGCCGTTGGGGATTACTGTTGCCTCGAGCCCCCATCCGGCGTGTAGCTCGGCGGCTACAGCGGCGGACACGCAGATGTGGGCGTACGGTTCGACGATCGCGCGTTCGTGGCAGGCGGCCAGCTCGGGCGTGGTGAACTGGTCGAGGTGATGCACGGTGCGGATGCACCGGCCGGCTGCGTTCGCGCTGATGCAGTCCTGCGCGTGCACCACGTCGTACTGCGATCCGTCGAAAGCGTCCCGCAGTACGGCGATCGAACGTTGGATCCGCGCGCCGACATCCTCACCGGGCCGATCCGGGAACGGGACCAGCGACACGTTCACCCGCGGATCGACCGGCCGGTAGAAACCCTCGTCACCACCACGCGCCAGCGACCACACGGTCACATCTGCGCCGGTCGCGGCCAACGCCTCGGCCAAATAGAGCGTGTGTACGACGCCGCCGCGCGGTTTGGTCGAGTAGCTGAGTAGCGCGATCCGCATCAGTAGACCTCCGGGCGGCGTTCGTCGAGGTGATGGAGGACCCGGCGGGCGGTCTCGATCTCGGCGCGTACGTCGACGTCCGCGATCGCGATCCCGGCCTTCGACCAGGTGCGCGCGACGATGTCGCCACCCGGACCGACCACCTTGGACTGACCGAGGAACCGCAGGCCGCCGATCGACCCGGTCAGGTTGGACGAGACGAGCACGACCTGGTTCTCGGCCGCACGAGACCGGTCGTACAGGTCGAACAGCCGCGACTGACGGTCCTCGTTCATCCGCGGCGCCCGGTTGGTGATGCTGGTCGGCCAGGCGCACAGACAGGCGATCACGTCCGCGCCATCGACCGCGAGTGTCCGCGCCGCCTCCGGGAACGTCTTGTCGTAGTCGATCATCATGCCGATCCGGCCGACCGGGGTGTCGAAGGCGGCGAACTCGTTGCCGGCGGCATAGATCGCCCGTTCGCCCGGCGGCTGGTGCACCTTGCGGTGCTTGCCGAGGATGCCGTCACCGGTGACACACAGCGCGGTGTTGTAGCGATCTGCTCCGTCCGCCTCGCAGAAGCCGAAGCACACGACCATCTCGCCGGCCATCGCGATCACCTTGGCGATCAGCGGATCGTCGAGGGCGAGCGCAGGCGGGAGGTCGTCGTGGGACGGACTGCTCAGATCGGTCAGGTACCCGCCCAGCGCCGCGTCCGGCAGCACCAGCAACCGGGTCTGCTCGCGGTGGCCGTGCCGGATCAGCGCCTCCACCCGGGACAGGTCGAACTCCAGGTCCCGGGTGAACCCGGCCGCCACCGCGCCGATCCTGAGCACGCTCAGACCGTCGCAAGCTCGGGCGATCCGTACGTCTCCGGCCGTCGGTCCCGCAGGTGGCCCATCGACCGCCGGGCCAGCTCGAGCGCCTGCTCGACGTCCAGCTCCGCGATCGCCATCCCTTCGGTCACCCCGGTGTCGGCAAGGATCTCGCCGCCCGGGTCGACCACCTTCGCACTCGCCACGAACCGCAGCGAGCCGAACATCCCGGACTGGTTGGCCGACAGCCAGACCACCTGGTTCTCCAGCGCGCGGGCCCGGTCGAACAGGTCGAACCGCCGCTTCCACCGATCCTTGGCCAGGTCGGGGTCCGGGTTCGTCCGCGCGCCCGGCCAGGCGGACATGCAGACGATGATCTGGGCGCCGTCCAGCGCCAGGGTCCGCGCCGCCTCCGGGAACGCCTTGTCGTAGCAAATCATCAGCCCGAGCCGCCCGACCGGTGTGTCGAAGGCCTCGAACCGGTCACCGGCCGCGTAGTGCTCGTCTTCCCGCAACGGCTGATGGACCTTGCGGTGATGCCCAAGTACGCCGTCCCCCGTGACGCAGACCGCGCTGTTGTAGATCAGTCCACCGTCCGCTTCGGCGTACCCGGCCGTGACGACGAGATCACCGGCCAGCTGTGCGAGGCGAGCGATCTCGGGTCCGTCCACGGTGAACGCGGGCGGCGGTTCCGCTGTACCGTCGAGGCTGAGTAGGTAGCCGCCGAGGGCGCCTTCGGGCAACGCGAGCAGTTGGACGCCGGACGCGCGGGCCTGCTCGATCAGGGCCGCGACGCGGGCGAAGTCGGCTTCCAGGTCGCGGTCGAAGTTCGCGGCCACGGCCGCCATCTTGAGCGTCATGCTGCTCCCATCCCGGTCACTCCGGCGCTCAGCGCCTGGGTGACGTCTCCGTCCGGCCAACGCAGTACGACGCCTTGTCCGGTTGTCAATTCGCCGCACTCCGCACTGACGGCGGGTCCGGCGTCGAGCTCCTGCGGACCGGCGGTCAGCATCGCGAAGCCGGGGAAGCAGGTCAGCCAATCCCCCATCGACGCCGCCTCGGGCTTCGGTACGTCGGCAACGTCGAGCACCGCACCGCAGCCACTCGCCTCGGCCAACATCCCTAGCGTCCCGACCACGCCGGCCATCGACACGTCCTTGGCCGCCGCCGGGCGGGCCGTGCCGACCGCGGCCACCATCGCGCGCAGTTCGTCAGGTCGCCGGTGGCTGGTCGAATCCCATTGCCGTCCCGCGTACCCGGGCCGCCAACCACCACCGACATCGGCCGTCAACCTCAGCCGCTGCCCCGGCCGCCCGCCGCCACCGGCGACCGGGTGGGCGGTCCGGCCGAGCGCGGTCACGCTCAACGCCGACGGGACACCAAGCTGCGTGTGCCCGCCGAGGATCGGTACGCCGTACGCCGCGGCGGCTCGTTTCAGACCGGCCAGCACGCGGCTCGCCTGCGTTGCGTCGCGGGCGCCGAGCGCGTCGAGCAGACCGACCGGTTCGGCACCCATCGCAGCCAGATCGTTGACGTTGACCAGCACCGAGCACCAGCCGGACCATTCCGGATCCCGCTCGACCATCGCCGGCAGGATCGCGTCACACGCCGCCACGAGATCGCTGTCCGGCACCGGCGCCCCGTCGTCACCGACGTACCCAGTCGGCCCGATCCCTTGTAACAAAGGGCCCAGCTCGCTCTTGGTTGCCGTCGCCAACTGTGCGATCCGGTCGATCGGCCAGCGCATCAACACATGCGGCGCGCCCGCAACAGTCACCGGCCGGACCGTCTCCCACCCGAGCCGCTGGAAGAACCGATAGGTAGACGTCTGCACCGTCGCGTCGAACCGCAGCGCACCCGCGGCCTCGGCGCGAGCACAAGCCGCGCGCACCAGCGCCGCACCGACACCTCTGTGTGTTCCCGGTGCAGCGACCAGGCGGCCGCCTTGCCACCAGCCGAGGTCGGGGCCGTCTGTGGCCGGACCGAGGCGAACCCCACCGAGCACCACGCCACCCGGATCGCGCGCGACCAGGACGATCGTGCGTGGGTCTTCGTCGCGCGAGTCCAGATCGGTCCGATCGAACAGGCCCTGCTGCTCGACGAATGCGCGCCGCCGCAACTCGTAGTACGCCCGCTTGGCGGCCCCGTCCGCTTCCTCGATCAGGAAGGCCGGCGGCGGATCGCCGAGCAACGCGCGCACATCCGCGGCCCGCATCACGCCGGCCGTCTGCACCACCGTCGTACTCATGCGCCGGCCGCCGACAACAGACTGCAAGCACCGCACGCAGCACACCCCGCGCCCTGATCCGCGCCACGCATCTCCGCCTCGGCGAGCAATGCGGCAACGCGAGCAGTGATGTCCCGAACCAGCGCGGGCTCCGGCGCCGCCACCCCGTCGGCGCGCGCGAGCGTCCCGAGCATCGGCCGCAGCGGTACGACGAACGGGTACACGCCACGCTCGATCAGCCGCCCCGCCCCGGCCACCAACTCGTCCGGATCCTCACCGAGACCGATCAGCAGGTACGTCGACACGCGATTCCGGCCGAACACGCGCACAGCCTCGTCCCACGCCGCCTCGTACTCCGCGAGGCTCACCGTCGACTTCCCCGGCATCCACTTGCGTCGTACGGCGTCGTCGAGCGACTCCACGTGGATACCGATCGAGGTCGCGCCGGCGTCCCGCAACTCGGTCAGGACGGACAGGTCACCCGGCGGCTCGATCTGTACCTGGATGGGCAGACCAGGCACCGCCGCGAGTACGGCGCGAACCGACCGCACCAGGTTGCGGGCGCCCCGATCAGGGCCGGTCGTCGTACCCGTCGTCATCACCATCTGGGTGACGCCGTCCAGCCGGACCGCCGCCTCGGCGACCTCGGCCAGCTGGGCCGGCGTCTTGGCGGCGATCGTCGCGCCGGCCCGGAGCGACTCCTCGATCGAGCAGAACCGGCAGCGGGTCGATTCGTCGTACCGGATGCAGGTCTGCACGACCGTCGTCGCGAGCACGTCCTTGCCGTGCAGCAAGGCGATCTGCTGGTACGGCACGCCGTCGGCCGTGGTCAGGTCGTAGAACCGCGGCCGGCGGACCGGTTCGACCGACAGGCCCAGGTTCAGGCCGTTGCGGAACACCGCACCGTCCCGAACCTGATAGGGGCTGTCGGCAACGATCGGGAGGGTCGCGTTGGCGCCGTCGACGACCAGGTGCCCGTCGTCGCTCGGCCCGGCGCCCTTGCTGCGGCGGACGGGGGCGTCCACCTGAACGCCGTACACGGCCATCTCGGCCCGGGTGGCGAGGTCGCCAACGCTCATGATCGTCCCCTCAGAACATGTACGTCGAGTTGATGATGGCGCCCTTGCGGGCGTAGTGGATCAACGCGTCCTGCACGTCCAGCGGGTGGGTCGGGATGACGCCCTCGATCAGGTCCTCCTCGCGGGCGCCGTGCAGGGACAGACCGAACCGGCAGCAGTACACCTTGCCGCCCTCGGCCATGAACGTCTTCAGCGACTCGTTGATGTTGTGCTCGCCGGGGAAGGCCGAGTTGCCGGTGGTCGGGAAGCCGCGGGTAGCCAGGCAGTTCAGCGATCCCGGGCCGTAGAAGTAGATCGCGGACTCGAAACCCTTCCGCTGTGCGCGGGTCGCCTGCAGGATCGCGACGAAGCTCACCGACGATTCGTGCGCGATGCCGTGCACGAGGGTGAAGTAGGTCTCGCCGTCCTCGGCCTGGTAGTCCGGGAACACCTTGGTCCCGCCGTAGATGCTGGAGCCCTGCGGCAGCGACGGGTGCGGGATCTCGCCCAGGCTCTTGGTCTCGAGGTCGGTCAGTTCGGCGGTTTCGGGCATCTCAGTTACTCCTTGGGTCAGTCGTACAGGTGGGAGAAGGTGCGGTGGAAAACCTGGTCGCCGAGTTCGCCGTCGCCCATCGCGGCGCGCAGCCGGGCCAGTTCGCCGGCGTGGTCGCCCCACGGCTGGTCACTGGCGAACAGCACCCGGTCGTGCCCGGCGCCGCGGCGTTCGATCTCGGCGGCCAGCCAGCCCGGAGCGAACCCGATCGCCCAGGACAGGTCGGTGTAGAGCTGCTTCCCGGCCTCGATCCAGTCGAAGAACCGGGAGCCGATCAGCTTGATGTGCCCGCTCATCCCGCCGCCGAAGTGGACGAGGTGCAGCGGTACGTCGTCGGCGTACGTCTCGACCAAATGGCCGATATGGTCGATGTCGGACGCGGCGCCGGGTGACGTGTGGACATGCACGACGAGCCCGTGAGCCCTTGCGGCGTTGAAGATCTCGTCGAGTTGCGGGCGTACGGCGTCATCGGTCGGGTGGCCGCCCAGCAGGAAGCTGAGCTTGAGTGCTCGTACTCCGGGCTCGGTCGCGAGCGTCAGCGCCTTCGCGGTGAGTTCGGCGTCCTGCGGTCGCGGGGAGACCCACAGGCCGGCGCGGATCCGGTCGTCGCGTGCCGCGGCCTCGACCACGAGCTCGTTGAAGCCGAACGACACCGCGACATCGGGTACGCCGTAGTTGGGGATCACCAGTGCGCGTTCGGTGCCCTCGGCATCGAGATCGGCGATCAGCTCGTCGATCGTGGCGCGGGCGGTGACGTCGGGGCTGACCGGGGGCCCGCCGTAGAAGGGATACGCGGGCAGTACGCCGAGGTGGCGGTGGGCATCGTGGACGGGCATCTCACGCCACCACCCGATGCGTGCCGGCGATCCAGTGCACGCCGGCTCGTTGCTCGACGATGCGTTCGACGACGTACTGCGCGTCGTCGGCGACACCACCGAAGCGTCCGGATCCCCAGGTGTGCTGCCACGGCAGGCCGATGAAGTACAGACCCGGCACGCTCGTCACCCCGCGCCGGTGGGTCGGGTACCCGCGGCCGTCGAACACCGGCACCTGGATCCAACTGTCGTCCCGACGGAAGCCGGTACTCCAGACAATCGCGCTGATCCCTTGTAGTGAAAGGGTTTCAGGCGTGTCGGTCGGCTCCCAGACCGGCTGGTAGCGCGGCTCCTCGGGCGCTTCGATTCCCTCCGCCGCGATGAACGCGTCGATCGTGTCCTTGATGCCTTCGGAGACCGCGTCGGCCTGGTCCAGGTTCTGCTTCAGGTCGCCTGCCAGATACAGGGTGGCCTGGTCCGCATCGACCATCCGGCCGTACAGCCGCATCCCTTCCAGGGCGAACTTTCGCAGGTCGATATCGCGACCGCCGTCCCGGCCGGTGACGTAGTGGTTCACCCGGAACCGCACCGCATCGACGTCGTCGAACTCGTCGATTCCCTTGCCGTAATAGCCCATCCGGTCCAGCCAGGCCACCACGTCGAGCCCGCGGTAGAACCGGGCGACCCGCGGCGCGCTGCCGGTGACGAGGTGCACCGTGCGTCCGGCGAGGTGCAGGTCCTCGGCGATCTGGCAGCCGGACTGCCCGGTCCCGACCACGACGACCTCGCCGGGCGGCAACTGGTCAGGATTCCGGTACTGCGAGGAATGCAGCTGCGGTACGTCGATCCGCTCGGCGATCCGCGGGATCCGGGGCCGCTGGTACGGACCGGTCGCTACCACCACCTGGTCGGCGGTGATCGTGCCCGCGGACGTCGCGAGCCGGAACCCGGCCTCGAGCCGCGTCGCCCGGACCCCCTCGACGAGCGGTACGTCGTACGAACGTTTGTAGGCCTCGAGGTAGTCGACGATCTCGTCGCGGACCATGAAGCCGTCCGGGTCCGGGCCGTCGTACGGGAACGCCGGCAGCCGGCACTGCCAGTTCGGCGTCACCAGGCAGAACGAGTCCCACCGCCGGTTACGCCACTCGCTGCCGACCCGATCCGCCTCCAGAACAACGTGATCCAGGCCCTGCGCGACCAGGTGCCGGCTCGTCGCCAGCCCGGCCTGCCCGCCGCCGACCACGACGACGGGTAGGTGTGCACCGTCGGTGAATTGCATGCCGGCTCCCGGGTTCTCGATCCGTTCTGGATGACATCCAGTGAAGGACCGCCCGATTGCCGCACGATTGCCTCCGGAACAAACTCAGGTTTCCGAACCGGCCTCCCGCGTTTCGCGTGTGTAACCCGGACTCAGCCGAGTCCCAGGAGTTCCACGGATCTCTCGCGCATCTCGACCTTGCGGATCTTGCCGGTGACGGTCATCGGGAAGTCGTCGACGAGGACGATGTACCTCGGGATCTTGAAGTGCGCCAGCTTGCCGGCCGCGAACGTCCGGATCGCGTCCGCGTCGAGCGGGTCCGCGCCGGGCTTGAGTTTGATCCAGGCGCAGAGTTCCTCGCCGTACTTCTCGTCGGGGACACCAATGACCTGGACGTCCGCGATCGACGGATGTGTGTAGAGGAACTCCTCGATCTCCCGCGGGTAGACGTTCTCGCCGCCGCGGATGACCATGTCCTTGATCCGGCCGACGATGTTCACATACCCGTCCGCGCGCATCGTCGCGAGGTCGCCGGTGTGCATCCAGCGCGCCTCGTCGATCGCCTCCGCGGTCTTCTCCGGCTCGTCCCAGTACCCGAGCATCACCGAGTACCCGCGGGTGCACAGTTCCCCGGGTTCGTTCCGCGGTACGACCAGACCGGTCGCCGGGTCGACCAGCTTCACCTCGACATGCGGCATCACGCGGCCGACCGTCGACGTACGGCGATCCAGGTCGTCGTCCCGCCTCGTCTGCGTGGACACCGGCGACGTCTCGGTCATGCCGTAGCAGATCGCCACCTCGGCCATGTGCATGTCCGCGACGCAGCGCTTCATCACCTCGATCGGGCACGGTGATCCGGCCATCACGCCGGTCCGCAACGACGTGAGGTCGTAGTCCGCGAAGTCCGGCAGCCCGAGTTCGGCGATGAACATCGTCGGTACGCCGTACAGCCCGGTGCACCGTTCGTCCTGGACGGCCTTCAGCGTCGCGGCCGGGTCGAATGCCGGGCCCGGGATCACCATGCAGGCGCCGTGCGTGGTGCAGCCGAGGTTGCCCATCACCATGCCGAAGCAGTGGTAGAACGGCACCGGGATACACAGCCGGTCGTCGGCGGTGAACGCGATCGTCTCGGTGACGAAGAAGCCGTTGTTCAGGATGTTGTGGTGGCTGAGCGTCGCGCCCTTCGGGAAGCCCGTCGTACCGCTGGTGTACTGGATGTTGATCGGGTCGTCGAACGACAGCTCCGCCTCACGGGCGTGCAGCTCGTCGAGCGGGATCCGCGCGGCATCGTCGCGGAGCGCATCCCAGTCGCCGGTGCCGAGATAGATCGTCTCCTCGAGCGCGGCGAGGTCGGGCTTCACCTCGTCGACCATCGCCCGGTAGTCGCTGGTTTTGAAGGCGGTCGCGGAGACGAGCAGCCGGACACCGGACTGGTTCAGCGCGTAGGCCAGTTCGTGGGTGCGGTACGCCGGGTTGATGTTCACCAGGATCGCGCCCATCAGCGCGGTCGCGTATTGCGTGATCGTCCATTCGGCCTGGTTCGGCGCCCAGATGCCGACCCGGTCACCCTTCGCGATCCCCCGGGCTATCAGGCCGCGGGCCACGAGTTCGACCTCCGCGCCGAACTCGTCGTACGTCCAGCGCCTTCCGGTCTGGACCTCCACCAGGGCTTCGCGGTCGCCGTACGTGCCGATCGTGCGTCTCAGGTTCGCGCCGATCGTCTCGCCCAGCAACGGAACCTCGGACACTCCGGACGCGTACGACGACTGGCTCATGATTGCCATGTTCACGCCGGCCAGATGCGTCGGCAAGGGGCTGTTGCCTCGCCCCCTGCAGTCGCGAGCAGGTGCTCGGGGGTGTAGCTCGGTGTGCTGGGGCGAAGGTCTCGATGCGGAGCATCGTGGCCTTCGGTCCAGTGCAGCGAGATGCGCCGCCGAGTGCCGCGCAGCACGCAGGGGGCGAGGCAACAGCCCCTTGGGGCACGTGCAGCAGGAAACAGGGAGTGGACGGCAAGCAATGTCCTTACCAACTCTCTGTCATTTTCGGTTGCTGAGCGTGGTTGGACCGTTACATTGGAGGAGAGAGGTGTGAGGCGATGGGCCGATCTGTGGAAGGTCACGCCCGCAGCGACCGTCCGCCCGGGCGTACAGCCGAGGCGGCGCAACGTACCGCTGCGGTGCAGGAACGCGTCCAGGTCCTGGACGGCATACTGGCCGACGCGCTGGCCGTCGACGTCCAGGGCACCGATCTGCAGAGCCTGAAGCGGGCGCCGCGACGGGCGCCGCCGACTGTGTCGCCGACCGATCTCGAGGCGCATCCCGGACCTGTCTGGGATGCGTTCGTGCCCCACCCGCCGGGCCGCTTTCGCTGGTGGGGCGCCGAGCGCCGGTTCGCGCGTCGACTCGCCGACGCGGAGGACCGGTTCGCGGAGGCGATCGAACGGCGCATAGCCGCAGAGGAGGCCCGCCGGGAACGGCTCACCAAGGCGCTGCGGGAGCAGGTCGAGCACCAGCGCCGGCTCGACGAGGCGACCGCGGAACAGCACGCGCGGATCGACGCGTACGAACGCGCGGTACAGAACCACGACCGGGCCGCCGTCACCCGGTACTTCACCAAGGCGCTGGACCGGTTGCCCGAGCCGCTCGACTTTCCACGCCGGCGCAAGGTCGGGTACGTCCCCGAGTCGACACTGCTCGCGGTGGAGTGGGATCTGCCCGACGTCAACGTCGTACCGGCTGAGGCGTCGTACCGCTATGACCGCTCGGTGGACGCCGTACTGGCCGTGCCACGGGACCCGCTGGAGCTGCGGCGGCTGTACCAGCAGCTGGTGGCGCAGCTGGCGTTGCGTGCACTGCACTTGGTCTTCGGGAGTGATCGGTACGGCGTGGTTGAGACGGTCGTGTTCAACGGGATGGTGGAGTCGGTCGACCTCACTACCGGGCAGACCGTGCGGCCGTGCCTCATCACGTTGCGGGCGACGCGGGAGCAGTACCAGGCACTGGTGCTCGACCAGCTCGACCCGGTGGCGTGCGTACGGCACTACTTCGCGGCGGAGGTGTCACAGCACCCGGAGGAGCTCCAGCCGGTGGAGCCGGTGCTGGAGTTCGACCTGACCGATCCACGCACTGTCGAGGCAGTGGATGTGATCAGCGAGATCGATGCCCGCCCGAACCTGCTGGAGCTCAGTCCCGAGTCCTTCGAGCACCTGGTCCACAACCTGCTCACGCGGATGGGCCTGGAGACCAGGTTGTTCCGGCGCGGCACGGACGGCGGCATCGACTGCGTGGCCTACGACCCCCGCCCGATCACCGGCGGCAAGTTCGTCGTCCAGGCGAAGCTCTGGACCCGCACCGTCCCCCCGTCCGCCGTCCGCGACCTCTTCGGCACCGTCGTCGACGCCGGCGCCACCAAAGGCATCCTCATCACCACCTCCGGCTTCGGCCCCACCAGCTACCAGTTCGCCAACGGCAAACCCCTCCAACTCATAGACGGCACCGCCCTCCTCGCCCTCTGCCACAACCACAACATCCCCGCCCGAATAATCCCCCGCGCCAGCTGACTCTCCGACTCCTGCGGATGGCACAGATGACTTGTGGGTGGTGCCAGACTGGCCGTTATGGACACAGGGGTGAGTGTTGTCGGGTCAGGGCAGGTCAGTGGTACGCCGGACATCTTGCGCGTCACGTTCGGGGTCGAGCAGGTTGCGCCGGATGTCGCGGCTGCTGTGGCGACGGTCGGGGAGCGCACTGACGCGGTGATCGCCGCGCTGCGGGCGCAGGGGGTGCAGGAGTCGCAGCTGGGTACGAGTGCGGTGAACGTGTTCCAGGAGTACCGGGAACCCGGCACGGATGCGGCGTACCGGGCGTCGCACACGATCCAGGTCGAGACGAAGGACCTGACCGGCTTCGGCACGCTGCTGAACGCGGCCGTGGATGCTGTCGGCAACAGTCTCGCGCTGCACGGGCTGCAGTTCGACATCGAGGACAAGACCGACCTGCTGATCCAGGCCCGGGAGCTGGCGTTCCAGCAGGCCAAGGCGAAGGCGGCGCACCTGGCCGGGCTGGCCGGGTTCTCGCTCGGCTCGGTCACTGCGATCTCCGAGAACCACGGGAACGCGCCACTGATGCCTGAGGTACGGCTGTCCGCGTCCAAGGCGTACGACTCGAGCATCAACATCGTGCCCGACGACCAGAGCGTCGTGGCCACTCTCAACGTGCACTTCGCCTGGGCGTAACGCGCGTCTCAAAACGAGCACAGGGGTTGCGTTGTCGGCGGCGTCGTACAGACTGCTCTCATGTACGCACCGGCGCCGCTGCGGCGGCAACTGAGTCGGTCCGGGCTGTTACTGCTCGGACCGGCGTTCGTTGCTGCCGTCGCGTACGTCGACCCGGGCAACTTCGCCACCAACATCGCCGCCGGCGCGACGTACGGCTATCTGCTGTGCTGGGTGGTCGTCGGCGCCAACCTGATGGCCGTCCTGGTGCAGTATCTGGCGGCCAAGGCGAGCATCGCGACCGGGCGGACGCTGCCGCAGCTGTGCCGTGACCACTTCCGGCGGTCGACGTCGACCGGGCTGTGGGCGCAGGCCGAGGTGGTGGCGATCGCGACCGACCTGGCCGAGGTGGTCGGCGGCGCGATCGCGCTGAACCTGCTGTTCGGGATTCCGCTGCTGATCGGCGGTGTGATCACCGGTGTGGTCTCGTTCGCGTTGCTGATCTATCAGTCGAAGCGCGGCCAGCGGCCGTTCGAGGCCGCGATCATCGGCCTGCTCGCCGTCGTACTGATCGGCTTCGTCGTGTCCACGGCGAAATCGGAGCCGTCGGCGAGCGGCGTGATCGGCGGCCTCGTGCCGCGGCTGGACGGCACGCAGTCGCTGGTGCTCGCGGCCGGAATGCTCGGCGCGACGGTGATGCCGCACGCGATCTGGCTGCACGGCGCACTGGTGACCGACCGGCACTGGAAGACGATCCGCTCCGAGAGCGGCAAGTCGCGCGTACTGCGTGCCACCCGGATGGATGTCGCGGTGGCGATGGCACTCGCCGGAGCGGTCAACCTGGCGATGGTCGTGCTGGCCGCGGCCGCGCTGAAGGGTAGTGGCGCCGACTCGCTCGATGCCGCCCATATCGCGATCGGCGACCGGCTCGGTCAGCTGCCGGCCCTGCTGTTCGCGCTCGCCCTGCTGGCCAGCGGTTTCGCGTCGTCCTCGGTCGGGACGTACGCCGGTTCGGTCATCCTGGACGGCTTCTGGAAACGGCATGTCCCGCTGCCGGTCCGGCGCCTGATCACCTTGATCCCCGCCCTGGTGGTCCTTGCGATCGGCATCGACCCGAGCCGCGCGCTGGTGGTTTCGCAGGTCGTGCTGAGCTTCGGCATCCCGTGCGCGCTGTGGCCGTTGGTGAGATTGACCGCCTCTCGGCGCGTCATGGGTGACCTCGTCAACCGGAAGGCGACTACTCTCGCCGCATGCCTGGTAGCGACCGCCGTCACGGCCCTCAACGTCGTACTGATCGTGCTGACCCTGCGGGGATGACGTGACCCGGGTGTACGCCGTGAGCGACATCCACGGCCACCTGGAGAAACTGACCGCCGCACTGCACACCGCCGGCCTCACCGATGCCGAGGGCAACTGGACCGGGGTCGGTGAGACCGGTGAGGACACCCGGCTGTGGTTCCTCGGCGACTTCTTCGACCGCGGCCCGGACGGGATCGGCGTACTGCGGTACGTCCGCGGCCTGATCGACCAGGCGCCCGACGGCGCGGTCCGGATGCTGCTCGGGAACCACGAGATCCTCGCGCTCGGGATGTTCAAGTTCGGCGACACGTTCATCCCGCACGACGGCATCACCCTGCGTAGCTTCGAGCGTTCCTGGGCCCTGAACGGCGGCCAGGACCGCGACCAGGAGCTGCTCACCGACGACGAGGTCGCCTGGCTGCTCGACCAGCCGCTGGTCGGTCTCGACGCGGACCAGTTGCTGATGCACTCCGACACCGCCGAGTACGTCGAGTGGGGCGACACGGTCGAGCAGATCAACTCCACGGCCGCGGCCGAGCTGCACTCCGACGACATCGAGGTGTGGTGGGAGATCTGGCGCCGGACGACCTCGCGGTACGCGTTCCGCGGGCCGAGCGGCCCGGAGGTGGCCCGGATCCTGCTCCAGCACCTCGGCGGGCGCCGGATCGTCCACGGCCACAGCATCGTCGCCGATCAGCTCGGCATCGACCCGCAGTTCCTGACCGGCCCGCACCTGTACGCCGACGGTCTCGTCCTGGGCATCGACGGCGGCGCCTTCGACGGCGGCCCGTGCCTGGTCGTCGAGCTCACCGCAGAGTGAGTCGACGACCAGCCAGGACCGGAACGTTCGCTGCGGGTGGAGCTACTTGTCGGCCGTGAGCGTGCCGCCGACGGCCCAGCTGTCCGGGGGCGTCTCCTGGATCCAGACCTGGACGCTCTCGGCCGGGACGCCGAGGCTGTCGACGAACGCGTCGGTGACCTTCTGGACCAGTTCGCGCTTGAGCTCCGGCGTCCGGGGGCCTTGCAGGACGGTGACGATGGGCATCGGATTTCCTTTCGTTGGTGGGTTCTGAGCCCATTCCAGTCCTCCTCGCGCTCGGGAACGAGGCATAGATCCGATGTCCTCCCATCACTCGAACTGATCGGACGCCTTCCGGCACGCCTCGAGCAGTACGGCGAGGTCGCCGCCGACCGTCGTACCGGCCGGGACCGCGAGGCTTGTGGTCAGCGCAAGCCGCGGAGCTGGTCTCCGGTACACCACCCGCCCTTCGCGGAGCAGCCGGGCGTGTGACTCGTAGATGACCGTCCAGCTCGGGCTGCCGGCGCCGATCGCGGCGTGCGTGTCCTGCAGGCTGCTCGAACGCGGGCCGAGCACCGGCTCGAACCCTGCGGCGGCGCAGGCCGACATGACCAGGTCGACCAGCGGTGGGTTCGTACGGCGCTCGGTGATCCGGAGCGGCAGCTCGCGGAGGTCCTTCAGCAGGATCTCGTCGTCCGGGGCGACGGACCTGGGCAGAGCGATGAGGAGCGCGTCGTCCCAGACCGGCACGAACTCCAGGCCGGCGGCCTCGTCGAGTCCTCGGACGAAGGCTGCGTCCAGCTGGCCGCTGCGGACGCGGTCCAGGCGGGCGCGGGTCGACGTACTGATCAGCTCGACGTGGAGCCCTTCGGAGGCGAGCTCCGCGACAACGGTCTCGAGCCGTTCCCCCAGCCCGGTGCTGGTTCCCAGGCGGAGGCTGCGACCGGGGTTGCCGGTGGCGGCGGCGCGGGCGGCTTCGACGGAGGCGAGTACGGCGCGGGCGGCCGGGAGGAAGCGTTGGCCCGCCTCGGTGAGCCGGATGGCGCGGGCCGAGCGGTCGAACAGGAGGATGTCCAGCTCGCGCTCCAGGCGGGCGATCTGCTGACTCACGCCTGGCTGCCCGATGCCGAGCTGCTCGGCGGCGCGGCCGAAGTTGAGCACCTCGGCGACGGTGACGAAGTACTGGATCTGCCGTAACTCCATCTGCAGATCATCGCGGATCCGGGAATGGCACCGGCGCGCGCGGGGTTGTCAGCGGTATGGCGGAGAAGACTGTGAAGATCCCTGGACCGGACCACCCGATCACAGTGGGGAAGAACCCGGACCGGGTGGTTGTGAAGGTCGGCGACCAGGTCATCGCGGACACGCGGGACGCGCTCTCGCTGCAGGAGGCGAACTACGGCGCGGTGCAGTACATCCCGCGCGCGGACGTCGACTTCACGCAACTCGAGCGCACCGAGCACCAGACCTACTGCCCGTACAAGGGTGACGCGTCGTACTACAGCGTCCTCCCCGCCGGGGCGGACGGCGAGAACGCGGTGTGGACGTACGAGCAGCCGTACGACGCGGTTGCGGACATCCGCGACCACGTCGCCTTCTACCCGGACAAGGTGTCGATCGAGATCATCGCCTGAATTACTGGGGCGAGCAGCTCGGGCGGTACGACATGATTCTGGTCGGGTAGTTCTCTGAGTTTCGCGTTCGGCAGGATCGGGACGATGCGGTGCGCGGCGTCGAGCATGAACGGCGCGGTCGCGGTTCCGGCGATGACAAGGGTCGGCGGCTTGATGGCTCGGAGCGTTTCGACCGGGGTGGTGCCTTCGTGGCCCATGACTGCGAAGTCGTAGGCGAGCGTCGGCGCCAACTCGGCGACGCCCGGGGCCATCTGCAGCGCTTCGGGTCTGGGCATGCCCGTCATCAGCAGGAACAGCTCGACCGCCTCCTGGTTCTGCCCTTCCCGGATCAGTTCGAGCACCTGCTCGCCGTCGTCCGACGGGTCCACGTCATCCGGGCCGTACGGCGGCTCGTGCAGCACGACCTTGGTGAACGGCAGTCTGCTCGCTGCGATCGCGGCCAGTCCCGCACCGGACGAGTGCCCGTAGAGCGCCGCCGTACCGCCAACAGCGCTCAGTAGCGCGGCGATGTCGTCGACCTCGCGTAGTACGTCGTACGGCGGGTTGTCGCCGGAGTCACCGCGGCCGCGGCGGTCGTACGTCACTACGTCGAAGTGGCTCGCCAGCTCGTCGGCCAGCGGGCGGAGCGAGTGCCGATCGCACAGTGCTCCCCCGACCAGGATCAGCGGGTCTCCGCTGCCCAGGCGGTCGTAGGCGATCGTCGTACCGTCCGCGGATGTCACTTTCTGCATCTGCTGCTCCTCCGTCGTCGTTGCTGACGTACGGGACGTCGGAGCCGTTCGGGACGCTTCGACATATCTGGTGGCGTGTGGACTTTCTGGGTGGTTCACTGCTTCGCGATGATCACCAGAGTCGATGAATACCTGCACAAGGTCCCGCTGTCCGGTTCCGTCGCCGAACAGGTCGGACTGTTCACCTTGTTCCGCAGTACGACGGTCTGGCCGTACTACGCGCGCCCGGTGCCCGGCTCCGGGGTGAAGATCGAGCTGGCGGACATCGAGCAGGTGCGCGCGCGGTGTGCCGAGCTGGAGATCCCCCTGAGCTTCGAGTGGGTCGTGGAGACCTGTCCCTCATTGGGCGACGCTGCGGCCGCAGCTGGCCTCGGTGTGGTCGAGCACCCGTTGCTGGTGCTGGAGCGTGCTGACTTCCGCCCTGCCACGGCTGATGCCCGCTGCGAGATCCTCTCCGCTGACGAGGAGGTGGTCCGGCAGTCGCGTGCTGTCGCCGGACTCGCGTTCGGTGAGCCGGGTACGGCCGTCGGCACGGCTGGACCGGCCGAGAGGGATTCAGCGGCTGCTGCGATGTCGGAAGACACGGTCTTAGCGCTGCAGAGCAGGGCCCTTCGCGGCGTGGCAGTAACTGCCGGTGCGTTCACCGACGACGGCATGGTGGCCAGCGGGACTCACCAGCCGGTCGGCTCCACCACAGAGATCGTCGGCGTCGGCACACTGCCTTCCATCCGTCGCCGCGGCCTTGCTGCGGCTGTGACCTCGACACTCGTCCAGCACGCGCTGGACAACGGTGTGGACGTGGTGCTGCTGTCCGCCGAGTCCGACGCGGTCGCTGCGGTCTACGAGCGCGTCGGCTTCCACCGGATCGGGTACGCCGGAGCAGCTGAGTGACCGGGAGTCCTAGTACCCGCCTCGTCGTACTGCGCGGGAACTCGGGCTCCGGCAAGTCGACGACGGCCCGAACGCTGCGTGAACGTCTCGGCCGCGGTACGGCGTGGGTCGAGCAGGACTACATCCGCAGGATCCTGCTCCGCGAGTACGACCTCCCAGGTGGCGTGAACGTCGGACTCATCGACCTCAACGTCCGCTACGCCCTCGACCACGGGTACGACGTGGTGCTCGAGGGAATCATGGACGCCGCCCGGTACGGCGACATGCTGCGGCGCCTCACGTCCGACCACCGCGGGACGACACTGCACTACTACTTCGACATCCCGTTCGAGGAGACCGTCGTACGGCACGGCACCCGGGACCTGCGCGGTGTCAGCCCGGACATGATGCAGGACTGGTACCGGGAGCACGACGTACTCGACGGCATCGACCAGACCGTGATCGGCCCGGACAGTGCACTGGACGAGACCGTCGCCAAGATCCTGACCGACCTTGGGGAGGATCCCGTACCGTTGGAGGGATGAGCACAACCGAGCCGACTCGCCCCCGTACCCTCGCTGAGGCGTTGCGGGGTTGGGGTGACGCCGCGCTCGGTGAACTGCTGCGGCGGCGACCTGACCTGGCTCTGCCGATCCCTGCGGACACCGGGCAGCTGGCTGCGCGTGCGACGAGCAATGCGTCGGCTGCGCGGGCGATCAACCGGCTGGACGAGTTCGGTGTGGACCTGCTGGAGTCACTGTCCGCATTACCGGAACCGGTGGACCTGGAGCTGTTGTCGCAGGGCGTCGGCCAGCCGGTGGAGGTGGTTCAGCCGCGGGTGGCTGAGCTGCTGGACCTCGCGCTGGTCTGGGGTACCGAGGACGACCTGCGGCCGATCCGTGCGGTACACGAGCTGCTCGGTCCGACGCCGGCCGGGCTCGGTCCGAGTACGACGCGGCACTTCGGTGATCTGGACCACCTGATCGACGACGCCGGCCCGGACGCGCGCGCGGTACTCGACAAACTCACGTGGGGTCCGCCGACCGGTTCGGTGGAGAAGGCCGACCGGCCGGTGACGATCGCGTCTGCGCGCACGCCGGTGGAGCGATTGCTGGCGCGCGGTCTCGTCGTACCAAAGGACGCGAACACGGTCGTGCTGCCGCGGCAGATCGGGCTGCACCTGCGGGGCGGGCGGGTGCTGGCGTCGACACGTCCGGTGCCGCCGCCGCTGGACGGCAAGAAGGTGTCGGCCACTATTGCCGACCGTGCTGCGGCTGGTGCTGCGCTCGACATGGTGCGGTTGGTTGACCGGGCTCTGGAGCAGCTGGGGACCGAGCCGCCGCCGGTACTGCGCACAGGCGGCGTTGGTGTCCGTGAAGTGCGCAGTCTGGCCGCGAAGATCGGTGCGGAAGAGCAGACCGCTGCTGCGGTGTTGGAGATGGCGTACGCCGCTGGGCTCGTTGCTGCGGTGGAAGTCGGGACCAGCGAGCTGTGGCTGCCGACCAGTGCGTACGACGACTGGCTGGAGCTGGACCTGGCGCATCGGTGGGCTCAGCTCGTCATGGCGTGGTTCTCCGGCCTCAGAGCGATCGGACTGATCGGGCGTCGGGACAGCACCGGCAGTACTGCGGCTGCGCGGGAGCGGCTCATCAACGCGTTGGCACCGGACCTGGAGCGGTTGCTGGCACCGGAGATCCGGGTGCTGGCGTTGCAGGCGTTGGCCGAGGCTGGTGCGGGTACTGCGCCGGCTCCGGAGACTGTGGTGATGTGGGTGGCTTGGCATCGTCCACGGCGCGGCGGGCAGTTCCGGGACGACCTGGTCGAGTGGAGCGTGTCAGAGGCCGCACTGCTCGGGCTGACCGGGTTGGGCGCGCTGGCGGTACATGCGAAGCCGCTGCTGGGACCCGAGCCGACAGCTGACGAGCTGGCCGAGGCAATCAGTCCGCTAATGCCAGAGCCGGTGTCTGAGGTGTTGCTGCAGGCTGACCTCACTGCGATCGCTCCTGGCCCATTGGTGCGCACTGTGCAGGACGAGCTGTCGGCGATGGCGGACGTGGAGTCGGACGGCGGCGCTGGCGTCTACCGGTTCAGTGAGAGCTCCGTACGGCGTGCTTTCGACCTCGGGCGGACCGCGGAGCAGCTGCACGCGTGGTTGGAGGAGCATTCCCGTACGCCGGTGCCTCAGCCGTTGGCGTACCTGGTCGACGACGTGGCGCGACGGCACGGCGTACTGCGGCTAGGGACTGCGTCGACGTACCTGCGGTGTGATGACGAGACAGTGCTGACCCAGCTGCTCAACTCGAACCTGCCCGGTGTGCGGTTCCGACGGCTGGCGCCGACAGTGGTGGTGTCGCCGTCACCACCCGACATGGTGCTGAGCCGATTGCGGGACGCTGGTTTGGCGCCGCTCGCGGAGACGTTCGACGGTGCGTTGCATGTGACCGGTGCGCCGCGGCGTGGCGAGGCGCCGCGTCGGCGTACCAGCCGGGACTTCAACGAGAGCGCGTTCGACCTGAGCGACGACCAGGTGAAGGCGGTCATCGAGAAGGTACGCACCGGCGACCGCATCGCCGCCGAACGCCCCGGCGACGACGGCCTCATCGAACCCGCGGCCCCCGCCGAAACCATCGCCGTCCTCACCAACGCCGCCGAGGCCCACACCCGCACCTGGATCGCGTACGTCGACCACAACGGCCACTCCTCCGAACGCATCGTCGAACCCGTCCGAGTAGCCGACGGCTGGCTCACCGCCTACGACGACACCACCGAAACCCCCCGAACCTACGCCCTCCACCGAATCTCCACAGCCCGCCCAGTGGACTGAGCCGCGGTTGGTTGTTGGTTCGGTCAGGCACAATGGAGGGTCGGGGCGAGGATAGGAGTTGCGGGTGTCGGACGGTCCTTTGATCGTGCAGTCGGACAAGACCTTGTTGCTGGAGACGGCGCATGCGGAGGCGAGTGAGTGCCGGAAGGCTATTGCGCCGTTCGCGGAGTTGGAGCGGGCGCCGGAGCATGTGCACACGTACCGGCTGACACCGCTGGGCCTGTGGAACGCGCGGGCCGCGGGGCATGACGCCGAGCAGGTGATCGACGTACTGCTGCGCTACAGCCGGTACCCGGTCCCCCACTCGTTGCTGGTCGACATCGCCGAGACGCTGGACCGGTACGGGCGACTGCGGCTGGAGAAGCACCCGCAGCACGGTCTGGTGCTGGTGACGACCGACCGGCCGGTGCTGGAGGAGGTACTGCGCAGCAACAAGGTGAAGCCCATGTTCGGCGCCCGCATCGACGACGACACCGTCCTGGTGCACCCGTCGGAGCGCGGTCACCTCAAGCAGACCCTGCTGAAGCTCGGCTGGCCCGCTGAAGACCTGGCCGGGTACGTCGACGGTGAAGCGCACCAGATCGACCTGGTGACGGACGGTTGGCAGCTGCGCCCGTACCAGGAGCAGGCGACCGACTCGTTCTGGCACGGTGGCTCCGGTGTCGTCGTACTCCCCTGTGGTGCCGGCAAGACGATCGTCGGTGCGGCCGCGATGGCACAGGCGTCCGCAACCACGCTGATCCTGGTCACCAACACCGTGTCCGCGCGGCAGTGGAAGGACGAGCTGCTGAAGCGCACCAGCCTCACCGAGGAGGAGATCGGCGAGTACTCCGGTGCGCGCAAGGAGATCCGCCCGGTGACGATCGCGACGTACCAGGTGATGACGACGCGCCGAAAGGGTGTCTACACGCACCTGGAGCTGTTCGACGCCCGCGACTGGGGCCTGATCGTGTACGACGAGGTGCACCTGCTGCCCGCGCCGATCTTCCGGATGACCGCCGACCTGCAGACCCGGCGCCGCCTCGGACTGACCGCGACACTGGTCCGCGAGGACGGCCGCGAGGGCGACGTGTTCTCGCTGATCGGCCCGAAGCGGTACGACGCACCGTGGAAGGACATCGAGTCGCAGGGCTGGATCGCGCCGGCGGACTGCATCGAGGTGCGCGTGGATCTCGAGCAGACCGAGCGGTTCGTGTACGCGACCGCCGAGCCCGAGGACCGCTACCGCCTGGCCGCCTCCACCCCGGCGAAGTCGAAACTGGTACGGCGGATCGCCGAGCACCACGCCGACGAGCCGCTGCTCGTCATCGGTCAGTACATCGACCAGCTGGACGAGCTCGGTGAACGCCTGGAGTGCCCGGTGATCAAGGGCGAGACCACGGTGAAGGAACGGCAGCGTCTGTTCCAGGCGTTCCGCACCGGCGAGATCAAACGGCTGGTGGTCAGCAAGGTCGCCAACTTCTCCATCGACCTCCCCGAGGCGTCGGTCGCCATCCAGGTCTCCGGCACCTTCGGCTCCCGCCAGGAAGAGGCCCAGCGCCTCGGCCGGGTCCTCCGCCCCAAAGGCGACGGCCGCACCGCCCGCTTCTACTCCATCGTCGCCCGAGACACCATCGACGCCGAATTCGCCGCCCACCGCCAACGCTTCCTAGCCGAACAGGGCTACGCCTACACCATCGTGGACGCAGAAAACCTGTTTGCGTGATGTGCAAGGTCGACAGGAGATGTCGGAGTCAACAGTTTGTCGCCACGCTCAGCGCCTGCGGTTTCAAGCGGGGTTCGAGGGACATCTCCTGTCGAGGTTGTACGTAGTCAGCCGGCAAGACGCCGAGCCAACGCGGCCCGGACGGTCGCGACAACCCAGGCCGGGTCTCCGACGACCTGCTCGTAGGTGAACCGGAGCACGAGCCACCCAGCCGCCACCAACTCGTCGTACCGGTGGCAGTCAGCAGCAAAGTCCCGCCGAGATCCGTGGAACTCGAAGCCTTCCGCCTCGAGGGCCAACCGGGCCTTTCGGTGCCCGAGATCAACCCTGGCCCGAAACTGCCCATGAGTCACCAGGACCTGCGCTTCGAAGCCGTCGACGCCTGCACTGATCAGAAGCCCCCGGAGGATCGACTCGAGGAAGCTGTCCGAGAGGTGAGTAGCGGCGGCGGCTGTCTTGCGCGCGTTCGGACAGCCGTAGCCACCCATCGCGGCGGTAGCGGCAAGGAGCTCGTCCTGGCTGAGCCTGCCGGTCGCGAGGGCTGCGTCCGCCACCGCCAATGCCTCGCTGAACGGGAGGATGCGGGAGCAGTCGACGACGGTCCGCAGCAGAGAGGTCAGCCGGTTCCGGCGCTCACCGGAGCTGGTTTCAGCCCAATGCAGGACAGCGGGTGGTCCCGGACGTGGGCGGCGTTTGGGCGGGACGATGATGTGGGGCTTCGGCGGTGTCAGCAGTAACGGAAGCCCCAGCGTCTTCGCAGCACTCACGTGCGAGAGGACTCCGTCGTACGCCAGCACGGCCGCCTCGTCGGCCGGAAGGTCAGGCAGCGCATAGATCCCCAGGGCAATCCGCTGGATCGCACCCCGCTGGATCGCTGCCTCGACGCCCCTGCGGGAAGTCGCGGCGACGAGCTCAGCTCGCGTCGCCCAACCGCCGCGGCGCGCGAGGACCTCATCGACCGGTTCCATCCGAGGATGGTGCCCCAAACGGGACGAGTGGTGATTTGAGTTGTCCACAGGTGGCAAGGTCGACAGGACATGTCCCGGCCCGAGGGGGCGATACACGCTCAGCTGACTCGCAGATGCTCTTCAGTGGACGTATATGTCCTGTCGAGCTTGCACGCGCTATTCGCCGAGGCGGGTGTGGATGCCGTTGAAGTGGCGTTTCATGGAGTGGGCGTAGGTGTCGGGGTTGGCGGACTCCAGGGCGTTGAGGAGGTCTCGGTGCCAGGCGGCGGCGTCGGCGGGGGTGTAGCGGGCGCCGGGGAGGCGGGCGTCTACCTGGGCGAAGGTTCGCCAGAAGACCGACAGCAGGTCGATGACGAGGGCGTTGCCGAGGGGCTCGTAGAGGGCCTGGTGGAAGGCCCAGTCCTCGTCGGGGAAGTATTGGCCTTCGGCGGCCTTGGCTTCCATCCGTTCGACGATGGGTTCGAGCGCGTCGTACCCGTGCTGCTTGAAATGCCCGACCACGTCGTCGGCGAGGCCGACCTCGATCGCTTGGCGGACCTCCAGGACGTTCTGGACGTCGCGGAGGTCGCCGGCCATCGACTGGGACATCCGGAAGGCCAGCCCGTCCTCCAGCGATTGCAGTGAAACCTCGCCGACGTACGTGCCGTACCCGTGCCGGATCTCGATGATGCCGACCGCCTGCAGCGCCTTCATCGCCTCGCGCAGCGGGTGCCTGCCGACGCCGAGCTGCGCCATCAGGTCCTGCTCGTTCGGCAGCGGGTCACCCGCCTTCAGACCGCGTTCCAGGATGTACGACTTCATCGCGTCCCGGATAAAAGACTGATTGCCCGCCGCACCACGTGCCCGGCTGAGCCCACCCGTTGTCACTGCCGGCCTCCCTTGGTCAGGATCGCTCAGTGTAATCCGGCCCGGTCCAGCAGGGGCCGGACCGCGGCGATCTCCGTGTCGTTCAAGGGTATGGAGGGGTACGCCGTGACCGGGCAGTCGATCACGCCCAACAGGTACAGCCCCGCCTTGAATGCGCCGAGCGCCGCCGAACTGGCCCCCATCCGGGACCGGTCCGCCACGTTGATGATGTCGAACAGCCGGAACAACCGGTCCTGCTCGTCCCGCGCCGCGGCCGCGTCACCGCCCACCGCAGCCTTGAACAACCGCACGTACCCGGCCGGATCCACGTTCCCCAGACCAGGTACGACGCCGTCCACCCCGAACGCAAGCGCCGAGTCGACGGTCACCTCGGACCCGGTCATGATCACAAACCCGTCGAACCCGGCCTCCCGCCGTGACAGCACCAGCTCTCGCAGCGACGTCTCCTGCCCAGAAGAGTCCTTCACGCCGGCAATCACCCCCTGCTCCCCCAAAGCCATCACGAGAGAGGCAGGGAGCTTCGTACCGGCCCGCGGCGGGATGTCGTACGCGTACAGCGGCGTGTCACCCGCAAGCGACGCTAGCCGAACGAAGTGGCGCTCGATCTCAGCGGGATGAGTAGCCGCGTAGAACGGGGCCGTGGCGACGATGCCGTCCACACCGGCCTTCAACGCGGCAGAAACGTGCGCAGCGACCCGACTGGTCGACGTGTCGATGACACCGGCCAGCACCGGCACCTGCCCGGCCACCTCCGTAACAACCGTCTCCAGCACGACCTGGCGCTGCTCGTCGGTCAGGAACGTGCCCTCACCGGAGGTGCCGAGCACGAACACCCCGTCCACACCCCCGGTCAGCTGGTACTGGATCAGCCGGGCCAGCGATGCAGTGTCGACGTCGTACGACGGGGTGAGCGGGGTGACCAGCGGCGGTACGACGCCGGTCAACTGGGCGGACTCGGTCAAAACATCTCCAACCTCTAGAGGGCGAATGTGGCGAAGCGCAACGTCGCGAACGAGGAGGTCTCACCGGCCTCGTAGAGGATCCCGATCGAGCCGTCGGCGAGCAGCACCAGATCGGAGTACCCGGCCATGCCCTCGTGCACGACGAGGCTCGGCTTCCACGCCGCGCCGGAGTCCTCCGACACGAAGACGGTCAGCTCTCGGCGTACCGCAGGATCAACAGGTGTGGACAACAGCAACCGCCCGTCGGGCAGGCAGAGCACACTGCCCTGGATACCGGGTGCGGTGATCTCGGGAATCCCGGCGTACGGCGCATCGAGGGTCTGACCGCCGTCGGACGACCAGGCATGCACGCGGGCCGGGCCGGTGCCCTGGTGGTTGCGGGCGTTGAAGTACAGCCGCCCGTCCGGCAGCTCGGCGACGGCGGTCTCGTTCGCGTTGATCTCCGCGCCGTCGTTGCGGTCGACGAAACCGACCGACCAGGAAACGCCGCCGTCGTCGCTGTAGATGCAGTGCCCGCCGTTCAACCGGATCAGGTCGTCCACAGGCTCGGACGGGACAAAGGAATGATTGGCCGGTACGACGAGACGCCCGGAGCGCAGCGTGATGCCGTGGCACGGACCCGTCGCGTACCAGCCCCAGTCGCCCGGCTTCACCTGCTCCGTGATCTCAGCGGTGGGGCTCCACGAAGCGCCGTCGTCGGACGAGCGCTGCACGAAAACACGCCGGCCGTCGAAAGGATCGGTGCCCCGGGCAAGCGACAGCTCGACCGCGTCGGCGCCGTTCTGCACCGTCACCAGCACGATGTCCCCGGACGTGGGGTCGACCAACGGAACCGGGTTTCCACAGGTCTTGCCGGGCTCCGCCGACACCACCTGCAGCGGCAGCCAGGTCCGGCCGCCGTCGAGCGAGCGCCGCAGTACGACCTCGATCTCGCCCGCGTCACCGGCCCCGTGCAGCCGGCCTTCGCAGAAGGCAAGCACCAGCGAGCCGCGAGCGAGCACGGACGGGGTGCGGAACGTGTGATACCCGCTCCCCGCCGGATCGAAGACCGTGCCAACTCTTGAAGACATAGGACGTACTATGTCATGGTGTGGCCTTCCGACGGAAGTGAGGCCCCATGCCTTCGCGAAGGGTGTCCTCACCGGTGCCGTGAAGGGCTGATCACAGAGCCGTAATTCGGTACCGCCGGGCAAGGTGCTCAAGTAACGTGGCTGGGCTGTGTCGACACAGCCCTCTCCCCCACTGCTCGCCGGAGGTTTCGCCATGCCCTCAGATACGTCCGACACTCTCCAGGACGAGAAGGACTACCTGAAGACCTCCCGGGCCGCGCTGGCGCTGATGCGGGAGAAGACCGGCGCGCTGGAGATCCACAGCGCAGACCGGGTCAACCAGGAGTACCTGCAGGCGGCCATCTTCCGGCGGATGAAGGAGCTGGAGGACGACCCGGACGTGCCGCTGTTCTTCGGGCGGCTGGACTACCTGGAGCCGACCGACGAGACGTTCCACATCGGGCGCCGGCATGTGAACGACGCGCTGGGCGAGCCGCTGGTGGTGGACTGGCGCGCGGACATCTCGGTGCCGTTCTACCGGGCCAGCAGGACCGAGCCGATGGGTGTCGGGGTACGTCGGCGGTTCGGCTTCACGCACGGCGAGATGACCGCGTTCGAGGACGAGGACCTGACCGCGACCGGTCAGGACGAACAGCACAGCGACATCCTGGACGCAGAGATCGAGCGCCCGCGTTCGGGCCCGATGCGGGACATCGTGGCCACCATCCAGCCGGAGCAGGACGTGATCGTCCGGGCCGGCGTCGACGACACCATCTGCGTGCAGGGAGCACCTGGTACCGGCAAGACCGCGGTCGGGCTGCACAGGGCGGCGTACCTGCTCTATGCGTACCGCGACCAGCTCAGCCGGGCCGGTGTGCTCGTGGTAGGTCCGAACGCGAGCTTCCTGCGGTACATCGGAGACGTCCTTCCCGCGCTGGGCGAGATCGAGGCGAAGCAGACCACCGTCGAGGAGCTGGTCTCCCGCGTGAAGGTGGCGGGTCCGGGGCCGGCAGTGGTCGACGTACTCAAGGGCGACGCGCGCATGGCCGACGTACTGCACCGGGCCGTCTGGTCGCACGTCAAGATGCCGGACGAGTCGCTCGTTGTGCCACGGGGCGCACACCGCTGGCGAGTAGCGGCGTACCAGGCCGAGGAACTGGTCACCGAGCTGCGTGGCCGTGGCATCCGGTACGGCGCCGGCCGCGCGATGCTTCCGCAGCGCCTGGCCCACGCGGTGCTGCTGCGCATGGAGGCGGCAGGTGACTCCCCCGACGACCGCGTGCAGGACGCTGTCGCGCGCAGCCGTCCGGTCAAGCAGTACGCCGACGCGCTCTGGCCGGCTGTGGACCCGGCGAAGCTGCTCTTCCGCCTCTTCACCGACCCGGACGTCCTCGCCGAGCACGCCGACGGCATCCTCACCGCGGAGGAGCAGGCGCTGTTGATCTGGGACAAGGTGCCGCGGTCGCCCGGTGCGGCCAAGTGGTCCGTTGCCGACGCCACTCTGATCGACGAGATCGCCGACCTGGTCGACCGTACGCCGTCACTCGGACACGTGGTGCTGGACGAGGCACAGGACCTTTCCGCGATGCAGCTGCGCGCAGTCGGCCGTCGCTGCTCGACCGGCTCGATGACGGTGCTCGGTGACATCGCGCAGGGCACCACACCGTGGGCCACACCGTCGTGGGACGAGGCGCTGAAGCACCTGGGCAAGACCAGCGCCCACACCGAGGAGCTGACCGCCGGCTTCCGTGTCCCCGGCCAGGTGATCGAGTACGCCGCCCGCCTCCTCCCATTGATCGCCCCGCACCTCAAGCCGCCCACAGCGGTACGACGGGCGCGTGGTGAGCTGACCATTACTCGCGTACCGGACAGCCTGGCTGCTGCGGTGACAGCGGTCCACGAGGTGTCAGAGCGCCTCGGCTCGATCGGCCTGATCGTCCCGGATGCACTGGTCCCCGCAACCCGGAAAGCCTTGCAGGGCATCGCTTTCTCGGTCCTCGGCGACGAAGACGACGTCGATGCACACCTGGACGTCGTACCGGCGTCTCTCGCCAAGGGTCTCGAGTTCGACCACGTGGTGCTGGTGGAGCCGGCCGGCATCGTGGCTGGTGAAGCCGACGAGCGGACCGGACTCCGACGCCTCTACGTCTGTCTGACCCGTGCTGTCACATCACTGGTCGTTCTGCACAATGAAGACCTACCTGAGGTACTAGAAACCCCGTGACCCGCCGGAGCGGCGTGACGAGCGCCGGGACGAGCCGCCTCCGCTGGAGCGCGTCCGCGACGACCAGGAGCTGCGCCGACTCGAGCCGCTGGACCAGCTCCCACCGTCGTCGTCGGAACCGCTGCTCGACGAGGCCGCCCAGTCACCGACGGAGCTACCGACGTTCGAGCTGAACCGGCCGAAGCGCGCACCTGGTCGGCGGGACCGCCAACGCGACCGCATCTCCTCGCCACGACGCCGGAAGTCGGAGTCCGGGAACCACCACACCCTGCCGTCGCCCTGCGACCAGTACCCGTCGACGTACGCGGCGAGCTCCTCACCGAACTCCCAGTACGGCCGCTCGATCTGCCAGCCCTTCACCATCCGGATCTCGGGCTTCTCGCCGGCCTCGTCGCGCTGCTTGCACGCCGCGCAGACGTCCACACTGCGCGCAGCGCCCTCCTCGGGCTTCCACTGCACCTCGGCGACGCTTGGACCGTGCCGCGGATCGAAGAAGCAGGGAGCGGTCGGCTCCGGGATCGGCTTGCCCGCACGCACCGCCTCCAGACAGACAAGGCCGTAGCGGGCCGAGCCGAGCAGTGTCGTCACCGCCTCGATGTCCTGGTCGCCCTTGGTCTGGTCGAGTCGGTGCCGTGCCTTCTCGACGGTGTCGAGCACGTCCTTGGACAGCTTCGACTCCTGCGCGTCCGAGGTCGTCGGCAACGCGGAGACCTGCTGCGAGAGCGTGATGACCTCCTCGTTGAGCAGCGGCTGCGCGACCTTCAGGTGCGCCTTCTCGTCCTGCCGCCGCGCCCGCCGGGCACCCAGTCCGGTCACGGTGACCCAGAGCCCGATGATCCCGGCCACGCCACCCGCGTACGGCGCGGCGTCGACGTAGAACGGCTTGTTCACGACCTGGGCGCGCTGGATGAATCTCTCGAGCATCGACTCGTAGTCCGGCGCGCAGCAGTCGACCGCCTGGTCCACCGCATCGCCCACGAAGTACGTCGGCCCGTGGTCGGCCCGCTGTACGGCGTGGAACCCCCGGCCGGCGGACTGCGACGAGGCGTCGACGAGTACGGCGTACACGCCCTCGACGCCGACGCGGTCGTACAGCTGGTCCGCGATCTCCTCGCCTTCCCAGGCGGGCTGCGAGTAGTACCTGCTCTCCGACTTGCTGATCTTGTCCACGGGGATCACGGCGATCCGGATCGGTGCGCCGGCGCTCTTCGCGGCCGCATCGAGCTGGGCGGTCTCGCTGGCGCTCAGCTCCGTCACGTCTGGGTCGACCCAGACGCCGGGGTCGCCGAGGTGACTGGCCACGGTGCTCATGTATGCGTCGGGGTCGCCGTCCGCGTGCGCCAGTGGCGCGGGCAGGACCCACAGGGTGATGACGGCGAGCGCGCCGAGCAGACGGTTCATCGTGCTCCTCCCGAGAGCCGTTCACGACAGGCGTTGCAGACCGGGACCTCCCGGGGCCGCCCACCAGGTGGCGTGTACATCCAGTCCGTCACGGAGGTGCCGTGGCCGGGGTCGAAGAAGCAGGTGGCACGGCGGGCAGGTGCGGGTGTTCCGGCGACCTTCGCCTGCGCACAGGCCAGCCGCCATCGCCCGTACTCGACCGTGGACCGCACCTCGCGCAGCTTGTCGTCGTCGGGCTCCCCGTCGACCACGCGTCCGGCATCGGCGTATGCGTCCATCGCCGCCTGCACGTCCGCTGCCGTATCCATGCCGTCCAGACGCACGTCCGCGGCATCCAGTTCCTCGCCGAAGCGCGTGACGTCCTCCCGCGCGGTCGCACGCCGCTCGTCCAACGTGTCGACCTCGTCCGGCAACACGTCGTACGACGGCCGGTAGAGCGCAGGCCCGGCGTCCTTGCGTGACCGCATCCTCCACAAGAGCAGGCCGGCTGCCAGAACCACCAACGCGATCAGCAACGGCCACAGCCAACCGGGCGCGCCTTTGGAGGCTTTAGGTACGTCGAGTTGGTCCAGCACCCCGTTGAGCGTGCCAACGGGATCGGACCGGCTGTGCTTGCCCAGCTCATCAGTGAGGATGCCCGCGATCGGAGTGTCGACCCCGACCGCACTCCCCCAGGTGATCGCGCCACCGAAAACCACCAGGTAGATGCCGTCCGCCTGCTGACGATCCACCAGCTGGTCGACGTACGTACGAGCTGCCGCGCTCTGGTCGCCGGCGCCCAATGCGGCAGCGGGCACGACCGCGATGCGAATCGCCGGGTCGCGCCCGCTCACTCGTTCAACCAGCTCGGCGGCGTCCTTGTCCGGTACCAGTGACCGCTGCGTCGGATCGACGTACACAGGTGACGTCTTCCACCCGTCGACCACCGCGGCGGGGTCGTTGGACCCCGTCAGGGTGGTGGCGAGCAACAGCACACCGGCAAGCAAACGCATGGGCCAAAGAGTGCCCTACTAGAGGTCCTCCTCAGTCCGCGGCTGCTGTGAGGTAGATGTCCTCGTCACGCTCGAGCTCCTCGACCCGCTGCAGGGAGGTGTCGCGCCAGAGCAGGTAGAGCAGGCCCAGTACGACCAGCGACAGTGCGGAGGCCAGCACGGGGAGATAGCCGACGCCGAGCGTCTGGATGACCAGTCCGCCGACCACAGCGGACAGCCCGGCACCCAGGTAGATCGCGGACGCGTTGAGTGAGATGAGCAGCCCGCCGCCGAGCTCAAGCAGCAGGTTCTGGATCGGTGGGTTGAAGGCCCAGGTCAGCATGCCCCACACGACCAGAGCGGCGCCGGCGCCGACCTCTGTCGTCAGCGTCAGGTCGAGGGTGGAAAGGACGGCGGTGATCCCGATCATCAGGACGACCAGGGTGCGGAGGCTGCCGAACCGGTCGGTGATCCGGCCACCGAGGAAGTTGCCGATGACCGCGCCCACGCCGTACAGGAGCAGGAGGAGGCCGGTGACGTTTCCGGTCAGACCGGCAGTGTGCTTGAGCAGCGGGACGATGTAGATGTACACGCTGAACGCAGCGAGCACGGCAATGACAGTCATTGCGAGAATGATCTGCACGCGTCGGTCCGCCACACCGGCGAAGCGCTCACGCAGGCTGACCGCAGGAGGCGCGTCGACCTTCGGTAGCGCGGCGCGCTCGGCGATGGCGACCAGTACGGTGACGGCGGTGATGAGTGCGAAGACGCCCTTGTAGCCGAGTGTGGGGCCTAGCAGCGTGCCTGCGGGTACGCCGAGCACCAGTGCGAATGTGAGACCGCCGAACACGATGGCCACTGCTCTACCGCGTTCCTCGGGTGGCATCAGGCCGGTGGCGAACAGTGTGGCCGCAGGCGTGTAGAGAGCGGCTCCGAACGCAGCCACGACGCGGCCGACGATCAGGATCGGGTAGTTGACCGCCAGCGCGGCGATCAGGTTGCCGAGCGCAGCCAGTACCAGCGCGGCGATCAGGAGGGTACGGCGCTCCCACCGGCCGGTCAGCGTGGACAGGAGCGGCGCACCGATCGCGTACGACAGCGAGAACGCGGTGGCGAGTTGGCCGGCTGCGGTCAGCGAGACGTGCAGCTCCGAGCTGACGTCGGGCAGGACACCGGACACGACGTACGCGCTGGTGCCGACCGCGAACGCACCGGCGCCGAGCAGGTAGATCCGTGCGGACATCGAAGACCTTCCGGTCGAGGTTCACTAGTTCGACCGTCATCGTACTACGATCATCGTCGAACTTCGACCGGCGTCGTACTATGGACGCATGGTCAGCAAAGTCCTCCCGCAACCGGAGCGGGACGAGATCCGCGTCGAGGCCGTTCTCCAGGCGCTCGGCGAGCCGATCCGGCTGACGATCGTCCGCGCGCTCGCCGACAACCCGGCGGGCGTCTGCTGCGGCGAGATCGAGCTGCCGGTGACGGCGTCCACGCGCGCCCACCACCTCAAGACCCTGCGCGAGGCAGGCGTCCTGTCCACCCACACCGACGGCACCCGCCGGATCAGCATCCTGCGCCGCGAAGACCTCGAGGCCCTCTATCCCGGTCTACTGACGGGCATTCTGTCGGCGAAGCAGTAACCAACCGCAAGGTTGCGGTTGGTTGGTTGTAGAAGTGCGGCTGGCAGACTGAAGCAGTGGAGCTCCGGGCGCGGTGGGACGACCTGTTGCCGGGGTCTGCCTCCCTCGCGGACGAGCTGGTCGCGCGGTACGTCGAACGCACGCGCCGGGCGTACCGTGACCACTACCTCGGCATCGTCCTGACCGCGCTGGACTCGTTGATCCAGCTCTCCACGGACCCCACCAGCGTCCGGCTCGCCGCCTGGTTCCACCGCGCCGTCCACGAGCCGGGCGGCACCCCGTCCGAGGACGCCGAGGCATCGGCCCGGCTCGCCGAGCGCCTCCTCCCGCAGTACGGCGTACCGCCGATCCGGATCGCCGAGGTCGCCCGGCTGATCCGTCTGACCGGTGACCTCGCCACGCCACCTCCGGACGCCTACGCCCCACCCCGCCGCGATGCGAACGGCGACGTACTGCTGGACGCCGTCAACGCCATCCTCGCCTCCGACCCCAGCCGGTACGCCGTCCACACAGCCGAGGTACGACGCGACGCCGGCGACCGGAAGACCGCGCTGGAGCACCGGTACGACGAAGTCCGCGAACTGCTCGACGGACACCTCTACCGCACGCAACTGGCACGGCAGCGCCTCAGCCCGGTCGCCCGGGTCAATCTGGAGGCAGAGCTCGCCGGACTGGACAGTGAACTCCCCGCACCGTGGCGCGGTTGGCAACAAGCCACTCTCACTGCCACGGCTACCTTCACTGCCATCGCAGCCGCGGTGGTCGCGATCGCCGCCTCCGGTGCGTCCTGGCAGACACCAGCAGCCGACAGCGAGGCCGGCTGGCCGACAGTCGCGCTGGCCGTCCTCTCCTTCTTCAGCGCACCAATCCTCTTCCGGTGCGCCCGTAGCGCGAGCCAGCGTGCCCGCCTGATCGCAGGCGCCGTACTGGCGATTGCGGTGACCGGACTGCTCATCGCCTGGGCCCGAGCACCGCGAACCAACGTCGCCGTCGGCGTGGGCCTCCGCGTCCCGTTGCTGATGTCCGCACTGATCCTGCTGCTGGTTGCCGGTGCAGCAGCCCTCGTAGCCTCACTGCTCCGCACGCGGACGGCTCGCTTCCTCCCGGCGCGCAACCTCGGTCAGCAGCTCGCATGGCTCGCCGTACCCGCAACAGTCGCTCTCATCCTGCTGCTGATCGTCCAGCCCCTGTCCCGCGGCTACGTACTCAGCTCCAATGAGCGAGTCGAGGGAACACCGCGGGACGCAGGCAAGGCCAGCCCGTCGGTCCTCAACGGCAGCGTCGCGTGGGTCAGCGATTCCGTCGCGGGCACTGGTGCAGAGGAAGCGATCGGCACCAGATACGGCGTCGCGGTCCCCCGCCCGAGCGGTGTGGTCGAAATGCTCGACGCGGCCACCGGTGCGCTGCGCTGGCGCTACAGCCGCTCCGACTCCGACGAGAAGCCAGTGATCGCGGCTACCGGCAACGGCGACTACGTACTGGCCCAGTTCGCCGACGTCGGCTACCTGCTCCTCGACGCGAACACCGGTCACCGCAAGGCCGCATGGCCCGGCCGTACCCGGGACCGCTTCATCCTGCAGACCCAGCCCCTCCTGACCGGCGAACGCTCCGGCAAGCTGCACGGTGTCGACCCGGACGGTCACGAACGCTGGACCTACGACTCCGGCGACTGCACCGAGCTCGGCGCCATCGCCACCGCCGAGACCGTGCTCACCTTCGTCAGCCACACCTGCGACGACCGTCCGGACGAGATGACCGCGCTGGACGTCCAGTCGGGCAAGAGGCTGTGGACCAGGACCTCGGCAGACAGCTACCGCCGCCCGGTCGTCGTGGCCGGTCTGGTGGTCGTGGCCGAGCCCGGCGGCGATTCCGACGTACCTGCCGCGCTGACCGCGATCGAGCCACGCACCGGCGACGTCCGCTGGCGTTGGGACGTGCCGAAGTCCTGGGCCTGCCGCACGCTGCTGAACGCGGCCGGGAAGTACCTGATCGTCGTCGACTGCCCGGGGCCGAGCAGTCAGGAGAACCGGCGGACCGTCGTCACCGCGATCGACGCGAACACCGGCCTGACCGCCTGGCAGACCCTGGCGCCGGTGAGCCCGCGGACGAAGATCACCGTGACGGCGGACGGCCGGGTCATCTCGCTGGGCCGCGGCTCGGCCGGTTGCGTCGCGAACGTTGTCAGCCGCGCCGGATTCCGGCAGGTCCGGCTGCCCGCCGGCATCACCTGCAGCCGCGACCCGCGGGCCGTCGGCAACCTGGTCCTCACCTCCGGACCGAACACGGTCATCGCCCTGCGCTAGTGACTCCGCGTAGTCGACCTCGGTCGATGGCCCGCCGGCCCGTCTCGGAGTGTGACGTAGACCGCAATTCCACGGCTGCAATTCGTTGCGAAACGCCCCTGTCGGAGCGGTCAGGTGACGAGCCGATATCGCTTTGGCCACGGACCGATCCGGGAACCCCGGATCGGTCGGCCGAGGGTCCCTACCGGTGCCAGACTCCTTGGCCATGGACCTGCGCGACCGGTGGAATCGCCTGCTGCCGCACGCGCAGCCGTTGGGCGATGATCTGCTGGCTCGTTACGCAGAGCAACATCGCCACTATCACGACCAGCAGCACCTGATCGAGGTCCTGCAGACCGTCGACGAGCTGGCCGAGTACGCCGACGACGCGGACGCGGTCCGGCTGGCGGCCTGGTTCCACGACGCGATCTACGACCCGCAGGCCGACCCCGGCGAGAACGAGGAAGTCTCGGCCCAGCTGGCCGAGCTCGAACTGGCGGCGTACGGCGTCGAGGCCGAGCGGGTCGAGGAGATCGGCCGTTTGGTCCGGCTGACCGCGAAGCACGACTGCGCCGCTGACGACCGCAACGGCGCGGTGCTCTGCGACGCCGACCTGCGGATCCTGAGCCTGCCGGAAGCGCGGTACGACGAGTACGCCGCCGGGATCCGGCAGGAGTACGCGCACGTCGCCGACCGGGACTTCGCCCGCGGCCGGATGTCGTTCCTGCAGAGCCTGAGCGAGACGCGGTTGTACGCGACCCCGCGAGGCCACGAGGAGTGGGAACGACCGGCCAGAGAGAACCTGACCCGGGAGGTCGGGTCGCTGGGCCCTAAGGCGGCCCGGCCGATCGGCGGGCTGGTCCCGGTCATCTACTTCGGTGCTGCCCTCGGTGCGGTCGTCGCCTCCTCGGTCCTGCTGGGCCGCGGCCTCGGAGCGGCCGCCAAGTGGCCGGCCGAACCGTCCGACATCGGCGGCTTCCCGGTCTGGGCACCGATCGCCGGTACCGCTGCGGCTGCCGGACTGGCCTGTGCGTGGTTCCGGCGCTCGCAGCAGCGCCTGGTGACCATCCCGGCGATTGTCTTCGCTGCCGTCGGCCTGATCGCGATCGGCGTGTGCTGGTGGCGCTGGCCGGTGGCGCAGCCCGGTGCGGCCATGTCGGAGCGCTGGCCGTACCTGCTGCTCGCTTCTGTCGCACTGGTCCTGGCCGGCGCGTTGCTGGCGCTGGCGCGACGGTTGCGGCTCGCACCGCCGTACGCACAGGCTCCCCCGCGCTGGCTGGGAGTTGGTGCGACCGCTGTGTGTGGCGCGCTGCTGGCGTGGGTCGTGGTGTCGGCTGGTGAGCCTTTCGTACAGGCCCGGCTGGAGACCGCCAACACGGTCAGCACGACCACGACAGCCCAGCCGACGCAGCTGCCGGTGCAGCTCGACGGGACGCTGGCCTGGAGCCGTCAGGTACCGGCGACCGGTGCCATCATCGGTACGGCGGGTGGCGTCGCGGAACTGCGGTCGGACGGCGTGGTCATGTCCGACGCGGCCACGGGTCAGATCCGGTGGCGCTACGCCCGGGCCGACGTACAGGACGCCGCGTCCAGTGGCGCCAAGGGACTGCTGGTGTCGGCGGACGGACGGACCATCGTCGCGCACCTCCCCCGCTCCGACTACCGCGAACCCGCGGGCATCAAGCTGCCGACGTACGCCGTACTCAACGCTGTGAGCGGTGAGGTGCTGACAGAGGTCGACACCGACGGGACCGCGCTGGCCGTCGACGCGGACCAGCTGCTCGTGGCTGAAGGCAACTACGTGGTCGCGCACGGCGTGAGCAGCCCGACGCACTGGCGCGCGCAGGTGCGCTGCAACGTGACGCAGGGCGAGCTGGTCGGCGACCAGGCGGTCGTCGTCGACGCCTGTGCCGGGAACAGTGCCGTCGTACGCGGTCTGGACATCAAGACCGGGGCACAGCGGTGGGAGGTCGACCTGGGCGCGCGGATCGACCTGAGCGCGGAGCTGGACCCGTCGACGTGGGTCGGCGAGCTGGTCGCCGTACCGGACACCCGTGAGGTCTCCGGGCTGGTCTGGACGGCTGCCGCCGGCGGCACGCTGTACCAGTGGTCCGTGGACACCAGCGAAGGCCACCTGATCTGGGCGACCCCCGTGCCCGGCACACCGCGGCCACGGCTCGGGTCCTCGTCCTGCGACGCACAACTGGCCGCCACACACGCCTCACTGGTGCTGATCACCTGCCGGACCGGCAACGACCCCGGACAGCCCCAGACGTACGACGTGTCGTCGTCGAGCCCTGCTGACGGGACACCGCAGTGGCATCACCTGTTGCAGGTGCCGCCGCGTCTGCAGCAACCGGAGTACCCGCGGAACGGGTTCGGACTGCTGCCGGACGGACGTGTGGTCACGCTGATGCCGCAGCCGAACGGCAGCTGCTCTCCCGTGATGATCGGCACCACCGGCATCCAGTCGCGGCCGATCCTGCCCAGCCCGAACACGCAGTCGGTGGCCAAGTCCGAGGAAGTCACCTGCAACAAGCCGGCCGTCACGGTCGCCGCCGCACGCCCGATCTTCTCCGACGGCACCCGGCTCTTCGCGCTGAACTGAGCCGCGGGAATTTCTGTTGCTCCGGGCAGCGTTCCTATCTACCGTGACCAACATGTTCCGCGTGGTTCTAGAGCTAGACCTGTCAGGCACCGGCCTGACGGGCGCTCCCACGTGGGCACTGTCAGTCGATTCGGCCACTCGAAGCTGACCCTCCTCCTGCTGCGCAGGACCCGCGGAGGAGGGTGGCTCGAACCGGCCCCCTCCACGCGGTGACAGCACTGGAGGGCTTGCCGGAGGGTCCTGGCTCATTCCGAATCTTCTGACAGACAAAGGATTTCTCATGGCCAAGAGCCAGTTCGTGCGGACCAAGCCGCACCTCAACATCGGGACGATGGGTCACGTCGACCACGGCAAGACCACGCTGACCGCGGCGATCACCAAGGTGCTCGCGGAGCGCGACCCGAGTGTGAACCGCTTCGTCGCCTTCGACGGCATCGACCGTGCGCCGGAGGAGATGCAGCGCGGGATCACGATCAACATCTCGCACGTCGAGTACGAGACCGCGACCCGGCACTACGCGCACGTCGACATGCCCGGGCACGCCGACTACGTGAAGAACATGATCACCGGCGCCGCCCAGGTGGACGCCGCGATCCTGGTCGTCTCCGCACAGGACGGTGCCATGCCGCAGACGCGGGAGCACGTGCTGCTCGCGCGCCGGGTGGGCGTGCCGTACCTGGTGGTCGCGCTGAACAAGGCGGACACCGTCGACGACCCCGAGCTGCTCGACCTGGTCGAGCTGGAGGTCCGTGAACTCCTGTCGGAGTACGGCTTCCCGGGTGACGACGTACCGGTCGTGCGCGTGTCCGGTCTGAAGGCGCTGGAAGGCGACCCGCAGTGGACCGCCGCGGTCGGTGAGCTGCTGGACGCGGTCGACAACTACGTGCCGGTCCCGGACCGTGAGCTGGGCGAGCCGTTCCTGATGCCGATCGAGAACGTGCTCACCATCAGCGGCCGCGGCACAGTGGTCACCGGTGCGGTCGAGCGCGGATCGCTGAAGCTCGGGGACGCGGTCGAGGTCGTAGGTCTCGGCCCGACGGTCACCAGCACGGCGATCGGTATGGAGACGTTCGGCAAGTCGCTGGAGTCCGCAGACGCGGGCGACAACGCGGCGGTGCTGCTGCGTGGCGTGAAGCGCGACGAGGTCCGTCGCGGCCAGGTGGTGGCGTTGCCGGGCAGTGTGCAGCCGCACCGGAAGTTCCGGGCGAACCTGCACGCGCTGTCCACGGCCGAGGGCGGCCGGCACACCCCGTTCGCCGCGGACTACCGGCCGCAGTTCTACTTCCGGACCACGGACGTGTCCGGCGGGATCGACCTGGGTGAGATCGCCCTGGTGATGCCCGGCGACACGATCGAGCTCGGCGTGGAACTGGAGAAGCCGATCGCGATGGACGTCGGCCTCGGCTTCGCCGTCCGCGAAGGCGGCCACACGGTCGCCGCCGGCACAGTGACCGAACTGCTCGACTGAACAAGAACGGCCCTCGACCTCAACCGGTCGGGGGCCGTTTTCGGTGCCGCAGACCTGCAGCGATCAGCCGCTGCACGAGCTCGCGGCTGTCGACAGGTTCGGCGCCGGCGGCGATCAGGTCGTCGTAGCGGTCACTGGGTACGTCGTAGTGGTCGCGGTCGAAGCCGCGGGCCGGAATGCCGGCCGCCTTCGCGAACGCGTGGAGCTCCTCGTAGGACTCGTCACTCACCAGGTGCGACCAGACACGGTTCCAGGCGGGCCAGGCGGGCGGATCGATCAGGATCATTCGCGCGCGTCCTGGGCGTCGAGCAGGTTGCGCCAGGAGCGCACGAAGCGGGAGTTCACGTACGCCTTCGTCCACGAGCCGTCCTGGCGGACCGACGTACCGACGTGGAAACGCCGTACGCCGCTCTGGAACAGCCAGGGCACGTGTTCGGGCTGCAGACCGCCACCTGCCATCATCACGCCGGCTACAGCAGAGTCCTCGCGAGCCAGCTTGCACAGGTCATCCAGACCGTGGCTGACACCGATGGACGAGCCAGCCGTCAGTACGCAGTCCAGCCCGGGCAGGGTGCGCAGTGCACGCCAGGCAGGTTGCTGGTCGAGTACTGCGTCGATGGCGCGGTGGAACGTCCACGGCGTACCGGCGAACGTGCTGACCAGTGCGGACAACGACTCGACGTCCACCTGGTTGTCCGGGGTCAGGAACCCCAGCACGAAGCCGTCTGCCCCTGCGGACAGGAACGACTGCGCCATCGCGGTCAGCCGGTTCAGGTCGGCGCCGTTCGCGGTGAACGAGTTCTCCAGCCGCAGCATCACCCGCAACGGCAGGTCGGTGACCCGCCGGATCGCACTGACGGTCGACACCGACGGGCACAACCCGTCCGCCTCCATCGAGGCGCACAGCTCCAGCCGGTCCGCCCCACCCTCCTGTGCCGCCTCCGCATCCGCGGGATGCAGCGCGATGATCTCCAGCAACGAACCCATGCGCGCCATCATCTCCCAGATTGCTGTTGCACTCCCGCACGGTCTTCTGTATCGTTTTTCTAGAACGATTTAGAAGAACGATACAGAAGAGGTGGAAGACGATGGCCGGCGTGACGCTGAAGACCGTGGCGAAGGCCGTGGGCGTGTCGCCGTCGACCGTCTCGAACGCCTACAACAAGCCCGACCAGCTCTCCACCGCGCTGCGCGAGCGGATCCTGGCCACCGCCCAGGAGCTCGGGTACGCCGGACCGGACGCCTCGGCGCGCGCCCTGCGCAGCGGTAAGGCCGGCGCCGTCGGGGTGCTGTTCACGGACAAGCTGGCCTACGCCTTCTCGGACCCCTACGCGGTCGGCTTCCTGGCCGGGCTCGCGGAGGTCGCCGAGGAGTTCGCCACCAGCCTGCTGCTGATGCCGCTCAGTTCCACGGACATCGTCGGCGGCAGCACCGCCGTCCAGCAGGCCGCGATCGACGGGGCGGCGATCTTCTGTGTGCCGGGCGGTCATCCGGCACTCGAGATCCTCGCCAACCGCGGGATCCCCGCGGTGTCGACCGATCGGGGCGATCACCCGGACCTGTCCTGGGTCGCGATCGACGAGGTCGAGGCGGCCGCGCAACTGGGCGAGCACCTGGCCCGGCTCGGTCACCGCGACGTCGTCGTACTGGTCGACAACGCGCAGGCAGCCGGCGGCCGGCCGGTGGAGCTGACGCTCGACGAGGTCGGGTACACCGACTGCGAGCTGCGGATCCGGGGCCTGCAGAAGGCGATGCCGGACGCGCGGCTGCGGATCGTCTCCGGCGGGCACAACGCATTCGCCTCCGGACTGCGGGGCGCGGAGTTCGTGCTCGACTCGCAGCACCGGCCGACGGCGATCGTCGGGCTGAGCGACGTCCAGGCGCTCGGTGCACTGGAGGCGATGAAGGTCCGGGGCCTGACCCCGGGTCGCGATCTCAGCCTGGCCGGATTCGACGACATCCCCGCCGCGTCGGCGGCCGGGCTGACGACGGTCCGGCAGCCGATCAAGGACAAGGGGCGGGCGGTCGGCCGCATCCTGCTCGACCCGGCCACCACCGAACGCCAGCTCCTGATGCCGACCCAGCTGATCGTCCGCTCCACCAGCGGACCGGCGCCCAAGCACTGACAACTCCACACACTCCCCGGACACCACTCGGTTCCCGGGTCGAACGATCACGCTCTCAGGAGGGAGCAGAACCATGACGTACTTCATTGCCGGCAACACCGCCGTCGAGAACGCCCGCAGCCTCACCCAGTCGGCGCTCCCGAACGCTCCCCAGCAGCCGTACGACGAGCCCACGCCACGTCGCGCGTTCGCGATCCGCACCCGCATCGGCGCCGTACTGCGCGCCGCCGCCGAACGCGAGGTCCGCCTCGCCAACCGCATCGACCCCACCTGCTCCCTCAGCTGACCCAACTTTGAGCACCCACCAACCGAATCCGCGACGGAAATCTGGTTGGTGGGGGCTCAAAGAGCTCGTCGCGTGGATTTGTCGGAGGCGTCTGGCACTCTGAAGGGCGATGAACGAGCCAGGGGTGTTGCTGACCGCGCGGGCGATGGTGCTGCACGACCTCGCCGCGCGTGGCTTCGACGACGCGGTGATGGTGTCCTTGCTGGAGGACGCCGTCGCCGGTCGTCAGTGGTGGCTGGATCAGTGGCCCGACGGCGCCGAACACATCGCCGGCCTGGTCGCACAGGACGTCCAGGATCACCTGGCCGACTCGGGGGTCCGCTGGCCGCGCTGCACCGCCTGCGACGACCTGCACGACCACGAGCTCCGCATCGAGCCGGAGCTCGGCCCTGACCCGCAGTGGGTCTGCGAACGTGCCGGCATCTCCGTCGCACCCCTGGGGCACCTGACCTGACCCCTCCGGGTAATACCTGATTGCCCTACATGTAGCCAGACTACTATTGTCTGTCTACATGAAGGTCCTGAACGTGCTCCGAGCGACGGCCGGCGTCCATGCCCTCGCGATCTGCCTGCAGCCGGTGTTCGCGGGGGTCTACCTGGACGGCTCCCCCTCCGGCCTGCGGATGCACGAACCGATCGGGCTCGCCCTGGCCTTCCTCGGACTCGCGCAGTTCCTGGTGGCGACGGTTTGGTGGCGGAGGGACGGCCGCTGGACCGCGCCCGCCGCGAGTCTGCTGATCGTCGCGGGCGAGGTCGTCGAGATCGCCATGGGCTACAGCCGCCAGTTGGCGATCCACGTCCCGTTGGGCATCGCGCTGGTCGCGGCCACGGTCTCCTTCGCGCTCTGGGTCAACAAGCGACAGCTGGTCGCCGCATGATCGCCCTCGAACCGCAGCCGGCGGCCAAGGTACGTCGGCCGCGCGTCAGCCTGCACGTACTGCGGATCACGCTGGTTCTGCACGCCGCGTTCGTGATCGCGCAGCCGATCGCAGCCGGCTACTTCCTGGCCGGCAACGTCGACGCGATGACCGAAGTGCACAGCACGATCGGCGGCTCCATCTGGATGTTCGCGCTTCTCCAGTCCGTCGCGGCCGCCTGCTACACACTCGTTGGCCGCGGCCGGATCTGGCCCGCACTGGTCTCCCCGCTCCTGGTCGTCGCCGAGTTCGTCCAACTCACGTTCGGCTACCTGCAGAACTTCGCCGTACACGTCCCGCTCGGGACCGCCATCGTCGGCGCCGTCTGCTGGATGACGGTCTGGTCGTTCCGCCGCACCGCACGCCTGAACCGCCGGGAGGCGAAACGATGAAGATGTCCCGCCGCGGGTTCATTGCAGTTACCGGCGCTGCCCTGACCTTGAGCGGCTGCGGCCAGGAGGCCAAGCCCGCACAGGCCGGAGAACTCCTGCGTAGCAGGGCGAAACTGCCCACACCCTTTCAGGTGCCACTGCCGATCCCACCGGTCAAGAAGCCGATCCGCTCCGATGCCAACGCCGACTACTACCAGGTCGTGCAGCGCAAAGCTCTTGTGGAGATCCTCCCCGGCCTCAAGACCGAGGTCATGGGGTACGACGGCCTGCTGCCCGGCCCCACGTTCGACGTACGCAGCGGACGCACCACCGTGGTCGAGCAGGTCAACCAACTCGAGGTATCGACCGTGGTGCATCTGCACGGCGGCCACACCCCTGCACCGAGTGACGGCTGGCCGCTCGACCTCACCATGCCCGCGAACGGACAGCACACCGGCCACCACATGTCCGGCGGCGACATGGCGATGGGCAAGCGCACATACACGTACCCGAACACGCAGCGCGCGGCGACCCTTTGGTACCACGACCACACGATGGACTACACCGCACCACAGGTCTACCGCGGACTGTTCGGTCTGCACATCATCCGGGACGACGAGGAGGCGAACCTCCCGCTACCGAAGGACGATCGGGAGATCCCGCTGGTGATCGCGGACCGTGCGTTCGACGCGGACGGGTCCTTCTTGTACCCCGCCGCGAAGGACGGCCCCGGCGTCGAGTCGGCGTACATGGAAGGTGTTGTCGCCGACGTCACGCTGGTGAACGGCGCGCCCTGGCCGGTGCACGAGGTGGACGCGGTCCGGTACCGCTTCCGCATTCTCAACGCCAGCAACGCCCGCCGGTACGAGCTCGCCTTCGACAAGGGGCCCGCGAAGTTCGTGCAGATCGGCAGCGACGGCGGACTGCTCGACAAGCCGGTCGATCACAAGACGCTGGCGATCGCGCCGGCCGAGCGGTTCGACGTGATCGTCGACTTCTCGCAGTACCAGCCAGGCGACGAGGTCACGGTCGTCAACAAGCTCGACAACAATTCCGGCGTATTGCGCTTCAAGATCGCCCGCAAGGCGCCCGATGACACGAGCATTCCGGCGACGCTCTCGTCGTACGCCGTGACGCCCAAGCCGGCTGGTGTCGTACGGCGGGAGTGGCGGTTCCGTCGCGGGAGCGCGGGCGATCACCGGGGCTGGACGATCAACGGGAAGGCGTTCGATCCCGCGGTGATGCAGGCGCAGGTGAAGCTGGACCAGTACGAGATCTGGTCGTTCGTCACCGACGTACATCACCCGGTGCACGTCCACCTCGCGCCGTTCCAGGTCCTCACCCGCGGCGGGAGCAGCAAGCTGTCGGCGTACGACCACGGCTGGAAGGACACCGTCGACATCCGCCCCGCCGAGGTCGTCGAGGTCCTCGTCAAGTTCACCGCCCACAAAGGCAAGTACCTGATCCACTGCCACAACCTCGAACACGAGGACATGGCCATGATGGCGGCCTTCGAGACGATCTGAGCCGCTTGACGGCAGCAGTCGACCATGCCTATAGTCAATCTATCGGTTGATCAAGGGAATGGTTGATAAAGATGATGGTTGACGACGACCAGCTCGACCGGGCGTTCGCGGCGCTGGCCGACCCGGTGCGGCGGGCGATGGTCGCGCGGCTGTCGCGCGGGCCGGCCACCGTGAACGAGCTGGCCGAACCGTTCCCGATCACCAAGCAGGCGGTGTCGCGGCACATCCAGGTGCTCGAGGCCGCCGGGCTGATCACCCGGACCCGGGACGGCCAGCGCCGCCCGTGCCATCTGGTGCCGGCCGCCCTCGAAGCACTGACGAGCTGGATCGACGAGCACCGGCTCGAAACCGAACGCCGCTTCCGACGGATGGAAGCATTACTGAAGGAGCAGGGATCATGAGTGGCACCACCATCAACGCCCCGGCCGGCACCCCGTTCGTCGAGGTGACGCGTGAGTTCGCCGCCACGCCGGCGCAGCTGTTCAGGATCATGACCGACCGCGACCTGGTCGCCGAGTGGCTCGGCCCGCGCGACCTCGACGCGACGATCGAGGAGTACGACGTACGCGCCGGTGGGAAGTACCGCTACATCCACCGTGACGACTCCGGCGAGTACGCGTTCCGCGGAGTCTTCCACGCCGTCGAGCAGGACAAGCTGGTCATCCAGACCTTCGAGTGGGAAGGCGCGCCGGGCGAGGTCTGCCTGGAGAAGATGACGCTCGAGCCGACCGAGAAGGGCGTCCGGCTGCACCAGCAGTCGGTGTTCCCGTCCGTCGAGGCCCGCGACCAGTCGATCGAGTACGGCATGGAGAACGGCATCAACGACTCGATGGACCGCCTGGCCGAGCTGCTCGCGAAGGAGAGCTGATCATGAGCCAGGTCGTCGTCGGCATCTCGGTGTAGCCATGGGCAACGTCATCGCGTCTGCCGTCGTTTCGCTGGACGGCTTCGTCGCAACCACCGAGGACGAGGTCGGGCCGTTGTTCGACTGGTACAACAACGGCCCGATCGAGCTGTACGGGACGGATCCCGGCCGCCCGTTCCACGTCAGCCAGGCGAGTGCGGACTACATCAGCTCGGCCTGGGGCAGGGTCGGTGTGGTGCTGTGCGGCCGCCATCTGTTCGACATCACCAACGGCTGGGAAGGTATCCCGCCGTTCGGCGAGCACGTCGTGGTCGTCACGCACCAGCCGCCGACCGACTGGCCGTTCCCCGATGCGCCGTACTCGTTCGTCAACGGGATCGAGCAGGCCGTCGCAAAGGCCCAGGAACTCGCCGGCGACCGCGACATCTCACTGGCCGCGGGGAACCTGACCGGACAGGCCTTGCGGGCCGGTCTGGTCGACGAACTCTCGTACAACCTGGTCCCGGTGATCTTCGGCACCGGCAAGCGCTTCTTCGGCGACTACGCGGGCGAGCAGCTCCTGCTCGACGACCCGAAGGTGATCGAAGGCGACCGCGTCACCCACCTGCATTACCGCGTCAGCAAAGGATGATCCGCGATCACCGTTCGGGAGCCCGGGGCGACCTCGGTGAAGCCGGCGTCCTGGACTACAGGGAGGTTGGTGGTCAGCAGGTGGGTCCATTGGGGTGGGGTCGCGGTGCGGACTGCCAGGGCGAAGTCGGCCGCTTCCCATTCCTTGCGGGCTTCCGGTGAGAGCGCCCACCAGGCGAGTTGGGCGGCATGCCCGCACTGCGCCATTGCCTTGCCGCTGGACATTTCCAGGGCGGGGTTGACCCACAAGACCGGTACGCCGGGTTCGAGCGGCGGGAGGTCGGCGGTGTCCTCGAAGTCGGTGCCTGCTACCTGGAGCTTGAACAACTCGGGCGGTACGTCGTCCACCGCCGTCGGCGGAAACACCCGCACCTCCGCCGCGGCCCCGTCCGACCCGACGCCCGTCCCGTGCACCGTGATCCCGGGCAACGCCTCGGTACGTCGCCACTCGGCGCCACGGGCCCGCTTGGTGATCTTCCGGATCCGGTTGTCCTGCCACGCCGTCATCGCCGGCGCCCACTCGCCCTCGCCGTACGACCGCTCATCGGCCAGAATCGCGAGCACCGCCCGCGCCGCCGTCTCCAGCGCATCCGTCTGCCCCGGCCGCCCGTTCTTCTCGACGCGCACCACAAGCGTCAACACCTGTTCCACGCCGCGAGTCTTCCAGTAGCCCCGCGACACGAGCCGATCGGCCCGGATCGGTGAGCTGTGTGAAACTCCTGTCACCCACCGAACACGGCAGGACCGCACAATGCCAGACAGCACGCCGGATCCACCAGCCACCGACCTGGGCTGGCCGGTGCTCGAGAATGCCCGCATCCTGCGCGAGGACGGGCGGAATCGGCTGCACAACCTCGGTGCGACGCCCGTCGAGCGGGCCGCCCTCGACCCACTGCTCCGCCGCAAAGCAGTCCTCGACGCGACCGGCGTCGGCGACTCGGGTCGACCAGCAGCGCTCGTACGACGAGTTGGTGACGACTGTGCGGCGTACGACGACGGAGCTGGCCAATGGCGCGTGGGACGCGGTCGGACCGGACGGAGACGTGCTGCCCCGGATGACCTGGCGTCGGCGGCTCGCCCGGTTCTACCCGCCTGTGGTCCTCGGACTGGCCGCCCTGCTCGCCGGGGCGCTTCCAGGGATCGAGTCGTCCGATCTGGTCACGGTCAGGCTGAGCTTGCTGATTCCGGCAGCGCTCAGTCTGCTCCCGGTCGGGCACTTCGGTCAGAGCACGTTGAGCGACGCGTTCCGAGATGCGGTGGGGAAGATCAAGAGCTGAGGTAGCGTGGCGGCATGCGGCAGTACCTGGATCTTCTTCGGCATGTGCTGGACAACGGGGCGGAGAAGGGCGACCGGACCGGGACGGGCACGTTGAGCGTGTTCGGGTACCAGTCGCGGTACGACCTGCGGGACGGGTTCCCCGCGGTGACGACGAAGAAGCTGCATCTGCGGTCGGTGATCGGCGAGCTGATCTGGTTCCTCAGCGGCTCGACCAACATCAAGTGGCTGCACGAGAACAACATCTCGATCTGGGACGAGTGGGCCGACGCCGACGGCGAACTCGGTCCGGTGTACGGCTACCAGTGGCGGTCCTGGCCGACGCCCGACGGGCGGCACGTGGACCAGATCGCCAACCTGATCGCGTCGATCAAGAAGAACCCGGACTCCCGCCGGCACATCGTGAACGCGTGGAACGTCGCCGACGTGGACGACATGGCGTTGCCGCCGTGTCACACCATGTTCCAGTTCTACGTCGCGGACGGCCGGCTGTCCTGCCAGCTGTACCAACGGTCGGCCGACATCTTCCTGGGCGTGCCGTTCAACATCGCGTCGTACGCGCTCCTCACCCACATGGTCGCGCAGCAGACCGGGCTCGAGGTCGGCGACTTCGTGCACACCCTCGGCGACGCGCACCTGTACCTGAACCACCTGGACCAGGCCCGCCTGCAGCTCACCCGCGAGCCGCGGCCGCTGCCGACGCTGCAGCTCGCGCAGCGCGACTCGATCGACGGCTACGAGATCGCCGACGTCGAGCTGATCGGCTACGACCCGCATCCGGGGATCAAGGCGCCCATCGCCGTATGAGCATCATCCTGATCGCCGCGGTCGGACGGAACGGTGTGATCGGGCGGGACAACGACCTGCCCTGGCGGATCCGCGAGGACCTGCAACGGTTCAAGCAGCTCACCCTCGGCCACACCCTCGTGATGGGCCGCAAGACCTACGACTCGATCGGCCGCCCGCTCCCAGGCCGCCGTACCGTCGTCGTCACCCGGCAACCCGACTGGTCCGCGGCCGGCGTCGACGTCACGCACTCGGTCGAAGAAGCCTTGAAGTACGACGGCACGCTGTACGTCGCCGGCGGCGGCGAGATCTACCGCCAGGCCCTCCCGTACGCCGACGCACTCGAACTCACCGAGGTCAACCAGTCCCCCGACGGCGACGTGACGTTCCCGGCCGTCGACCCCAGCACCTGGATCGAGACTGCCCGCGAAGCCCACGACGGCTTCTCCTTCGTTAGCTATCGCCGCAGCTAACAACGAGTAGGCAACGGGCTGCCCGTGGGGACCCGGAACCGACTAGATTGGGCGCGCGTCACGGAGGTATCCAGGGGCACCTCTCGGAGGGGAACACGATGACTGAAGCCGACAACACCGCTGCTCAGGCTGCTGCTGCGGCTCCGTTGCAGCCGCCGACGGCGACCGCGCCGGGACTGATACTGACTGCGCCGCCGCCGTCACAGCCGGTGGCCGAGACCGCGGCGCCGAGTATGGCTCCGGCTGTCGACCCGGCCGCGTTGCCGGGGCTGGACACCAAGGTGGACACCTTCCTGACCGCGCTGATGGCGGTCGAGCCGCGCTCGCCGGAGTTCGCGTCGAAGGCCAGTGACGTGCGCAGCATGGGCGACCTCGACATCCGCGCCGCCGCCGAGAGCTCGAACCGGCTGCTCCAGTCGCCGGTGCGGGCGCTGCAGGAAGGCGGCCTGTCGGAGGGTTCGACCGTCGGCAAGACGCTGCTCGAACTGCGCCGTACGGTCGAGGACCTGGACCCGAAGGAAGCCACCGGGGTCAAGAAGCTCCTCGGGATGATCCCGTTCGGGGACAAGATCGAGGACTACTTCCGCAAGTACCAGACCGCGCAGAGCCACCTCGAGGGCATCCTGCACGCCCTGCGCAACGGCCAGGACGAGCTCGGCAAGGACAACGCCGCGTTGAACCTGGAGAAGCAGCAGCTCTGGGACGCGATGACGCGGCTGAACCAGTACGTGTACGTCGCGGAGCGCCTCGACGCGCGACTGTCCGCGGCGATCGCGGAGCTGGAGGTGACCAACCCGGACAAGGCGAAGGCGTTCCGTGAGGACGTGCTGTTCTACGTCCGGCAGAAGCACCAGGACCTGCTCACCCAGCTGGCCGTGTCGATCCAGAACTACCTGGCCATCGACATCGTGATCAAGAACAACATCGAGCTGATCAAGGGCGTCGACCGGGCGTCCACGACCACGGTCTCGGCGCTGCGTACGGCGGTCATCGTCGCGCAGGCGCTCGGCAACCAGAAGCTCGTGCTGGACCAGATCACCGCGCTGAACACCACGACCAGCGGCATGATCGAGCGGACCTCGGAGATGCTGCGGGACAACTCGGTCGCGATCCAGCAGCAGGCCGCGTCGGCGACGATCGGGCTGCCGCAGCTGCAGGCCGCGTTCGCCAACATCTACGCGACCATGGACGCGATCGACACGTTCAAGGTCGAGGCGCTGGACAACATGGCCGCGACGATCGGCACGCTGGAGACCGAGGTGACCAAGTCCCGGACGTACCTGGACCGGGTCTCCCAGCAGAACCAGCAGGTCGTCCACGGCAGCCTCGACCTGAACCTCGGTCGCTGATCACACCACCATCATCTGACAGCGAGAGACGGGGGACTGCATGGCGCTCGGCGACTTCTTTGCGCGGCTGACCGGTCGCAAGGAGGAGCCCGAGCCTGCCCCGATCCCCCGGCCGCCGACGAACGACGACCTGCTGGCGGCGCTGGTCCGCGTCGAGCAGCTGGTCGCGGGCGGCGCCGTACCGGCCGTCGTCGCGTCGCGGGTCGCCCGGGTGGTTCGCGTCGTACGGGAGACCATCCCGCGGCTCGGGAACCTGGGCGGCAGCGTGCAGGCGTACTCCGTGATGGCGACGGCGACCGACTACCTGCCGGAGGCCATCGGCGGGTACCTGCGGCTGCCGCGGCAGTGGGCCGACACGCGTCCGGTGGACCGTGGCAAGACGTCGCTGATGATCCTGATCGACCAGTTGGACCTCTTGGCCGCCACGATGGACAAGGTCTTCGACGCGGTGAACCGGGCCGACGCGGCAGCGCTGATCGCCCACGGCAGGTTCCTGCAGGAGAAGTTCGGCACCGGCTCCACCGGCGGAGGATTGGCGCTCGGCCCGACCGAGTCGACCCCGCCGCCCGATATGGGACCGGCGGGACCACTGGCACCACCACCTGGACGAGGAGGGTCATGAGCGGCGCGGGGGGAAAGTCTCTGCAGCAGGCGTTGTCCGAGCTGCTCGTGGTCGCCGGCCGCGCCGGTGTCGCGGACGATCGAGCCAGGTCGGAGGCCCTGGCGCTGGCCGCCGCACTGGCCGAGTCCGCACCTGGTGCACCGGCCGACTGGGGCAAGGTCTTCGAGGGGGCGACGGTGCAGGACTTCTTCGACGCCGCCGTCCGCGGACGACGTTGGCGCGGTGCCCCGACGGCTGTACTGACCGAGCTGATCGCCAACGGTTCGACCGAGAAGGCGGCGTACGCCGAAGCGCTGGCGGAGGTGGCGTCCGCGGCCTGCACGTTGGGCGAACCCACGATGCGAGTCGTCGGCAACGCGTCCGTGGCAGCAGCTGCACAGCTGCAGGCGGCAGGCGCCCGCCCGCTGCAGGTTGCATCAACCCCGCCACCGACGCCCCAGGAAGCACCGCAAGAAGAAGCCGCAGTGCAAGAGCCGGCCAAGACGGTTGAGGAGTTGCTGGCGGAGCTGGACGAGCTGACCGGGCTGGCTCGGGTCAAGCGGGAGGTGCACCGGCAGGTCGCCGTACTGCGGGTTGAGAAGTTGCGGACCGAGGCGGGTCTGAAGAGCCCGACGATCACTCGGCACCTGGTGTTCGTGGGCAATCCGGGCACCGGGAAGACGACCGTCGCGCGGCTGGTGAGCGGGATCTACAAGGCGCTCGGCCTGCTGTCGAAGGGACAACTGGTCGAGGTCGACCGCTCCGAGCTCGTCGCCGGGTATCTCGGGCAGACCGCGACGAAGACCGCCGAGGTGGTCGCCTCCGCGGCGGGCGGCGTGCTGTTCATCGACGAGGCATACAGCCTGACCGCGGGTGACCTGGGCGCCGACCAGTACGGGCGGGAAGCCGTCGACACGCTGGTCAAGGAGATGGAGGACCGGCGCGACGACCTGGTCGTGATCGTCGCCGGGTACCCGGAGCCGATGGAGGCGTTCATCTCCGCGAACCCCGGGCTGGCCAGCCGGTTCCGGACCACGATCGAGTTCGAGAACTACAGCGACGATGAGCTCACCGACATTCTCACCGGGCTCGCCGAGGCCGCGGACTACGAGCTGGTCCCGGAGGCGGTGGACAAGTTCCACGAGGAGCTCGCGACGACCCCGCGGGACAGCTCGTTCGGCAACGGACGGTTCGCGCGCAACGTGCTGGAGGCCGCGATCGGACGGCAGGCCTGGCGACTGCGCGACGTACCGGCACCCACGACGACCCAGCTGCGTCAGATCCTCGCCGAAGACCTGACTGACGACCCATCCGACTCGCTTACGTCCGAAGAACCGGCGGGACGTGTCGCCGCTTCTTCGGACGTAAGCGAGCAGGCTGACGAGCAAGGAGAAGAGGCGTGACCCAGACGCAGAGTGCGCCGCCCGCGACCGTGTCGCCGGCCCCGGCGCCTGGTACGACGCTGCAGGCGCGGACCGCCGGTCCACGCGGCGCCGTCGCGCAGTGGTTCGAGGGTACGCCGGGCCGGATGCGCGCGTTCCTGATCCTGGCCGCCGCGATGAGCGTCGTGTTCGGTCTCGCCGCCGCGCAGGGCTTCAGCCAGTCCGACGGCGCTCTCGACCGGGCGCAGGCGAACACCGCGCAACTGGTCCGCATCCAGGCGATCCACACCAACCTGGTCAGCGCCAACGCCGACGCCACCAACGCGTTCCTGGTCGGCGGTCTCGAGCCGCCGGAGCAGCGCGCGCACTTCGTGAACTCGCTGGCCGCGGCCGCTGGGCTCATCGCCGAGGCCGCGACCGCGCAGCCCGCGGACCGCGACGTGCTCGGCGCGCTGAACAAGACGCTGATCACGTACGGCGGCCTGATCGAGCAGGCCCGCGCCAACAACCGCCAGGGTCTCCCGATCGGTTCGCAGTACCTGAAGGACGCGAACTCGGTGCTGCAGGACGACTCGCTGCCGCTGGTGAAGGCACTGGTCGAGGCGAACGAGAAGCGCGTCGACACCGAGTTCGACGGGATCGGCCAGGGCACCATCTGGGTCCTCGTCGGCGGTCTGCTGAGCCTGGTGGTCTTCGCGATCACGCTGCGCTGGCTGGCCCGCCGTACGCACCGCTATCTCAACGTCCCGATCGCCGCCGGCGCCGTCCTCGTCCTGCTGACCACAGTCATCGGCGGAGTCGCCCTCGCCGGCGCGTCGAGCTCCGCGAAGGACACGCGCAGTTCCGAGTACGAGCGGACCCTGGCGCTGTCCCGCGCCCGGATCGCGGCGTACGACGCCCGCTCGAACGAGAGCCTGACGCTGATCGCCCGCGGCTCCGGCGACGCGTTCGACAAGGCGTACAACACGGCGGCCGCCCAGGTGGACGAGCAACTGGGCAAGGTCGGCGGCAACGGCGGCAATCTCCAGCAGCTGTGGACCGCCTACAAGACGGTCCACGCCAAGGTGCGGAAGACCGACGGCACGGACGGCAACTGGGACGGCGCCGTCGCGATGGCCGTCGGCAAGGACAAGGCCAACAACTCGGTCGACACCTTCAGCGCGTTCGACTCCTCGTCCAACCAGCAGCTGACCCAGACGAGTACCGCGGTGCAGAGCGAACTGAAGGATGCACGCGACGGGCTCCCGCCGATCGGCTGGCTCGGCGTACCGATCGGCATCCTGGCCGCACTACTGGTCGCCTGGGGCATGTCGCAGCGTCTGGAGGAGTACCGATGAAGAAACTGATCCCACTAGCCGCCGCCACCGCCCTACTCCTCACCGCCTGCGGCAACGGCAACTACACCGCCACCCAGATCCCGCCGGTGCCGTCGCCGTCGGTCGCCGCGCCGGCCACGCCTGCGCCGCAGGACTGCAAGGGCATCGATCCACTCGCGTCGTACAAGCCGGACGGTCCGTTGCCGGATCCGACGGGCCCGATGCCGGCCGGCACCTTGATGGAGACCATCAAGAAGCGCGGCCGCCTGATCGCCGGTGTGTCCGCCGACAGCTTCAACCTCGGCTACCGGGACCCGATCACCGGTCGGATCCAAGGCTTCGACATCGACATGATCTACGCGGTCGCGGACGCGATCTTCGGCAAGCCTGCGGTCGGCGAGCCGCACAAGGTCGAGTTGCGGGTGATTTCCAGCCCGGCCCGGATCCCGTCGCTGCGCGACACCAAGAACCCGGTCGACATCGTCGCCCGGAACATGACGATCAACTGTTCCCGCTGGGAACAGATCGCGTTCTCCGCCGAGTACTACCGCTCAGGCCAGAAGACGCTGGTTCAGCTCGACTCGAAGGCCACCAGGGTCGAGGATCTGAACGGCCAGACGATCTGTGCTCCGGCCGGCTCGACCAGCCTGGAGAACCTGAAGAAGCAGAACCCGAAGGTCATTCCCGTCACGGCCGATACCGACACCGGGTGCCTGACGCTGTTCCAGCAGGGCAAGGCGGACGGGATCAGCGGCGACGACACCGTGCTGGCCGGTGACGTCGCTCAGGACCCGTACGCGAAGGTGCTCCCGCAGCGGTTCAGCGAGGAGCCGTACGGTCTGGGCATCTCACTGCTGCACCCGGAGTTCGTGAAGTTCGTGAACGGAGTGCTCGAGCAGATCAAGATCGACGGCTACTGGAAGACGTCGTACGACAGGTGGTTGATGCCGGCGCTGGGTAAGGCGCCGGTGCCGCCGGTAGCCGTCTACGGCCGACCAGTGCCGCCGAAATGACAGTTCGTACGCCGATTGTCTCGGCGCCTCCGCCGCCGGGGAGGATGGGGAGCAGTGTTCCTGCTGGGGAGCTGCTTTCGTTTCTCGGTGCGCTTGGGGAGTGGCGGGATCGGCGGAAGGCGGAGCTGGACGAGCTGGATCAGGCGGCGCTGCACTCGCCCGACGGGGACGCGCTCAGTGCTGACATCGTGCTCAGTATGACGGTGTGGAAGGCGGTCTCGGACCGGTACGAGTTGATCCTCGTCACCTGGGACTCGGGTCGCGTGGGGCAAACGGAGACCGAGCGGATCTCCACGCTGATCTGGGGCGGTCTCGACGCCGGCGGCGCGGGCGGTTCGCTCGCAGTTTCGTTGCCCGAGGCGTGCAAACTGTCGGACGCGCTGGCGTCCAGCCTGCGGGCGAAACTGATGCTCCAGCCCGGCGACGCCGACCTCGCCGCCCGGCTGCGGCAGTTGCGGGCGCAGGTGGAGCGGATCAGCGACCTGGTCAAGCAGGAGCCGGCGAACGTCCGCAACGACGCGCTAGCCAAGCACCACGACCTCGACCGCCGGCTGACGGATCTTGCCGAACGCAACAAACGCGGCGCCGACATCGGCGGGCTGATCGGCCCGCTGGACATGGACGCGGCGCGCACAGAGCGGGACCTGATCGTCGGCGCCGCCACCCGCAAGGAACGCGCCGCCGACGTCGCCCGAGCCCGCACCGTACGCAGCGAGCTGGAAGCACAAGGCACGGCTGTGCGCGCGTTGGCGGACAAGGCGGTCGCGACGGTCAGTCCGGCCCCGCGGCTCGCCGTACCGGATGTGACTGCGCTCGGGGCGGTGCCGAACACCCCGGCCGAGCTGGAGAAGTACCTGACCCGGCTGGACGCCGTACGGCGGGCGCTCGGTCAGGCGCAGGCGGCGTACGGCTCGGCCCTGCAACGACGTGACGAGCTGACCCAACTGCTGGACGCGTATCAGGTGAAGGCGGCAAGTGTTGCCCCGGGCAACGAAGATCTCGCCGAGCTGTACCGGCGCGGCCGAGCGGTGATCGAGACCGAGCCGGTGGAACTGGCTCGCCTCGGCGCACTGGTAGCGGCCTACCAGGCCTACCTGGAAGGGACCAAATGACGACCACCACCGCCTGCACCCAGCCGGGCTGTACCGGCTCCATCGTGGACGGGTACTGCGACGTCTGCGGCTCCCCCGCTGCACCTAGTGCGGCTGCCCCGGCTACCGGCGCCTGCACACAGCCGGGCTGCACCGGGACGTACGTCGACGGGTACTGCGACGTGTGCGGCTCGCCCGCGCCAGGCGGCGGCACCGCGACTGCTGCCGAGCCGGACGCGCTCAGCACCGTGTCGACCGTCTCCCGCGCCTCCAACCGACTGGCGTCCACGCCACTCGGCTCTGCCCGCGCGGGACAGGCCGGCTCGAAGCTGACCCGCAAGCTCGGTACGTCGTCCACCCGGCTGCGCGGCGCGCGGCTCGGCGCCGGACTGACCCACGTGCCAACGATCCCCGCGATCGACGCGAGCAAGGCGATCCTGGCGAACCCGATGGTCCCGGAGGACCGCCGGAACTGCCCGAACTGCGGCCACGCGGTCGGCCGCTCCCGCGACGGCCAGCCGGGCCGGACCGAGGGCTTCTGCCCGAACTGCCGGAGCCGGTTCTCGTTCTCGCCGAAGCTGCAGGACGGCGACCTGGTCGGCGGGCAGTACCTGGTCCGCGGCTGCCTGGCGCACGGTGGTTTCGGCTGGATCTACCTGGCCCAGGACCAGAACGTGTCCAACCGCTGGGTCGTCTTGAAGGGCCTGCTGAACTCCGAGGACCCGGACGCGGTCGCGGCAGCGATCGCCGAGCAGCAGTTCCTGGCCCGCGTCGAGCACCCGCTGATCGTCGAGATCTACAACTTCGTCACCCACGACGGCGCCGGCTACATCGTCATGGAGTACGTCGGCGGCACCTCGCTGAAGACCCTGCTCAAGCAGCGGATGGCCGCCAACAACGGTCAGTACGACGCGCTGCCGATCGACCAGGCGATCGCGTACCTGCTGGAGATCCTGCCGGCGTTCTCGTACCTGCACGACCTCGGCCTGGTGTACTGCGACTTCAAGCCGGACAACATCATCCAGGTCGGTGACGCGGTCAAGCTGATCGACCTCGGCGGTGTCCGGCGGATCGACGACCTGGACTCGGCGATCTACGGCACCGTCGGTTTCCAGGCACCCGAGGTCGCCGACGTCGGACCGTCGGTCGCCTCCGACATCTACACGCTCGGCCGGACGCTGTGCGTGCTGGCGATGGAGTTCCGCGGCTACCAGAGCCGGTACGTCGACACGCTGCCGCCGGTGGCCGAGGTACCGCTCTTCCAGAAGTACGACTCGGTGTACCGCCTGCTGGCCAAGGCGTGCGCGCAGGACCCCGCGGACCGCTTCCAGTCCGCCGACGAGTTCCGCGTGCAGCTGCTCGGCGTACTGCGGGAGGTCGTGGCTGACAAGCAAGGCGTCAAGGCGGCCCAGCACTCGGCGTCGTCGCTCCTGTTCGGTACACCGGGCGACAAGTCCGGCGGACTGGGCGAGGCGACCCAGCCGTGGCAGCAGCTGCCGTCGCTGGCACCGGACGACAGCGACAAGATGGCCAGCTGGCTCAAGACGGTCAGCCTGCCGGACCCGGCCAAGCGGCTGGAGCTGCTGGTCGATGCGCCGGAGCAGTCGCCGCAGACGTTGCTGGAGGTCGCGGAGGCTGCGCTGGAGGTCGGACCGGAGCGCTACGACATGGTCGACACCGCAGTGGCCGACCTGCTCAACGAGGACCCGTGGGAGTGGCGTGCGGTCTGGATGGCCGGACTGGTCGCGCTGGCCCGTGGCGACTCGGCAGCCGCGCAGTCCGCGTTCAACGCCGTCTACGGCCAGGTGCCGGGTGAGCTGGCGCCGAAACTGGCCCTGGCGATCGCCTGTGAGCAGAGCGGCGAGTTCGACGTTGCCGAGGGCCTCTACCTGACCTGCGCACGCACGGACGCCAACTACATTGCTCCGTCGGCGTTCGGCCTGGCCAACATCCGGATCTCGCGCAACGACCTGGACGGCGCGCTCACCGCGCTCGACCTGGTGCCGCGGACCAGCGGCGAGTACGTACGGGCGCGTCGCCAGCGAGCCGGTGTGCTGGCAGGATCAGGGCGTGGCCTTCCCGCGCTCGCCCAGGCGATGGACAGCATCGCGACGCTGACCATCGACCCGGTCGACCGGGCCAACCTGGCCGCGAACGTGTTCCGGACCGCGCTCACCGAGGTTCAGCAGTCCGGTCCGCAGGAAGCTCTGCGGATCGACGGACGGGCAGCCACCGAGACCTCCCTGCGGGACGGGCTCGAGGCCACCTACCGGCTGCTGGCCGACCAGGCGCAGACCCGGCCGGAGCGGATCGCCCTGGTCGACCAGGCCAACGAGGTTCGAGGATGGACGTTGCGATGACGAGTACGACCGACACGGTCTGCCCCAGCTGTGGCGGGACGGTGTCCGAGGCGGACCTGTTCTGCGAGGCCTGCGGTGCCGAGCTGAAGCCGGGGACCGCCCCGACCTCACCGGCGCTGGACACCGACACCGAGCCGACCGTGGAGATCGGTGCGGTGCCCGGAGCGGAGGCTGCGGCCATCGGCCCGTGCAGGTCGTGCGGCGGCACTGTCAGCGCGGACGGGTACTGCGAGACCTGCGGCACCAAGGCGGCCAAGCCGCGCGACCACTTCGAGGAGCAGCCCGCTCCGTGGGTGGCCGGGGTGTGCGACCGCGGAATCCGGCACAGCCGGAACGAGGACGCGATGGCCATCGCCGCGGACGCCGAGCCGGGCAGCCGCGCACTACTGGTGGTGTGCGACGGCGTCAGCTCGTCACTCGACTCCGATGTCGCCTCGCTCGCGGCCGCCCGGGCAGCGCTTGAGGTGCTCGAGGCCGGCCACGCGCAGGGCCTCGGCACCGACTCGTCGCGGGCGAGCGCGATCGCGGCGCGGCTCAAGGCGGCGGCCGATGCGGCGAGTGACGCCGTACTCGACAGCACCAGTCCGGACAGCCCGAACCCGGCGTCCTGCACGTTCGTGGCAGCCGTCCTGGAGAACGGGATGCTGGTAGCGGGCAGTGTCGGCGACAGCCGCGCGTACTGGTTCCCGGACACGGACGAGCCAGTCGCTCTGACGGTCGACGACTCCTGGGCGGCCGAGCTGATCGCCACCGGGGTCTCCCGCGAGGAGGCGGAGTCCGGTCCGCACGCGCACGCGATCACGCGCTGGCTCGGCAAGGACGCGCCGGACCACACGCCACGGACCACGACGCTGCAGGTGAGCGGGCCGGGCTGGCTGCTGGTCTGCTCGGACGGCCTCTGGAACTACTGCTCGGAGGCGGCACCGCTGGCCGAGCTCGTACGTCAGACAGCTGCGGACAAGGGTGGCGAGCCGAAGGCCACCGCGTCCGCCCTGGTCGACTGGGCCAACGCCCAGGGCGGCCAGGACAACATCACCGTCGCGCTCGCACGGATTTAAGGAAAGGCTGACCGAGATGGCCGACTTCACCGCCTCCGTTTACCAGAACGAGTTCCTGCCGGACGGCGGGACCGACGTGCACGCCATCGTCACGGTGACCTGCACCGGTGCCGGCGCCGCAGGGCAGTCCGGCAGCGGCGATGCGGGCGAGATCATCATCGTCGACACGTCCGGCTCGATGGGTCGCGACGGTGTCCAGGCGGCCGCGTACGCCGCGCAGACCGCGCTCGACCAGATCCTCGACGGTGTCTGGTTCGCGGTGATCTCCGGCAACGACCGCGCCCAGCTGGCGTTCCCGCCGTCCGCGGAGCCGGTGATGGTCAAGATGGATCCGTACACCCGGCAGGCCGCCAAGGACGCCGTGTCCCGGTTCTACGCCGACGGCGGGACCGCGATGGGCACGTGGCTGCGGCTGGCGTCGAGGGTCTTCGCGACCGTGCCGTCGCTGACCCAGAAGCACGCGATCCTGCTGACCGACGGTGAGAACCAGCACGAGACGCCCGAGGCGCTGACCCAGACGATCCAGGCGGTCACCGGCCAGTTCCAGTGCGACACCCGCGGCGTCGGCGTGGCCTGGCAGGTGGACGAGGTACGCCGGATCGCGCAGGCCCTGCTCGGTACCGTCGACATCATCCCGGCGCCGGACCAGCTGGCCGCCGAGTTCTCCAAGCTGATCCAGAACGCGATGGGACGCGGTGTCGCCCAGGCCGATCTGCGCGTGTGGGCGCCGCAGGGCGCCGAGGTGCTGTTCGTCAGGCAGGTCGCGCCGACAGTCGAGGACCTGACGTCCCGGCGTACGGCGATCAACCCGTTGACCGGGTCGTACCCGACCGGCTCGTGGGGTGACGAGTCCCGCGACTACCACGTGGCGATCCGGCTGGCCGCGAAGGCGGTCGGACAGGAGCAGCTCGCTGCGCGCGTGCAACTGGTGCTGGGCGACGACACGGTTGCGCAGGGCCTGGTGAAGGCGCTGTGGTCCGCGGACGAGGCGCTCACCACCCGGATCAACCCGGAGGTCGCGCACTACACCGGGCAGACCGAGCTGGCGCAGGCGATCCAGGACGGTCTGGCCGCGAAGGCGATCGGCGACACGGCGACCGCGACCACCAAGCTCGGTCGCGCAGTGCAGCTCGCCGCGCAGACCGGCAACGAAGAGGCGACCACGCGGCTGCGGAAGGTTGTCGAGATCGACGACCAGGATACGGGTACGGTGCGGCTGAAGCGGACGGTCGAGAAAGCCGATGAGATGGCGCTCGACACGGCCTCCACCAAGACCACCCGGGTGCGGAAATGACCGTGAACTGTCCTAGCGGACACCCCTCCACCTCCACCGACTACTGCGACGTCTGCGGTCTGCCCATCCCCGCCGGGGCACCCGCTGTGTCGGCGTCGACCACCGCCCCTGGTCCCGACGCCTCCCCCACGGTGCCCGATGCAGCTCCAGCGGGACAGTTGTGCCCGAACTGTTCCGAAGCAGCCGCGGTGGACGCTCTGTTCTGCGAGAACTGCGGCTACGACTTCACCACTGGCACCATGCCGCGAGCAGCCTCGTCACTCGACCTGTCCTCCGGTCCGGCTACAGCGACCCCACCGGCGGCCCCGTCGGCACCGGCCGCACTGGCCGAGTGGGTCGTCGAGCGCTGGGTCGACCCGGACTGGTACGCCGTACAGCAGAGTGACGACCCGTGTCCGTCGCCAGGACTGCCGACGGTGATCCCGCTGACCGAGAAGAGCCTGCTGATCGGCCGGCCGTCGCGTAGCCGCGGGATCTCGCCGGAGATCGACTGCGGCGACGACACCGGCGTCAGCCGCCGGCAGGCCCAGCTGACCACCGACGGCCAGCGCTGGTGGGTGGAGGACCTGCAGTCCTCCAACGGCACGTACGTCGCCTCAGCGGCCGGACCGCTCCCGGAGACGCCGATCATCCCCGGCCAGCGCCAGGAACTGAACTCGGACGACCGTGTCTACGTCGGCGCCTGGACCCGTCTCGTGGTCCGCAAGGCAACCCCGGAAGAGCAGGCCGGCCAGGCCTAGCTCTACGCCTTCGCGCCGGGTTGGGCCTGTTGGGTCCAGCCCGGCGACGGGTTGAAGCACAGCCACTCGATCACGGCCGAGCCGACCACGATCGGGATCGCCCAGGCCCACCACTGGTGCGGCAGGGAGACGACCGCGATCGCGGTCCACAGGGCCACCCAGCCGCCGCCGTACCCGCGGAGCACGCCGCGGTACCAGAGTCCCCCGGGTGCCTCGGCCGCGCGCTGGCCGACGTACACGAACAGGTACGACGCGATCGTGATCGGCCAGAAGAACCAGAGCCGGCCCCAGTCGTACGGGACCATCACGAGCGCGGTCAGGCAGACCAGCGCGATCGCCCAGTGGTATACCTCGCCGGCCCAGTTCAGCCCGCGGCGGCGCAGGGTGAGCACGATCGCCAACGGGCCGAACAGGACCGCGAGCACACCGGCCATGACATGCAGGATCAGTGCGATGTCACGCATCGCCCCGCTCCCCTGAAGCTCTCTGACATGTCAGGGAGCATAGGGATTCGGGGCGTGCGCGTCTGCACTTCGGCGCTCAGTTCTCAGGGAACGCCAGGACCCGGCGTACGGCGAACTTTCGGTACCCCTGGCGCTCGAAACTCTTCGCCATCGGGACGTTGCCGAAGTCGGTGTCGGCCCGGATGTGTTCGGCGCCGGTCTCCGCCAACTGGTGCGTGATCTCGGCCAGCAGGTCGTCGCTCAGCCCGTGCCCGCGGTGCGCCGGCAGGACCCCGAGGTACCCGACGACCGGCCCGCCCGCGTTCGCCGACGGGATCTCGAACCCGACCAGTTCGCCGTCACCGTCGTGCGCCAGCCGCCACCAGTCCCGCTCGCCCGGCATCGACTTGTACATCGCCAGCTCTTCGCGGGCCGCGCCCTCGGCACCGAGCCGCGCGATCTCCCGCGCGGTCGCGGCGTCCAGGCTGCCCTCGCTGACCCGCATGAACACGTCGACGAACGCCTCGTCGTCGGCCGGCTCGAACTTCAGCCGGGTGGACCGCTCCGGCAGCCCGAACGCCGGCTTCCACTCGTAGCGCAGCCGATCGGTGATCCCAGTCAGCCCGACCGCGGCGGCCGCCTGGCTCCGAGCTTGCAGCGCCCCGACGACGTCGGGCTTGTCCTGCCAGTCGCTGTCCAGGAAGAAGTGGTACTCCGGCGGCTCGGCGTCGGCCGGCCGGGACGCGACGGCGTACGTCAGCAGATCGGTCCACACCGGGACCGGGTCGCCCTCACCGGCGTAGTAGAGCCCGTCGATGCTGTACGGGTGGGTCTCGCCCGGGACGCCCCACCAGATCGCCAGGGCCTGGATCGCGCCGTTCTCCTCGACGACCCAGTTCCAGTCGTGCTTGTAGTAGCCGCTGGCAACGTACTCGCGGAAACGTTCGGCGGTGACGGTGTTGACGGACTTCTGCTCGATCAGAGCAAGGATGGTGTCGAGGTCGGCCTCGACGGTGTTGCGGATGGTCACAGATCCTCCAGCAGGAGGCGCGCTGCTCCGCTCAGTGCGAGCTGTACGAGCGGGTCGGGCGCGCCGGGAAACAAGTCAGTGTCTTCATCGGTCGCTCCTTCCGCTCCGGGATCTCTCTCGCCGGGCCAGACTTTAGGGGTACGCCGGGGTCATAGTCCAGCTGTTATTCACAGCTGGGATGTACCGGGGATGCTTCGGCCGGGAAGCCTTCGGGCATGAGAACCCTCATCGCCGCCGTGACCCTGGCGTCCACCGCCGCCTTCGGTTCCACGGCCTACGCCGCCCCAACCCCCTCCACTACCTCGTCGTACGTCGCCTCGTCGTACGTCGCCACTCCGCACGTTGCCGCTCCGCACGTTGCCGCGATCGACACCTGCGCGCTCAGCTCGTTGCCGTCGCAGGCCGCCGACACCCTCGACCTCATCCACTCCGGCGGACCGTTCCCGTACGACCAGGACGGCACCGTCTTCTCCAACCGGGAGGGCATTCTTCCGGCCCAATCCAGCGGGTACTACCACGAGTACACCGTCATCACGCCCGGCTCCCCCGACCGCGGCGCGCGCCGGCTGGTCGGCGGCGGCGCGCTGACCACACCCACACACGTCTACTACACCGGCGACCACTACTCCTCGTTCTGCGAGGTCGACGAGAACAGCTGAGCTGTCTGCGAGTAATGTCGTCGGCACGTTGAGTGATCAGGAGGATCCTTCACGATGCCGACCCCGCGTCCGGTACTTGCCTTCCTTGTGCTGACCGCCGCGCTGCTCGTCTTCGGCCGGCCCGAGTCCGGGCTGGCCGAAGCGACCGGCGATCCGCTGAAGCTCACCACCGGGTTCTACGTCGATCCGGACTCGCCCGCGGCTGCCTACGTACGGCGGCATCCGGAGGACACCGAGCTCGCCTCGAAGATCGCCGCGCAGGCGTCGGCGCGGTGGGTCGGCGCGTGGAGCGGAGACGTGAAGGCGGGCGTCACGGCGTACACGACGGCAGCGGACACTGCGGGAAAGTTGCCGGTACTGGTGACGGACAACCTTCCGGGCCGCCAGTGCGGGATCGGTGGCGGGGCCGCGTCGGACGCGGCGTACCGGACGTGGATCGCGGCGGTGTCGGCCGGGATCGGGACGCGGCCGGCGGTGGTGGTGCTCGAGCCGGACGCTCTGGCGCGGCTCGACTGCTACCCGACGTCGGAGTGGGACGGGCGGATCGCACTGCTGAAGTACGCCGTGGGCGTGTTGGCGGCGAAGAACCCGAACACGTGGACGTACCTCGACGCCGGGAACGTGACGTCCGGTGACGCGAAGGAGATGGCGCGCCGGCTGCGGCTCGCGGACATCGGCAAGGTCCGCGGGTTCGCCCTCAACACCGCGAACTACTTCACCACCGAGCAGTCGGGGGCCCGCGGCACCGAGATCCTGCAGGCGCTGGGCGGCGGCGCCCACTACGTCATCGACACCAGCCGCAACGGCAACGGCTCCGACGGCAGCTCCTGCAACCCACCCGCCCGCAAACTCGGCACGCCCCCGGCGCGCACCCCCGCCCCGGTCGACCTGCACCTCTGGCTCCGCACACCAGGCGAATCCGACGGCCCGTGTGGCCTGACACCAGACCTCCCCACCCGAACCTTCTCCCCGCTCCTCGCCCACCACCTCATCACCGGCACCTGACAGCCAAGAGTCGGGGCACCCCCCGCGCGCCGGGCCCGTTGAACAGGTAATAACCGGTGCACCGCCCCCAGTTCCTGTGCAATCCCCAGACACAAGAGGCCACCGCCCCAGCAGCTGCCGGACTCGCACCCCGCCAGCTGTTGGACTCGCACCCCGCAACACAAAAGGTCCCGGGCGCTAGCCCGGGACCTTTTGGTGTGCTGCTGGACTACTGGATCAGAAGTCCATGCCGCCCATGTCGGGCGCGCCGCCCGGAGCGGCTGCTGCCTTCTCCGGCTTGTCGGCGATGACGGCCTCGGTGGTGAGGAACAGGGCCGCGATGGACGCCGCGTTCTGCAGCGCCGAGCGCGTCACCTTGGCCGGGTCGATGATGCCGACCTTGATCAGGTCCACGTACTCACCGGATGCGGCGTTGAGGCCCCAGCCCGGCTCGAGGTTGCGAACCTTCTCCACCACGACGCCGCCCTCGAGGCCGGCGTTCACGGCGATCTGCTTCAGCGGCGCCTCGACGGCCTTGCGGACGATCTCCGCACCGGTCGCCTCGTCACCCTCGAGGTCCAGCTTCTCGAACGCGATCACCGACGCCTGCAGCAGCGCGACGCCACCACCGGCGACGATGCCCTCCTCGACGGCCGCCTTCGCGTTGCGAACGGCGTCCTCGATGCGGTGCTTGCGCTCCTTCAGCTCGACCTCGGTGGCCGCGCCGACCTTGATGACCGCAACACCGCCGGCCAGCTTGGCCAGACGCTCCTGCAGCTTCTCGCGGTCGTAGTCGGAGTCCGACTTCTCGATCTCGGCGCGGATCTGGTTCACCCGGCCGGTGATCTGGTCCGCGTCGCCCGAGCCCTCGACGATGGTCGTCTCGTCCTTGGTAACGACGATCTTGCGGGCCTGGCCGAGCAGCTCCAGGTCGACGGTGTCGAGCTTGAGGCCGACCTCCTCGGAGATCACCTCGCCGCCGGTGAGGACGGCGATGTCGACCAGCATGGCCTTGCGGCGGTCACCGAAGCCCGGCGCCTTGACGGCGACGGCCTTGAAGGTGCCCTTGATCTTGTTGACGACCAGGGTGGCCAGGGCCTCGCCCTCGACGTCCTCGGCGATGATCGCCAGCGGCTTGCCGGTCTGCATGACCTTCTCCAGCACCGGGACCAGGTCCTTGATGCTGCCGATCTTGCTGTTCACGACCAGGATGTACGGGTCGTCGAGGACGGCCTCCATCCGGTCCGTGTCGGTCACGAAGTACGGCGAGATGTAGCCCTTGTCGAAGCGCATACCCTCGGTGAGCTCGAGCTCGAGGCCGAAGGTGTTGCTCTCCTCGACGGTGATGACACCTTCCTTGCCGACCTTGTCCATCGCCTCGGCGATGATCGAGCCGACCTGGGTGTCCGCGGCCGAGATGGACGCGGTCGCCGCGATCTGCTCGCGGGTCTCGACCGGCTTGGCCAGCGCCAGCAACTGCTCGCTGACGGCCTCGGTCGCCTTCTCGATGCCCTTCTTCAGGCCCATCGGGTTGGCGCCGGCGGCGACGTTGCGCAGCCCCTCGCGGACGAGGGCCTGAGCCAGCACGGTGGCGGTGGTCGTACCGTCACCGGCGACGTCGTCGGTCTTCTTGGCAACTTCCTTGACGAGCTCGGCCCCGATCTTCTCGTACGGGTCCTCGAGCTCGATCTCCTTGGCGATGGAGACGCCGTCGTTCGTGATCGTGGGGGCGCCCCACTTCTTCTCCAGAACGACGTTGCGGCCCTTCGGGCCAAGCGTCACCTTGACGGCGTCGGCGAGGGTGTTCATTCCCCGCTCGAGGCCGCGGCGCGCCTCTTCATCGAAAGCAATCAGCTTGGGCATTCTCCGCGAGTCCTCCCGCGTCGAGTCTTTGTGGTTCAGCCGGCCCGGATGCCCGCGACGGACGGCACCGATCCGCGACGCTCATGTCCCGCCGCGCAACGGCACCTCATCGAGGCCGTCATCTTGCACACTCCAGCGGGCGCGAGCACTTATCACTCTCACCCATGGAGTGCTAACCAAGTATTAGCACTCGACCCAAACGAGTGCAAGCCAGCCCCTAGCTGTCCAGCTGGCCGATGAGGTACTTCGGGGCGGTCAGGCGCCAGGCTTCCGTGACCAGTTCGCGGAGCTCGTCGGAGTCAGCCAGGTCCACCTGGATCAGGATCCAGGCGAAGCGGCCGCCGGCCCAGGAGGGCGTGTAGACCTCCGGGTTCTCGGCGACGAGGGCTTCCTGCTCCTCGCGGAGCGCCTTGAGGTGCAGGCGGGTCTGATCCTCGGACAGGTACGCGAAGCTCTTGTTGCGGACCTTGAAGACCGGCTGCCCCGCCCACCCCTCCTGCTCCTCGGTGCCCGGCAACCCCGCCATCACCTTCACCACCGTCTGCACGTCCATATCCAGCACGCTAGGCGGCCCCACCGACATTTCGGATCAGCGCGCGACCGTCACCGTCACGCTCGAGCCGACAGCCAGCATCGTGCCCACGGCCGGTGACACGCCGAGGATGGTGCCGGTCGGGTAGCTGGGCGACGTCACCCGCTTGTACTGCGGCTTGAGTCCGGCTGCCGCCAGCTCCGGCGCATAGGCCCCCGCGACGGGGTTGATGGGCGTGCCGGCGAGCGAGGAGTAGCTGGGTACGCCGGACCGGTCCGGCACGATCTGGATCCAGCCGAGCATCCGCTCGACCTCCTGCGCGCTCGTCGACGAGTCCGCCAGGAACCACACCTTGAGCGACGGAATGCTCACAGTGCTGACACAGGTCGTCGTATTGGCCTTGGGGTAGTTGGACGTCGAGCAGGTCGTCCGCTGCCGCTCGGCGCGCACACCGTCGATCTCGAACGTCTCGTCAGCGCGGAAGTCGACTCTCGGCTTCCCGTAGTACAGCCCCACGCTCTCGATGCCTGGGAGGCGGTAGGCCAGGCAGAAGGTCGCAGCGCTCGGGTCGTCGATCAGGACGGTGTCCTGTTTCGGTGTGCCGCACGCGCTCTTGTTGGTCGGCCAGTCCGCCGGAACGGCGATGGCGGCGTGGCCGAAGCCGACCAGTCGGGTCGCCGGCACGACCGGGGTCGGGGTTGGTGACGTCACAGGGGCGGTTGGTTCGCGGGAGGTCAGCAGGGTGGTCCCGCCGATGACAGCTGCGACGGCGACGGCAGCGGTGACTGTGAGTGCCGTCGTACGGCGGCGTCGGCGGCGGGTCGCTCCGGCTCGGAGGGCGTCCAGTGGGGGTGGGCCTACGGGGGTCTGGTTGGCGGTGCGTTCCAGGAGGTCGGTCAGGTCGGTCATCGGGGTTCTCGCAGTTCTGCCAGGTGTGGGTCCTGTGCCAGGGCCTTCACTGCTCGGGACAGTCGGCTCTTGACCGTGCCGGCGGCGACGCCCAGTACGGACGCCATCTGCTGCTCGCTCAGGTGCGCGTAGTACCGCAGTACGACGGCCGTGCGCTGGTCGCCCGGCAGGCGGTCGAGTGCGCGCATCACGGCGTCCGTTTCGTCGACACCTGCTGTCTGGTCACCACCCGGGGACTCCGGCACGGACGCGGACGGCAGCTCACCGTGCCAGCGGCGTCTGCGGGAGGAGCGGAAGCAGTTGACCAGTACGCGGTGCACGTACGCGTCACGGTCCTCCGCTGCCCGTACCCGGTTCCACTTGAGTAGGCATCGCTCCAGCGCGGACTGGACGAGGTCCTCCGCTTCAGACGGCGTACAGCCGAGCAGAACCGCGGAACGGACCAGCTTGGGCCAGCGCGCGGTGACGTACTCGGTGAACTCGTCCATGTCCCTCCCTCACCCCTACAGACAGGGTGATGGGTCCCTGAGGTTCCGGCCTACTTGACTGTCAGCGTGACTGTCTCACCGGGGCTCAGCAGGGTCCCGGGAGGCGGAGAGACGCCGACGACGCGGCCTGCCTTGTACACGGTCGACGTCCTGGTACGGAACGCTGTCTTCAGGCCCAGCGCCCGGATGCGCTGCGCGTACGTCGTACCGTCTCGGCTCTCGTCCAACGACCACGAGCTCGGTACGCCGACCCGGTCCGGCAGGATCTGGATCCGGGCGAGGATCTGATCCACCTCGTCGGCACTTGTGGACGACGAGGCCCTGAACCAGACGTGCAAGGACGGGAAGCCCACTGCGCCCCAGCACACGTCGTCACTCGCACAGCCGGTCTTGCGGCGCTCGGCGTACACACCGTCCACGGTGATCGTCTCGTCCCTCCGGAAGCCACTCGGCGGGGCGGTGACGAGCTCCACGCTGTCAACGTCCGGCGGGCGCGGCAGGTCGCAGTACGACGCAGCGGACGGGTCGTCGATCAGAACGGTGTCCCGGTGCGGCGTACCGCAGCGACTGGCGTTCGTGCCCCAGGCCTTCGGCACGGTGATCGCCACGTGCCCGTAGCCGACCGTCCGCATCGCCACAGGCTCCGGGGTCGGCTCTGGGGTCGGGATCAGGGTCCCTGTGCCACTGGAGCTCAGCAGGTTGGTGACGCCGATGACGGCCACCACAGTGGTCGCGGCGGCGGCCGACGCCAGCACGCCGCGGCTGCGGGACGTACCGTCGCGCGGGGGCTCCACCCCCTAAGTCTCCGCGCCGGCGAAGCGTCTTGTCACGAAAGTCGTCAGGGGCGGGTCAGGGGTAGGTCGGTACCGATCCTGATGTGCTGGAGGTGCCTGGAACGGGACAGTGGAGCCATGACGAACTCCAACGCACCATTCCAGAACCTGTCCGGCAAGGTCCTCCGTCGCTCCGCCAACCAGCGGATGCTCTCCGGGGTGTCCGGCGGCATCGCCGACTACCTGAACGTTGACGTCACGCTGGTCCGCCTCGGCTGGGTCGGCCTCACCCTGATCACCGGCGGCGCCGCGCTGATCGGCTACGCGGTCGCCTGGATCGTGATCCCGGAGTCCGACGGCAAGGCCGTCTGGCAGAACGTCCAGCAGTCGGTCAACCAGAACCAGGACACGACCGAGAACGACATCGCTTCCCGCCTCTACGACGACACCAACAACAAGCCCCCGGCGGCGTGAGCATGACTGCGCCCACCAGAGGCGCAGCACCCCAGGCGGGGTGACGACAACTCGCCACCCCGCCGCCGCGCTGCAACACTGCCGTGGTGCAGCGCACCGAAGAGATCTCCAACTGCCCCGAGTGCGGGCATCAGATCCGGGTCGACCGGCGGTACGTCACCTGGTGTGACAAGTGCGACTGGAACGTCGACCCCACACCTGTAGACGACCAGACGCCGCCCTGGCGGCTTCGGCTCGAGCACCGCCTCGCCGAAGCCCTCTACCGTGAACTGGAGGCCGGGAGCATCCACCGCCCCGGCTGGGACGCCGCCAGGATCAGTGCACATGTCCTGTCCGCTCTGATCCTCCTGCTACCGCTGATCGCCTTCCTGGCCGGCGTCGCGCTGATCGTCTTCTACCGACCACTCTGGCTCAGCGGGATGCTCGCGCTCCTCGCTTTCGCTGTGGCGTTCCTCTTCCACCCACGCGCTGCGCGACTAGCCGAGGACGTGCAGCCGGTGCCGCGCAACCAGGCCCCCACCCTGTACGCCGTCCTCGACGAACTGGCCGACGCGATCGGCACCAGGCGGGTGACGACCGTCGTCGTCAACGTGGAGGCGAACGTCTGGTACCAGCAGATCGGCTGGCGATTCCGTCCGGTCGTCGGCATTGGGCTGCCGCTCTGGGCAGGTCTGCGACCGCAGGAGCGGATCGCGGTCCTGGCGCACGAATTCGGCCACGGGCGGCACGGCGATGCCCGGAGCGGTTGGCTGGTCGGCGCCGCCTGGTCGGTTCTGCATGAGCTGCAGGAGACCTTCACGGAGCAGCATGGCGACCGGATCAGGCGAGAGCTCGGCTACGACGAACCGACCGGTGCCACTATGGTCAGCCGGATGCTCAACGCGACCATCGGCACCTTGGTGCGAGGGGTCGCCTGGCTGCTCGAGCGGCTGGCGCTGCGCGGCGGCCAGCGGGCGGAGTATCTCGCCGACCGCAAAGCCGGTGAGATCGCCGGTTCCGAGGCGACCGCACAAGCGCTCGAGCGGCTGGTCCTGGCCGGCGCGTCGTACCGTGCGTTGGAGCGAGCGGTCCGCTTCCCGACCGAGATCGAGCCGCTGGAGGCAGTCCGGCGGGAAGTGACCGAAGTCCCGGCGCGGGAGATCGAACGCCGTCTGCGGGTCAGCCGCCTCCGCGACACGAGGACCGACGCGACGCACCCGCCGACGTACCTCCGCACCAGGCTCCTCCGCAGCCGTCCCGCCACCACCGCCCGTCTGGACCTGGGAATCGACCGCAGCCGCGCCATCGATCACGAACTCCAGCCGACAGCCGCGAAGGCCCTGGCCGAACTACGCGCGAGTCTCCGCTAGACGTTCAGAGCCGGTTTGCGGAGGGCGGCTACTGCCTGGTCCGGGTGGTCGGAGAAGACGCCCTGCAGGCCGAGGGCGGCGAAGCGGGTCAGTTCGGTGGTGAAATCGGTCCCGGTCGGCAGGAAGCGGCGCTCGGCGCGGAACGTCCAGACCTGGACCCCCAGACCGGCACGGTGGGCGTCGTCGACCAGGCGAGTAGGTTCCCCGAGGCACCCGTCCGCGCTGCGCGGCACGACCAGGTCCTTGTACGGCGCCAGCACCTGTGCGTACGTCGCGATCTCCCGTAGCCCCCGAGGCTCGATCAGGTCGGCGTACGTGCGCCCGTCACCGGTCCGCAGGAAGTCGTTCGGTGCGCTCTCGGAGTCGATCAGCTGCACCAGCGGCACCCGTGTCATCACCGACAGCCGCCGCAGGCTCGTCGGCTCGAACGACTGGATCATGATCTCGTCCGGACGCAGCCCGAGCGCCAGGATCCGCTCGGTGAGCAGCTCCTCCAGCGGCAGGCCGAGCCGCCGGAAGTACGTCGGGTGCTTGATCTCCGGCAGTACCCCGATCGGCCGTCCCAGCCGCGCCGACTCCCGGCGCGCCAGCGCGACCACCTCGTCGAAGGTGGGGATCTCCTCCAGCCCGTCGTACGCCGTGTTGTTCGCCCGGAGCGCGGGCATCCGCTCCCGGGTCCGCAGCGTCCGCAGCTCGGCGAACGTGAAGTCCTCGACGAACCAGCCGGTGACCGCGGTCCCGTCGACGATCTTGGTGATCCTCCGGTCGGCGAACACCGGGTGCTCCGCGACGTCCGTCGTACCGGAGATCTCGTTCTCGTGCCGGCAGACCAGGACGCCGTCGAGGGTCGCGACCAGGTCGGGCTCCAGGAAGTCGGCTCCCTGGGCCGCGGCCAGGCGGTAGGCCGCCGGTGTGTGTTCCGGGCGGTAGCCACTCGCTCCCCGATGCGCGATCACCAACATGGGTCCAGGACAGGGGCCGGACATGACCCGATGGGAACCCGTTGCCCAACGCAAGGTGAAGGTCTACCGACCGTCACCGTCACCGCGCGTGTTTGGAGTGTCCACAGGTGCGATTAATTCGCATGCGACTGTCGGTCGCGGCACCTAGCCTGAGAAGGCTATGAGACAACTGCCGCTCGCCGATCCCGGCGTCCCGAATCATCGCTCGCCGGCCCGCTACCTGTGGTGGGTCGCGGGCGGTCAGGCACGCACGCTCGCCGGCGGGATGGCGTTCGGCATCCTGTGGATGGCGTCGCAGGCGTTCATCCCGGCGATCCTCGGGCGGGCGATCGACGAGGGCGTCGCGGCCCGCGACGGCGAGCGGCTGCTGCGCTGGACCGCGCTGCTGTTCGCGGTCGGTGTGGTGCAGGCGACCGCGGGCATCATGCGGCACCGGTTCGCGGTCACCAACTGGCTGATCGCGGCGTACCGGACGGTCCAGGTGGTGACGCGGAAGTCGGCCGACCTCGGCGCGACACTGCCCAAGCAGCTGGCCACCGGCGAGGTGGTCAGCATCGGCGCCGGCGACCTGTCCTACATCGGCAACCTGATGGAGATCTCGGCCCGGTTCGCCGGCGCGATCGTCGCGTTCGTGGTGGTCGCGGCGATCCTGCTGTCGTCGTCGACCGTGCTCGGTCTGGTGGTGCTGATCGGCGTACCGATCATGCTGTTCTGCCTCGGGCCGATGCTGCGGCCGCTGCACAAGCGGCAGTCCGCGCAGCGCGAGGCGGTCGGCGAGCTGAACTCACTGGGCTCGGACATCGTGGCCGGTCTGCGGGTGCTGCGCGGCATCGGCGGTGAGGAGTCGTTCTCCAAGCGCTACCGGAGCGAGTCACAGGAGGTGCGGAAGGCCGGCGTACGGGTGGCCGGCATCCAGTCCGTGCTGGACGCGGCACAGGTGCTGTTGCCAGGCATCTTCGTCGTACTGGTGGTCGGTCTGGGTGCGCACTTCGCTCTGCGCGGTGACCTCAGTGCCGGCTCGCTGGTCGCGTTCTACGGGTACGCGACGTTCCTGGTGCTGCCACTGCGTACGGCGACCGAGTTCGCCAACCAGCTGATGCGTGGACTGGTCGCAGCAGGCCGGGTCATCCGAGTGCTGAAGCTGGAGACCGACATCACCGACCCGGAGACACCGGTGCAGTTGCCGGACCACGGCGACCTGGTCGATCCGGTCTCCGGTGTCCGCGCCCGCGACGGACTGCTCACCGCAGTCGTCTCCGCCGAGCTGGACAGCTACGACAAGCTCGCAGACCGCCTGGGTCGGTACGACGAGGCAAGCGAGGTCAGGTACGGCGGTGTCACGCTGGCCAGCGCTACGCGCGCAGACGTCCGGGAGCAGATCCTGGTGAGCGACACGGGCTCTCAGCTGTTCACCGGTGTGCTGCGAACGGAGCTGGACCCAGCAGGTCGTCGTACCGATGACGAACTGATGGCCGCGCTGCGTACGGCGTCCGCGGAGGACGTGCTCGTCGCGCTGCCGGACGGGCTCGACTCCGAGGTGGAGGAGAAGGGCCGCTCGTTCTCCGGTGGACAGCGCCAGCGGCTCGTCCTGGTACGCGCGCTGCTCGCGGACCCGTCCGTGCTGGTCCTGGTCGAGCCGACGTCGGCCGTCGACGCGCACACCGAGGCACGGATCGCGGACCGGCTGCGCGACCACCGATCCGGCCGCAGCACCGTCGTACTGACCGCGAGCCCGCTGCTGCTGGACCGCGTCGACGAGGTGATCTTCGTCGCCGCCGGGCGCGTCGTTGCCACCGGCAAGCACCGCGAGCTGCTCGAGAGCACCCCGCAGTACCGCAGGACCGTCACCCGCCAGACCGAAGAAGAGGAGGCCCTTCGATGAGGCAGATCCTGCCCGTGGCCGGGCCGGCCGAGATTCGGCGGCACGCCCGGCGACTGGCCCGGCGGCACCCGCGCAACCTGACGATCGCACTGCTCCTGCACGGGCTCGCGGCAGTCAGCGGGCTCGCGGCGCCGCGGCTGATCGGCAATCTGGTGCAGGACGTGCAGAACGGCACGACCGCCGCCAAGGTCAACGTGGTGATCATCGTGATCGCCGGCTTCATCGTCGCGCAGTCGCTGCTGACCCGGTGGGCGCGGTACCGGTCGTTCGCGCTGGGCGAGCAGGTGCTGGCCGAGCTGCGCGAGGAGTTCGTCGACAACGCGCTGGCGCTGCCGATCGGTACGGTCGAGCGGGCCGGCACCGGTGACCTGCTGTCGCGGACGTCGCGCGACGTCGACACGTTGTCCCGCACCGTGCGGTTCGCCGTACCGGAGACGATCATCGCGTTCGTGACCGTGATCTTCACCGCGGTCGCCACGCTGCTGGTCGGCGTCTGGGTGCTGGTGCCGATGCTCGCGATGGTCCCGCTGCTCTGGCTGAGCACGAAGTGGTACCTGGGCCGCGCCAAGGACGGGTACCTCCGCGAGAACGCGGCGTACGCGCAGATGACCAGCTCCCTCGCGGAGACGGTCGAAGGCGCGCGGACGGTCGAGGCCCTGCGGCGGTACGACGACCGTGTGCGGCGCGGTGACGTGGACATCCGCGGGAGCTACCTGGCTGAGCGCTACACGATGTTCCTGCGGACCGTGTACTTCCCGGCCGCCGAGCTCGGGTACCTCGTGCCGGTCGTCGGCACGCTGCTGTTCGGCGGCTGGCTGCACCTCAACGGGCACGTCACGCTCGGCGCCGTGACGGCCGCCGTGCTGTACGTGAACCAACTGATCGACCCGGTCGACCGGTTGCTGTCCTGGCTGGACGAGCTCCAGTCCGGCGGCGCCGCGTTCGCGCGACTGCTCGGCATCAGCGACGTACCGGACGACCGGACGCCGTCGGGGCGGGAGCCGTCCGGTGAGCTCGTTGAGGCACGTGACGTGCGGTTCTCGTACGTCGACGGCCGCGACGTGCTGCACGGCGTCGACCTCACGATCCAGCCAGGCGAGCGGATCGCGATGGTCGGGCCGTCCGGTGCGGGCAAGTCGACGCTGGGCCGGCTCGTCGCGGGCATCCATCCGCCGCGGACCGGTTCGGTGACGGTCGGCGGTGTGGGGATGACGGAGCTGCCGCTGGACGAGCTGCGCAAGCAGGTCGCTCTGGTCACGCAGGAGCACCACGTCTTCGTCGGAACGCTCCGGGACAACCTCTCGATGGCGCGTCCGTCCGCAACGGACGCGGACCTGCTTGACGCACTTGGAGCAGTGGACGCGCGAGAGTGGGCCGTGGCGCTGCCGGACGGGCTGGACACTCGCGTCGGGTCCGGGCAGCTGGCGTTGACGCCGGCGCAGGCGCAGCAGTTGGCGCTGGCGCGTCTGGTGCTGGCTGACCCGCACACGTTGGTGCTCGACGAGGCGACGTCGCTGATCGACCCGCGGGCTGCGCGGCACATGGAGCGCTCGCTGGCCGCCGTACTGGAAGGCCGAACGGTCATAGCGATCGCCCACCGCCTCTACACCGCCCACGACGCCGACCGCGTCGCCGTAGTAGAGGACGGCCGCATCTCGGAGCTAGGCAGCCACGACGAACTAGTAGCCCGCCAAGGCCCCTACGCCGCCCTCTGGACCTCCTGGCACGGCTGACAGCAGAAACCCCCACAAGGTCACCTCTGACCTTGTGGGGGTTGCGCCCCTCTAGCGTTTGCGCAGTACCAGGACTGCTGAATCGACATGTGGCGGTGGGGTGAAAGCTTTGCGGGGAAGGCGAAGTCCGAGGGACGGGTTGTAGTGGCGGAACCACCGGTTCGCCCCGGGTGCGTCTCCGCGAACCCACCGATTCGCCACCTGCCGCTGCAGCACCAGATCCGCCGACACCAGGCGTGAACCCGGCGCCAGCAAGCGCTTCAGCAACAGAGTGGAGATGTTGTACGGCGGACTCGACACCACCCGGAACGGCCGCGACGGCAACCGCAGATCACCGGCATCGGCCCGGACGACCGTCACCGGCGCGTCGGCGAACCGCCGGCGCAACCGATCGGCACGACCGGGATGGAGTTCGACGGCGACCACCCGGGCGCCGGCCTGGACCAGCGGCGCGGTCAGCGCACCCAGTCCGGCCCCGACATCGAGGACGAGCTCGCCGGGTTCGATCCCGGCCGCGTCCACAACCCGTTGGGCCCAACGACTATCGAGCGGATGCCATCCCCAGGCACCCCTCGCCTGCCCGGAGGCGGGCACGACGGACCATCACGAAGTACGTAATCATGCACTCGACCCTAGACCGCCACGACGCCTTGGCTCAAAGCATTTTCGGCGTCGCGCCCAGTGCCGTCACGGTCTCCGTCGTACGGCGCTGCGCGAGCTCGAGCCGGCTCCGCTTCGCCACCGAGTCGCCCTTCGCGAGCTCCCGGCGTACGTCGAGAACGCGGACCGGAAGCACGTCCGTCATGAGCAGCGGCGCGTACTCGGCCGCGGTCGTCCAGCGGTCGCCGGTGCGGGTGAACGTGAAGCGGGCCAGGAGCCCTTCGGCCTTGGTGCTGTTGGGTTCGCGATGCGCCGCGACCAGGTTGCCGAGTCCGTACGCGACCCACTTGCCGTCGATCTCCTCCATCGGCTGCACGACATGCGCGTGGTGGCCGATCACCAGATCGATGTTGCTGTCGGCAAGCAGTTGCGGAGCGACCTCACGCTGCTGGTCGTTGAGCTTGTTCGAGTACTCCGTACCCCAGTGGCAGCTGACCAGCACGAGATCGGCACCACGATCACGGGCCTCCTGTGCCTTCAACTTGATCGTCTTCGCGCTGATCGTGGCCGCCCGCCAGGTCTCGCCGTTCGGGTACGGCAGGCCGTTGAAACCGAACGTGAAACTGAGCGACGCGACGTTCACTCCCCCGACGTCGACGATCGTGATCTGCTCGGCCTCGGCCCGCGACCGCGCCGTACCGGCATGCTTCAGCCCGACCTTGTCCAGGGTGTCGAGCGTCCGGTCGACGCCGGCCGCGCCGCCGTCGAAGCTGTGATTGCTCGCGGTCGTGCACAGGTCGTACCCGGTCTGCTTGAGCGCCGCGGCGATCTGCGGCGGACCCTGGAAGAGCGGGTAGCCGTGGTACGGCCCGCCGTCGCGCGCCAGCGGTGTCTCCAGATGCGCGATCGCGAGATCCGCCTTCTGGACAAGGGGTTTCACGCTGCTCATCAGCGGCGCGAAGTCCCAGCGGCCGTCGTCGCCGTCGCGTTTCGCGGTGGTCCACAGACGTTCGTGGAGCAGTACGTCGCCGGTCGCGACGACCGTGATCCGTTCCGCGGCTTGCTCTGCTTCGGCTCCGCCGTCTTCGTCGGCTGATCACCCGTATCGGCGAACGTGTCAGCCAGACATCCACTCGTCGCAACCGCCGCGGCTCCAGCGAGCAATCCCCCGAGCACCGCGCGTCGTCGTACCGCCATCCCGACCCCCAAACCCTAGTTGTCGTTGAAGACGCTGCGCAGGGAGTGTTAGTTGGGGTTGTGGTAGTAGTACCGGTATAACTATCCCGGAGGAATCATGGTCGAGTTGAAGACACCGGAGCAGATCGAGCAGATGCACGCGGCCGGGCGGGTCGTCGGCACCGCGCTCGCAACGGTGAAGAAGGAGGCCGCGGTCGGCGTCTCCTTGCGTGAACTCGACGAGGTGGCCCGCGACGTACTGCGCTCCGCCGGGGCGGTGTCGTTGTTCGACGGATACCAGCCCGGGTTCGCGACCTCACCCTTCAGCGGCGTGATCTGTACGTCGGTGAACGACGCCGTACTGCACGGGCTGCCGTCCGACCAGCGGCTCGCCGACGGAGACCTGCTCAACGTGGACTGCGGCGCCTCCATCGACGGATGGTGCGCGGACTCGGCGATCAGCTTCTGCATCGGTACGCCGCGGGCCGAGGACCTGGAACTGATCGCGACGACCGAAGAGGCCCTCGCCGCGGGGATCGCGGCCGCAGTCGAAGGCAACCGGATCGGCGACATCGGCGCCGCGATCGGAGAAGTCGGCCATCGAGCCGGCGTCGGCACCAACCTGGACTTCGGCGGCCACGGCGTCGGACGCCGCATGCACGAAGAGCCACACATCCCCAACGGCGGCCGCCCCGGCCGCGGCCTCAGACTCCGCGCCGGCCACGTCTTCGCCATCGAACCCTGGTTCTGGTCCGGCCCCGGCTCCACCTACAGCATCGACGAAGACGGCTGGACCCTCCGCTCCGCCGACCGAACCCGCGGCGCCCACGCCGAACACACCGTAGCCCTAACCCCCGAAGGCCCCCAGATCCTCACCCTCCCGTAGCCGAACTCGGCGGCGGAGAGCACGCTGGCCGAGCGGACTCTCCTGCACGCAGTACGTAGGGGGATTGGGGAGTCCTACCCACCTGAAACGACCAGCAGGATTCCCCACACCACCAAGCCAGCAGACATCGTCGACGGACTGTGGCCGGCGTTGGGTCGATGTCCACGGACGCGCCGGGTGCGAGAACGCTGCTCCGGCGACGGTCGGCCGGCGCTGCGACCACCGCGGTCATCGGCCCTTCCTCGGGTCTGGGGAGGATTACCCACCCAGAACAGGCAACAGCACTCCCCACACCCGGCCAGAGGTTTCGGCACTTGCCTGTGACCACCTTGAGCGCGGGTCAACCACAATGCACGGCAGAAAACGGCTGATCGGTGCCCAAGGTAGCCACAGCGGACTCCGGCCGAGCCGCTCACCCTCTCGTCTCTGCCCCTATCAGTTCGCTCTGCGGCCGCCATCCTGACGATCCCCCACGCCTTCGCGGAATCCGCCCAACTCCACCGCTGAACATGACTCACGCCGGAAACCTCCGCGACGAGACGTCATGAGCCGGGCGCGGATTCACGCCATGGCGGAGTGGGTCAGAAGAGGGCTTCTTGGCTGGACTCAGGGCGGTGCGTGCCGTTGATGGGGGCTGCGCGATGGGGGGAGGTTCTGGCGAAGCCGTGTTTGGTCAGGAGGGGGTGAAGTTTTTGGGTGAAGGATTTTTGGTAGCTAGGGGCGGCGTTGGGGCCGTGGGCGTAGAGGGAGTTGTAGCGGCTTACGAGGTTGGGGTGGTCGTCGGAGAGCCATTGCATGAACCACTCCTTGACGCCGGGGCGTAGGTGGAGGAGTAGCGGGGTGACACCGGTGGCGCCGGCCTCGGACAGTTGGGCCAGGAGGTCGTCCAGTTGGTCTGTCGAGTCGGTGAGCCAGGGTAGGACGGGGGCGACCATGACGCCGCAGGGGAGGTCGGCGTTGCGGACGGCTCGGATCAGGTCGAGGCGGCCGCGGATCGAGGGGACGCCGGGTTCGAGGCGGCGCCGGAGGGCTTCGTCGCCCAGGGCGAGGGAGAGGCCGATGCCGACGGAGACCTCGGCGGAGGCCGCCGACAGCAGCTCCAGGTCCCGGCGGAGCAGGGTGCCCTTGGTGAGGATCGACAGCGGTGTGCCCGATCCGGCGAGGGCCTCGATGATGCCGGGCATCAGGCGGTAGCGGCCCTCGGCGCGCTGGTACGGGTCCGTGTTGGTGCCCAGGGCAACTTGTTCGTGGCGCCAGGACGGGCGGGCGAGCTCACGGCGCAGGACGTCGGCCACGTTCGTCTTGACGACGATCTGCTGGTCGAAGTCCAGGCCGGCGTCGAGTTCGAGGTACTGGTGGGTGGGCCGGGCGAAGCAGTACCGGCAGGCGTGCGAGCAGCCGCGGTACGGGTTGACGGTCCAGTTGAACGGCAGCGCCGTACCGGGGACGGAGTTCAGCGCCGACCGCGCCAGCACCTCGTGGAACGTGATCCCCTGGAACTCCGGTGTCGTCACCGACCGGACCAGCCCCGCGATCGACCCGAGCCCCGGCAACGTCCCCGGAGTCTCGGCATCAACCCGCTGCCCGGCCCACCTCATGCCTCATAGTCGAACACATGTTCGCACGAACGTCAAACGGCGGCAGCCCGGGCGGCCTCCTCGACACGAGCGCGGTACGCCGCCCACCATTCCGCGTCCTGCTCGGGCAGGTTCGAGTTGGTCGGGCGCATGCCGGCCGCGCCGTCCAGCTGTTCGCGGAGGATGTCGGCGTGGCCCGCGTGGCGGCTGGTTTCGGCGAGGACGTGGACGAGGATGCCGTGCAGCGTCACCGACGGGTTGCGCCACCACGGCACCTGGCCCGGCGCGTCCACGGCGAGCGCCTCGATCGTCGCATCCGCGTGCACGCACGCCCGCTGGTAGCGGTCGACGATCTCGGCGCGGGTCTCGTCCGCGGTGGCCCACATCTCGACATTCGGTTCGGCGTCGTCGTCCCACCACGGCAGCTCTTCGGGGAACGGCCGGTCGAACGTCTTCCCGAAGTACCAGGCCTCGACGATCGACAGGTGCTTGACGAGGCCGAGGAGGTTGGTCCCGCTCGGCGTCAACGGCCGGCGGATGTCGTACTCGCCGAGCCCGTCCAGCTTCCAGACGATCGCCTCGCGGGCCTCACGGAGGTAGCCGTGCAGTTTTTCCTTCACAACCGCGCATCATGCCTCAGACGAAGGCCGCCACGTTGGCGCGAGCCCATTCGCGGTACGTCGTACCCGGTCGGCCCGTGAGGTCGAACACCGCCGGCTCCGGCTTCATCGGATGTTCGGCCATCATCCGGAAACCGTCCAGCAGCCACTGCGCCGTCTCGCGCCCGATCACCGGCGTCAGCCGCTCGAGGTACTCGTCCGGCGTCTGCTCCTCGAACCGCACCTCCCGCCCGATCGCCTCCGAGATACACGCGACCTCCTCCGGCTGCGTGATTCCCTCGGGTCCGCTCATGGTGATCTTCTGCCCGCCGTACTCCTCCGACAGCAGCACCACCCGCGCCACCGCGGCGATGTCAGCGAGATCGATCGGCGTCTGCACGGCACCGGCGTACGGCGCCCGCACCACCCCGTCCGCCTTGATCGACGGAGCCCAGTCGAGCGTGTTGTTCATGAACTGCCCCGGCCTCAGGAACGTCCAGTCGAAGCCGCCCGCCTCGATCGCCCGCTCGATCCGGTAGTAGTGCCACGTCGACGGATCCCCTTGCGCCTCGTACTCCGCAGGCTCCCCGGACAGTACGACGACCCGCCGCACGCCGGCGTCCCGCGCGCAGCGGACGAAGTCGTCGACGTACGCCGGAAGCGGCGCGAGGTACACGGTATCGATGCCGGCGAGCGCCGCAGGCAGCGTCTCCGGCTTGCCGAGGTACCCGCGCGCCACCTCCACGCCCTCCGGCAGCGCGGCCCGGACCGGCTTGTTGGTCAGCGCCCGCACCGGCGCACCCGCCGCCACCAACTCGTCGACGAGCAGCCGCCCCACGCTCGCCGTCGCACCCGTCACCAGGATCGTCATCCGAAATCCCCTCTCGATCAGAATTCTCGTAGGGTATACGAGAATTCAAGGAAGCGCCTATCGTTGGCCCGTGAGCGAGCGGCGGAGTGGCGAGGGGCAGCCGGACAAGACGCTGGCGTTGCTGTGGCGCAACCACCGCCACCCCACAGCTGACGAGTCCACCGACCGAAAGCGCGGCGCCGGCCGGCGGCCGTCGTTGAACGTGGACGACGTCGTGCAGGCAGGCATCCAGCTCGCCGACGACCAGGGCCTCGCGGCGGCGTCGATGGGCGGGCTCGCGAAGGAGCTCGGCGTCGGCACGATGACGCTCTACACGTACGTGCCGTCGAAGGACGAGCTGCTCGATCTGATGGTCGACCAGGTGCTCGGCGAACGCGAGCTGCCCGGCCCGGGTGAGCCGCGACCGGACGACTGGCGGCAGCAGGTGGAGCTCTACTCGCGGCAGACCCGTGCGATGTTCCAGCGGCACCTGTGGTTGTCACAGGTCTCAACGATCCGCCCACCGGTCGGGCCGGGCATGCTGGCGGGTCGCGAGTACCTCCTGTCCGCGTTACTCGGTCTAGGACTCGGAGCGCTCGAGACGAACACAGCCGCGCTCGCAATCACGACGTACGTCGACTCCGCGGCGAGCCTCGAGGCGGAGAGTCAACTGGTCGAGCGGGCGACCGGTCAGACCAACGACGCCTGGTGGGGCGAGCGGAACGAACTCTGGGAGACGTACTTCGACGTCGACCGGCATCCCGCGATGACCACGATCTGGCACGCCAAGGGCTACCAGTCCAGCACCCGCGAAGCCGCCGCCGACTCGTACCGCTACGGCCTCGACCGCCTCCTCGACGGCATCCAGCCCTAGGTGCGGGATCCGGTGAGAACGTCGGCGCCGATCGGATTGAGGATGTGCCGGACCGAGCTGCCGATGCGGTGCGTCGTGACCAGGCCGGTGTTGTGCAGGATCCGGGCGTGTTCGCTGGCCGACGCGAGCGAGATCCCAGCCCTGGCAGCCAGTTCGCTCGTCGAGCACGCGCCGCTCGAGATGCTCTTCAGCACCCGTGCCCGGGTCTTCCCGAGCAGGTCGGCCACGGCACGATCGCGATCGGCACGGCGTACGACGGACTCTGGTCGGCCGGCGTGCCGCACCGGGTACACGAGCACCGGTGGTAGCGCGGGATCGAGCAGCATCATCGGGTACTTCCAGCAGAAGAACGACGGCACCAGCCGCAGCCCCCGGCCGTTCAGGTGCAGATCCCGGTCGATGTGCGGCGTGTCGACCGACAGCACGGGGGCCTCCCAGCGCAGCGTCCGGTGCAGCTGCGGGATCAGCGACTCGAACCCGTCGTTGGCGACGGTGTCGTTGTGCCTGGCAACGGCCGACTCGATCGCCGGCGCGATCATCGGCATCTGCGGCGCGATCTTGGTCCGGTGGAACGACCGCAGCCCGTGCACGAGCCGGGTCATCACGCCGTTCTCACCGGCCGCGAGCCGCCGGCTCCAGGCCGGCAGCCGCACGCTGTCCGACAACCTGCCCAACTCGGATCTCAGCTGCCCGGGCGGTGTGGCGGCAACGGCCGCCAGTCCCGCCTCGAGTCCTTGACCCGCGGCGCGCGGTGTCAGGAAATCCGGTGAATACCCGACCGGCGGCGCCAGCGCGAGCAGCTCCTGCTCCAGCGCGCTCAGCCGGGCCCTCGCCCGCTCCCGCCAGGTGCCGAACGTCTCCGGCTCGTCATCGGTCTGCAGGACGTGGAGACCCAGCAGGACCTCCCACAACGGATCGGGCTCCTGCGCGATCGTCGTCCTGGCCAGATCCGCACACTCGAAATGAACGCGGAACACCACGGTCTCCTCCCCCGAGGAAGTCACCCGCCGTGGTCAACGGGCAACACAACGACCGTAACAGCCGTCGGGGTCACCCACCGTGACGCTACTCCCACTCGATGGTGCCCGGGGGCTTGCTGGTGACGTCGACGGTGACGCGGTTGATCTCGTCGACCTCGTTGGTGATGCGGGTCGAGATGCGCTCGATCACGTCGTACGGCAGGCGCGCCCAGTCGGCCGTCATCGCGTCCTCGCTGGTGACGGGACGCAGTACGACGGGGTGGCCGTACGTCCGGCCGTCGCCCTGGACACCGACGGACCGTACGTCGGCCAGCAGCACCACCGGGAACTGCCAGATGTCGCGGTCGAGACCGGCCGCGGTGAGCTCGGTGCGCGCGATCAGGTCCGCGGCGCGCAGGATGTCCAGCCGCTCGCGGGTGACCTCGCCGATGATCCGGATGCTCAGGCCGGGGCCCGGGAACGGGTGCCGGTAGACCATCGTCTCCGGCAGACCGAGCGCCAGGCCGAGCTCGCGGACCTCGTCCTTGAACAGCGTCCGCAGCGGCTCGATCAGGCTGAACTGCAGGTCGTCGGGCAGCCCGCCGACGTTGTGGTGCGACTTGATGTTCGCGGCACCGGCACCGCCGCCGGACTCGACCACGTCCGGGTACAGCGTGCCCTGGACCAGGAACTCGATGTGCCGCTCGGCGTCCACCTTGCGTGCGGTCGCCTCGAAGGTGCGGATGAACTCCCGGCCGACGATCTTGCGCTTCTGCTCCGGATCGGTCACCCCGGCCAGCGCGGTCAGGAACTGCTCCTCCGCGTCGATCGCCTCGAGCCGGATCCCGATCGCGGCGACGAAGTCCTTCTCGATCTGCTCCGACTCACCGGCCCGCTGCAGACCGTGGTCGACGTACACGCAGGTCAACTGGTCACCGATCGCCTTGTGTACCAGGGCCGCCGCGACCGCGGAGTCGACACCGCCGGACAACGCGCACAGCACCTGCTTGTCGCCGACCTGCTCACGGATCAGCTCGACCTGCTCCTCGACCACGTTGCTCGTGGTCCAGTCGCCCTTGCAGCCGGCGATCTCGTACAGGAAGTGTTCCAGCACGGCCTGCCCGGCCTGCGAGTGCAGGACCTCCGGGTGCCACTGCACACCGGCCAGCCGCCGGTCCAGGTCCTCGAACGCCGCGACCGGCGCGCCCTCGGACGCCGCGAGGACGGCGAACCCGGCGGGCGGCGCGTGCACCGCGTCACCGTGCGACATCCACACGTTCAGGTCCTCGGGGATGTCGGCGAGCAGCGTGCCCGCCTCGCTCACGGTCACCGGCGTACGGCCGAACTCGCGCAGTCCGGTACGCCGTACCTCGCCGCCGAGCGTCTGCGCCATCGCCTGGAAGCCGTAGCAGATGCCGAACGCCGGTACGCCGGCCTCGAACAGCCCGGAGTCGACCCGCGGCGCGCCCTCGGCGTACACCGACTGCGGTCCGCCGGACAGGATGATCGCCTTCGGGCCCTTCGCCAGCATCTCCTCGACCGGCATCGAGTGCGGCACGATCTCGGAGTACACCTTCGCCTCGCGCACGCGACGCGCGATCAGCTGCGCGTACTGCGCCCCGAAGTCGACGACTAGCACCAACTCATGCTGTGCATATTCTTGGGCCACGCACAAAGCCTATCGGTGCAGGTCAGCAGTGCTGTAATCCGCCGGTCGAGGAGTCACCGGCAACAGCTCGTTGGTGACCTCCAGCCCCGGAAACCGCCGCCGCATAGCAGCCTCGTACCGAGCCGCACCGGCCTGCTCACCGATGTAGTCGGAGATCTGATGGGGACCGAACCACAGCCGCACGCGGTGCCGACTCGGAAAGCTCACGAGCCCCGACGCTAGCCCCGCTAGTTGTCAGCCGTGTTACCGACAGTTACAACCCAAAGACGCTTGAACTCTGTCGAACAGTCACCAGCCGATTACGGATCGGATCGTTTGACGACCTAACATCGACGAAGAACTCCGCGGACATGCTGAGGGCCCGTCGGCGTAGACCGACGGGCCCTCAGGTGTTCATGTAACGGAGAGACCTGCCTCCGCCTTCACGAAGAAGTTTAGGATCATGCCTCCTGCAAATCAAACCGCCCTCTATCACGCTGTGGTCGCCGCCAAGATCAGCGGACCGCGTCTCGCGCCGTACCTCGCGGCGACGGAAGGCAATGTCCGCCGAGCGCTGGCGCTGTACCAATGGAGTGTCGAACTCTCGGGCGCGGTGTACGAGTGCCTACATCGATTCGAGGTGATCCTGCGCAACGCGCTCGACGAACAGCTCTGCAGGTGGAACGCCGTTCAGCGGGATCGGCAAACGGGCCGATCACACGCGTCGGACTGGCTCATGGACCCCGCCCGCCTGCTCCAACGATTGGCCGGCGACGACATCCGCAAGGCCACTCGGAGAGCACAGACCGCCCTACGTGGTGCCGGTAGGGCACCTGGGCACCCCGACGTACTCGCCCAATTGAGCTTCGGCACCTGGCGGTTCTTGCTGCCCGACAACGATCCCGGCAGACAGCATCTCTGGAGCAAGGCGCTAGCCGCCGCGTTCCCGAGCTTTACAGGCACACCGTCGGACCTCGTGGATCACGTCGACAACATCTATAAACTGCGCAACCGCGTCGCTCATCTCGAACCACTGCTCAACTCCAGCATGGTTGCGGACCGGCTGACCCGGATGAGGACCGTCTTGCTTGCGATCGATCCGGCCCTAGAAACGTGGTTCGTCTCGCGGCAGCGCGTCAGTGCGACTCTGAAGACCAAGCCGTAAGCCTCAGACCCTCACGCTGCGTCCAGTCACCACCAACCGCGCCGGGGCTCTGAAGGACAGGAGGTCGATGATCGGCGGGGGCTCGGTCAGCCGCACTCCGCTCAGCAGCTCCCGTGCGCAGTCCAGGGCGGCTTGGGTTTCCATTCGGGCGAGGGCGGTGCCTAGGCAGCGGTGGATGCCTAGGCCGAAGGCTAGGTCGGGTGGGCCGCCGTGGGCGGTGAGGCTTAGTAGGACGGGTGCGTCGGCTGGTAGCTCGACGTTGCCGAGGGTTGTTGGTTTGGCGGTGGTTCGGCGCCAGGTGGGGACTGACGACGCCTCCCGGAGGACCCGGTCCACCGTCGTATCGGGATCGTCCAGACAGTGCTGGAAGGTCGTGGAGATGAGTTGGGTTGTGGTCTCCTGGCCGGCGATCAGGAGGAAGTAGCCGACCGCGCACACCTCTTCATCGGTCAGCCCCAGTGAGACCAGCACACCGAACAGATCGGTGCCCGGAGCCTTGCGAGCGGCCGTCGTACGGGCGCGCAGCCAGGCGTAGAACTCGGCCGCGGTGTGCGCGAGTTCCAGCTGCCTGTCCTCGTCGGGCCAGCCCCAGAACAGTTCTAGCGAGTCCAGGCTCCAGGCCTTCAGTGCAGGTACGTCGACGTCCGTCAGGCCGAGCAGGTGCAGTACGACGAGGGCTGGCGGCTCCGCAGCGATCGCCTGCACCAGGTCGACCTGTTGACCGTCCGCAAGTGATGCAGCGGCAGCCGTGACTCGTGCAACGTTGAGCGACCGGGTCAGCGGTTCGGCGGCGGCGACCCGGGCGGGGCTGAAGAAGCGGGCGACGGCGGCACGGATCGGGCGGTGCGACTCGCCCGCGTTGTTCGCCAGCGTCGGCGGCAGCGCGAAGCCGACGCCGGACAGGACGCGGAGCGCCTTCACGGACAGCGGCGTGTGGGCGAGTACGGCGTTGTCCGGGCGGTACGTCTGCGGGTCCAGCAGCACCTCGCGCGCCAGCGCCGGGTCGTCGACGACCCAGTACCCGAGCGTCTCGTCGTACCTGGCCGGACACCCACTCACGCGAACCGCCCCGGCACGCTCACTCGAACCATCCCGGTGCGGCGGCCCGGAACTCCTCGCGGCTCCAGGTGCCGACCCCGGAGGGGATCCGCCCGATCACCGGGACCCCGGTCGTCGCCGGGAGATCCTCCACGTTGCAGCTCTCCGCGAGATCCGGCTCGGCCGGCCACGACCCGATCACGAGTCCCTCGACCGGAAGTTCCCGCGACCGCAGCGCCTCGACAGTCAGCCCGGTGTGGTTCAGCGTGCCGAGCCCGGCACGGGTCACCACCACGAACCTGAACGGCGACGTCAGATGCTCCGCGAGATCCGCGAGGTTGTTGCCGTCGGCATCAAGTCCGACAAGCAGTCCGCCGGCGCCCTCGACCAGCACGGTGTCGTACTCGCGGGCGAGGTCGTCGATCGACGCGGCGTACTCCTCGACCGACGGCAGCGCGATCCCGGCGCGCCGGGCGGCGGTGGTGGGCGCGAGCGGCTCGGGCAGCCGGACGCCTTCGTGCAGCACCTTCACACCGCTGAGCCGGCCGACGTCGGCGAGGTCGCCCGGTTCGTCGGGGGCGACCCCGGTCTGGGCCGGCTTGACCACCGCGACCGACTCGCCGGCGCGCACCGCGAGCGCAGCCGTGACGATCGTCTTGCCGATGTCGGTGTCGGTACCGGTGACGAAGGTGATCATGAGACCTGGCCGATCGCCTCGACGATCACGGCACACGCGCGATCGAGATCCGCTGCTGACAACCCGGCGTGCGCGGTGAGCCGCAGCCGGGAAATGCCGTCGGGCACGGACGGCGGCCGGAAACTCCCCACGCGTACGCCGTTCCGCAAGCACAGCTCGGCCGCGCGGACGGTCTCGCGCGGACCCGGCATCGGGACGGAGACGACCGCACCACGCGACGGCGGCACCTCGCAAGCAGCTGCCAACCGCGCCGCGGCCGCATGGATCGCCGCGGGACGGTCGGGCTCGGCCTGCAGAACCCCAAGCGCAGCAAGGGCCGCGGCACATGCGGCCGGATTCAGACCGGTGTCGTAGATCAAGGGACGTGCCCGGTTGACGAGGTGCTCGCGGAGTACCGACGGCCCGAGGACGACCCCGCCCTGCGAGGCCAGCGCCTTGGACAGCGTCATGGTCACGATGACGTGCTCGAGCCCAGCCAGACCCGCCGCATGCACGGACCCATGACCGTTGCCGCTGACCCCCAACCCGTGCGCCTCGTCGACCAGGAGTACGGCGTTGTGCGCGCGAGCGACCGCGGCGAGTTCGAGCAGCGGCGCCTCGTCGCTCAGCACACTGAACACCGACTCGGTCATCACCACCGCGTGCGGTTCGTTGCGCTCGGCAAGTACCTTCTCGACGGCGTCGACGTCGTTGTGCGGGACGATCTCGACCCGGGACCGCGCCAGCCGGCAGGCATCCACCAGCGAGGCGTGCACGTGTTCGTCGGAGACCAGCAACGTTCCCGGTCCGCCGAGCGCGGTGACAACACCGAGGTTCGCGAGGTACCCGGACGAGAACACGAGCGCGGACCCCTGCCCGGCGTACCCCGCCAGCGCGGATTCGAGCTCCTCGTGAAGTTCCGTCGTACCGGTGACGAGGCGGGACGCGGTGGAGCCTGTGCCCCAGGTGCGTACGGCGTCGGCCGCGGCCGCCACCACGCGCGGATCGCGGGCGAGACCGAGGTAGTCGTTGCCCGCGAGGTCGATCAGGTCACTGTCCGCGGCCCGGGCGCTGAGCCGTCGGGTCAGGCCGCGGGCCTCCAGCGCGGCCGCCTTCGGGGCGAGCCAGTCCTCCAGCATCAGCCGGCCTCCTCGACCGCAGCCGTGATCGCCGCGCCGATGGTGGCGATGTCGTCGTCGGTGCAGATGTACGGCGGCATCGTGTAAACGAGATCGCGGAACGGCCGCACCCAGACCCCACGACGCAACGCAGCCTCGGTCAGCCGCGGCAGATCCACCGGCCCACCGAGCTGTACGACGCCGACCGCGCCGAGCACCCGCACGTCTTTCACGGCCGGCAGCTCACGCGCCGAAGCAAGCCCGGACGAAAGCCCCGCAGAAATCGCAGCCACCCGAGACGACCAGTCCTGCGACAGCAACAGGTCGATCGAGGCGAGGGCGACCGAACACGCGAGCGGGTTCGCCATGAAGGTAGGCCCGTGCATCAAGGCACCACCCGGTCCGTTCGAGACCGTGTGCGCGACGTCCGTCGTACACAGCATCGCGGCCAGCGACAGGTAGCCGCCGGTCAGCGCCTTGCCGACGCACAGGATGTCCGGGTCGACGCCCGCGTGCTCGGACGCGAACAGTGTGCCGGTGCGGCCGAACCCGGTGGCGATCTCGTCGAAGATCAGCAGGAAGCCGTGCCGGTCGGCGAGCTCGCGGAGAACGCGCAGGCAGGCGGGGCTGTACGGGTACATCCCACCGGCGCCCTGCAGGACCGGCTCCACGATGATGCCCGCGATCTCACCCGCACGTTGCTCGGCCACCGCGGCCATCGCGTCGGCCCAGGCCTGCAGCTCCGGATCGTTGTCCGGCCGGTCGAAGCCGGCCGGCGGTTGCGGCCCGAACACCTGCTCCTGGAGCGCGCCGGTGAACAGCGAATGCATCCCGTTGACCGGGTCGCACACACTCATCGGCGCGAACGTGTCGCCGTGGTACCCGCCCCGGACGGTCAGCATTCGCGTCCGGCCATGGTTGCCACGCGCAACCTGGTACTGCAGCGCGAGCTTGATCGCCACCTCGACCGAGACCGACCCCGAGTCGCAGAAGAACACGTGCCGCAGCGGCTCCGGCGTGATCTCCACCAGCCGCTCGCCCAGCCGGACCGCCGGTTCGTGGGTCAGTCCACCGAACATCACGTGGCTGAACTCGTCCACCTGCCGCTTCAGCGCGGCATCCAGCACCGGGTTCCGGTAGCCGTGGATCATGCACCACCAGGACGCCATCGCGTCGATCGCCTCGACCGTCCCGCCCGTACCGTCGTCCAGTTGCAGCCGTACGCCGGACGCGCCCCGGACCACCCGCACCGGCGACGGCTCGGTCAGCGACGAGTACGGATGCCAGAGCAACTCCGCGTCCCGCTGTCGCCACCCATTCACCGACTGTGACACCGTCCTCCTCCGTCCTGAGGATTCCCAACGGTAATCGCTGCTCACCACCGAGGACGCCGCGGGGAGTCAGGATGTGGGCGACATCTCCTACTGATTGGTGCCGGCGGTCGCGATGTGCATCGTCACCGCGTCGGGATGCAACCGCGGGCGGGCCATCGCAGTCACCACCTTGTCGCCCTCGACCGACTCGTCCCGAATCCACTGCACATGCGCTGCCAGCCCGATCCGGCCGACCTGCGAGGCGATCTCCAGGAAGTTCCGCGACTCCACCACGGTCCACTGGCGGTCCCGCTCGTACGTGATCGCCTCCGCGGTCCGCACGGGTTGCTGCCACCCACCGCCGGCGTCGCGCTGATTGCCGTAGAGCAGTTGCCCGTCCGGACGCAGTACGGCGATCCGGTCGGCCCACTCGCCGTTGTCGACCAGCTCGGCGGCCTGCAGTACACCCGCATAGCCGGCGTCGTGGACGCTCTGCGGGACGAGCCGGCCGAAGCCGTAGGCCTCCAATGCGCGCAGATGCCGTTCGAGGACGCCGAGGCGGCTGAACGCCTCCGGCACCGCAAGGATCGCGACCTCCACCTGGAAGCCGGCCGCCTTGAAGCTCCGGGCCGACTCGGCGAACGCGTCCGGATCCAGGAGTTCGGTCTCGACGATCGCGTCGTACCGCTGCTCGATCACGTGCGCCTCGGCCATCGCGTACCAGCGCCGGCCGTCGGCTTCGACGTCGTGGCTCGGCACCGGCGGTACGTCGGTGATCGGCTGGTAGAAGCGTGGATGGTACGGCTCGTAGGCGGCGGGATTGAGGACGACGGGACGGCCGCGGCGGCGCAGGATCGCGGCGACCAGCGCGGTGATCGTGGCCTTGCCGTCACCCGGCTGACCACCGACGAACACCACGACCGGCTGCTGCTGCGGGCTCCCGGCGAGCTGGTCGGGCACGATCCGCTCGCGAAAGACCTGTGCACTCTCCCCCGCGTCCAGCGGCTCCCGATCAGCTTCCACCGGCCCGATCCCCCACGGACTCGTCACGACTACTCCAGCGTCCCGTCGTCTTCTTCGTCTTCGTCGTCTTCGTCGTCTTGATCGCCCTCGTCGAGATCGTCGTCTTCGTCCTCGTCGTCGTCGTCTTCGTCTTCGATGATGAGGAGATCGTCGACCTCTTTGCGGATCCGCTTGACCGCGCGGGTGTCCAGCGGGGTGAGCTCCTGTCCGCGCGCCGCCCAGGCCTCCTGGTCGGTCCGCCGGCTCGCAGCGGCATCCGGATCGGCCGCGGCTTCCTCGGCCTCGATCGGCCGGGCGCAGAACCCGATCGCCTGCCGCACACCCTCCTGCGCGATCTCGTACGCCATCGCGTCCGGTCGCGACCAACCCGCCGCACCGAGCGCGGTCAGCACGTTGATGGGGGCGAGATTGACCACGCCGAAACGATAGCCGACGCGCCGGTCAATCACCCGAGCGGTTCCGCCCTTGGCTGAACACCAGATGAACCCCAGTTGTGGTTAGCCTTCCGATGCTTCGAACCAGTGGGGAACCGGCCGGCGTCGATCAACGTCTGCTGGACAACAAGACCGATCCCAGCCGCGTCTCGCGGCTCTCGTCGCAAGGAGCATCAGGTGCCGTTCGGTAGCAAGGACTCGAGCAAGGACAAGCCCCAGCCCAAGCAGGACAAGAAGGCGACGCCGCCCAAGGATCTCCCGATCCTGACCCCGGCGCGTAAGCCGCGGGGGCAGGGCCAGGGTCGCGACTAGCCTGTCGCGCCTTCGAACCCGCAGGGAACCAGCCTGCGGGTTCGGAACGTCTGCTGCACACACGACCGATCATGCGCCGCGTCTCGCGGCTTCGACAGGAGGAACGGGACCATGCCCTTCAGCAAAAAAGGCAAGCCGCAGGAACACACCAACAACCAGAGCCCCAGCAACACGCCCAGGCACGAGAGGGGCGCGTCCCGCAAGCAGGCCGACCAGAATCGGTCCACGAACCCGAACACTCGTCGCGGCCGCGAAAATGCTCAGACGAAGAAGGACGAGAAGAAGAAGGGCAACGGCCGGGGCTAGGACGGCGGCCGGGGGAACCGTCGATCGGTTGCCCCCGGCCACTTCAGGTTCGGCGCCGGCGCGACCCGTCGGGGCGGCCGGCCCCTGAGCGTTGCGGTTTCGGACGTCGCGGTCCCGGTTTCTGCTTCGTGTTCTTCGCCGGCGCCGGGGCCGGCGGCCCGGCCTCGAGGGCCTTCTTGACCGCGGCGAAGGCGTCGTTGGCGTTGCGGGCGGGCTTGACGCCGGTGAGTTTGGGGATGGCCGAGCGTTGGCGGCGGGTGTGGGTCTGGATGCGCTCGACGACGCGGGTGCGGACCTCGTCGAGGTCCGGCCCGGCCAGGTTCTCGAGCGACTTGCCGCGGTCGAGTGCCACGTCGAACCATTCGGTGTAGCCGTGGGTGTGGACGACCTGGTTCGGGGACTTCTGGCCGAGGCGGCGGTACTGCGTCAGTACGTCGTACCGCTCGTCCAACCCGAGGACCTCGTCGCGGAGGCCGAGCTCGACCTGCCGGTCGTACGTCGCCGCGACCCGCTGATCGATCTCGCTCGCAGCACGGTCGACCGAGAGCACGACCTGCCGGGTGGCCGGCGCGACGGCCCGTTCCGGATCGTTGCCCATGGCACGCGCCAGTGCGTTCACGATCGCGTCGTAGTTGTTCTCGTGGATCTTCGCGGCGGCACCGGCATCGAGCCGACTCAGGACCGCGTAGGCGTCCTCGGCCATGCTGCGCGGGAAGTCCCGCCGGACGGCGTTCCGCGCCTCCGCGACCGCGTCCACCTCCCAGCCTTCGAGCAGGGAGCGCACGTACACGCTCGTGCCACCCACGACGACCGGGACACCACCGGCGTTCCAGCACTCGTCCATATGCTGCCGCGCCTCCGCGACGAATGTCTCCAGTTCCAGCTTCCGCACCGGCTCGGTGACGTCGATCATCGTGTGCGGGATCCCGCGCATCTCCTCCGGCGTGGTCTTGCTGGTGCCGATGTCCATGTACCGGTACACCTGCCGCGAGTCCGCCGAGACGACCATCGGCGGCAGCCCGAGCTCGTCCCGGATCCGCAGGCACAGGTCGACCGACACCGCGGTCTTCCCCGCTGACGTCGGTCCGTACAGGGCGACCAGCAGGCGCGGAGCGGAGTCGGACATGTGTCAACCCTAGCCGGACTCAGCCGGACGCAACCTCACCGTGAACCGAGCAGCGCGCGGTCCACCCCATCGGATGCACCTGGACGACCATCCGCCGCCTGCACTCCGCGCAGTACCGCGGGGGCTCCAGCGCGAGAGCCCGCACGCAGGATTCGTGGCCGCCGTCGGCCAGGTCCCGCCCACATCTGCCGCAGTACGTCACAGCGTCTTCTGGAGTTCCTTCACCGGCATCTTCAGCTCGGCGAGCAGGTCCAGGTCGGCGGTCGCCGGGCGGCCCAGGGTGGTCAGGTAGTTGCCGACGATCACCGCGTTGATCCCGCCGAGCAGGCCCTCGCGGGTGCCCAGGTCGCCGAGGGTCAGCTCGCGACCGCCGGCGTACCGCAGGACCGTCCGCGGCATCGCGAGCCGGAACGCGGCGATGGTGCGCAGCGCGTCCTTGCCGTCCATGATCTCCAGATCGCCGAACGGCGTCCCCGGGCGCGGGTTGAGGAAGTTCAGCGGGACCTCGTGCGGGCCGAGCTCGGCGAGCTGCGCGGCCAGTTCGGCGCGCTGCTCGAGCGACTCACCCATCCCGACCAGACCGCCGCAGCACAGCTCCATCCCGGACTCGCGCACCATCAGGCAGGTCTCCCAGCGCTCCTCGAAGGAGTGCGTGGTGACGACGTCACCGAAGTACGAACGGGCCGACTCGAGGTTGTGGTTGTAGCGATGCACGCCCCACGACTTCAGCTCGTCGACCTGCTCCTGGGTGAGCATGCCCAAAGAGCAGGCGATGTTGATGTCGACCTCGGCGTTGATCGCCTCGATTCCGGCCTTGACCTGGCTCATCAGCCGCGCGTCGGGTCCACGGACCGCGGCGACGATGCAGAACTCGGTGGCGCCGGTCTTCGCGGTCTCCTTGGCGGCCTCGACGAGTTCGGGGATGTTCAGCCAGACCGCGCGCACCGGCGAGGTGAACTGGCCGGACTGCGAGCAGAAGTGGCAGTCCTCGGGGCAGCCGCCGGTCTTCAGCGAGATGATCCCCTCGACCTCGACCTCCTCGCCGCACCACTTCACCCGGACGTCGTGCGCGAGCGCGAGCAGCTCCGGCAACTGGTCGTCGGGCACGCTGAGAACCTCGACCAATTGCTCCTGGCTCAGTCCGATGCCCTGTTCCAGAACCTGCTCACGTGCCACGTCCAGGATCTCGCTCATAGTTCTCCTGCCTCATCTCAACGGTCGGCCTCACAGTAGGTCAGACCGGTACGGCGGGGCTGCGGCGGGCGTCACGTGGAACACCTCGAGCCGAAGTGACTCATCGCCACTCTCCGCACTCTCCGGGAAAAGTTTCTGGAGATTTCTGGGGAACCTCGTAACCCCCCGTAGATGGGCTCGTTGATGTGTACGAAGGCGGTTACCGCAAGGAAGACCGCCACCCGGTTACCAGGAGCTACAAAAGCCGATCATTACGATCAGCACGCAGAGTGGTCACAAGGCCCAGAGCCCCTGGAAATCGGATGTAAGGTAGTAACCAAGAGCTCGGGTCGCCAGCTATGGCTGGCGATCCGATCCCAAAGCGCCGGGCGCCTCACCCCGGCTTGAGTGGGTCCCTCGGGAAACGATTTGGGCGGAAACGTTCCCGAGGGACCTGCTCCCTTTTCCGGACCTTTTGACAAAGCCTCAGCAACTTACTGCTGAGGCTTTTTCATTTGCACTATTTCTCACTGTTCTGTTACGAATCCGTCACAGCCTGTTTCGGGATGATCGGCAGCCGCAACGCACCCGGGGCATCCGTCGGGACCACCGGGTGCTCGGGCTTCACCGGCTGGATCCGCTGGTACGCCGCACCGGTCGCCGGCCGCGGGTCGGCGGCCCCCTTGTTCGGCCAGAACGACAGCGCCCGCTCGGCCTGGGCGGTGATCGTCAGGGACGGGTTGACGCCGAGGTTCGCGGAGATGGTCGAGCCGTCGACGATGTGCAGGCCGTCGTACCCGTACACGCGGTGGTACGGGTCCACGACGCCGGTCTCGGGCGAGTCGCCGATCGCGCAGCCGCCGATGAAGTGCGCGGTCATCGGCACGTTGAACGGCTCCCCGATCGTGCCGCCCGGCGTACCGTTCATCAGCTTCGCCATCCGCCGGACCACCTGGTTCGCGACCGGGATCCAGGACGGGTTCGGGGCGCCATGCCCCTGCTTCGACGTCAGCTTCCAGCGGCCCAGCCGGTCGCGCTTGCCGTACGTCGTGATCGAGTTGTCCGCGGTCTGCATCACGAGCGCGATCACGGTCCGCTCGGACCAGTGCTTCAGGTCGTACAGCCGCCGGATGTTCTTCCGCTGGACGCCGAGCTCGCGCAACCACGTCCGCCAGCGCGGCTTGTCCCCGTCGCCGTCGGTCAGCACGGTCTGCAGCAGCGACATCACGTTGCTGCCCTTCCCGTACCGCACCGGCTCGATGTGGGTGATCTCGTCCGGGTGGAACGACGACGTGATCGCCACCCCGCGCGTGTAGTCGACATCGGTCTCCCGCGAGATCGCGCCGAGCAGCGACTCCGAGTTGGTCCGGGTCAGCACGCCGAGCCGGTTCGAGAGCCGCGGCAGCTTGCCCTCGTCGCGCAGCCGGTGCAGCAACTTCGCCGTACCGAGCGCCGATGCGGCGAAGACGACCTGTCCCGCGGTGAACCGACGGGTGGACTTCTTGTTCGACGTACGCCGGGTGTCGATCGCGTACCCGCCTTCAGCGAGCGGCTCGACCGACGTGACCGTGGTCAGCGAGTAGACCTCCGCGCCGGCCTTCTCGGCCAGGTAGAGGTAGTTCTTCGTGAGCGTGTTCTTCGCGTTGTGCCGGCAGCCCGTCATGCACTCGCCGCAGTCGATACATCCGGTACGGCGGGGGCCCGCGCCACCGAAGTACGGGTCGTCGACCTCGACACCCGGCTCACCGAAGAAGACACCGACCGGTGTCGGGTGGAACGTCTCCCCCACACCCATGTCCTCGGCGACCTGCTTCATCACCTTGTCGGCCGGCGTGAACCCCGGGTACGTCGTGACGCCGAGCATCCGCTTCGCCTGGTCGTAGTACGGCGCGAGTTCGGACTGCCAGTCGGTGATGTGCGACCAGGCGCGATCGGTGTAGAACGCGGGCAGCGGTTCGTACAGCGTGTTCGCGTAGACCAGGCTGCCGCCGCCGACCCCGGCGCCGGACAGGATGATCACGTCGCGCAGCGCGCTGATCCGCTGGATGCCGTACATCCCGAGCTTCGGCGCGAACAGGAACCGCTTGGTGTCCCACGAGTTCTTCGCGAACCCCGCATCGTCGAACCGCGCACCAGCCTCCAGTACGGCGACGCGGTACCCCTTCTCGGTCAGCCGCAGAGCACTCACCGACCCGCCGAAACCGGACCCGATGACGACTACGTCGTAATCGAAGGTCATGGGGCCTCCCGGTCTGGACTGAGGAGCGGAGGGAGCGAAGCGACCGGAGCGACGAGGGAAGACCGGGAGTCACAGCCCCATGACCCGCCGCGCGGCAGCGCGGCATTCAACACAGTCATGGGCGGCCGATCTTCTTCAGGATGCGCAGTGCGCCGGTCATCAGCTCCGCGAACTTCTCGTCGGAGATGCCGTGCGAGGCGGCGATCGGGATCAGCCGTTGCGTGGCGATCGCCTGCGGTTCGACGTACCGGCGGATGCCTTCGACGCTCTGCCGCCGGCCGAGACCGGACGACCGCATGCCGCCCATCGGCGTGTCGATCGAGCCGAACGTGGCGCCGTACCCCTCGTTGACGTTGACCGTGCCGGCCATCAGCTGCGCGGCGACCGCGCGACCGCGGCGGCCGTCGCGGGTCCAGACGCTGGCGTTCAGGCCGTACTCGCCCTCGTTCGCGCGCTGGATCGCCTCGGCCTCGTCGGAGAACCGGTAGATCGAGACGACCGGCCCGAAGGTCTCGTTGTCGAAGCACTCCATCGCCGGCGTGACACCGGACAGCACGGTCGGCTCGTAGAACAGCGGACCGACGTCGGGCCGCGGTTTCCCTCCGGCCAGCACCGTGGCACCTTGCGAGCGGGCGTCCTCGACGTGCCGGGTCACCGTCTCCAGCTGCGCCTTCGAGATCAGCGAGCCCATGTCGACGTCCCAGCCGGTGCCGGCACTCAGGCGGAGCTTCTTGACCCGGTCGACGAACGCCGTGACGAACGCGTCGTACACCTGGTCGGCGACGTACAGCCGCTCCATCGAGACGCACAGCTGGCCGGCATTCGCGAAGCACGCGCGGACGGCGCCCTCGGCGGCGCGGTTGATGTCGGCGTCCCGCAGTACCAGCATCGGGTTCTTGCCGCCGAGCTCGAGGCTGCAGCCGATCAGCCGCTCACCGGCCTGCTTCGCGACCAGCCGGCCGGTCTTCGTCGAGCCGGTGAAGCAGATGTAGTCGGCGTTCTGGATCAGCGCGCCGCCGACCGTCGGGCCGTCGCCGTTCACCGCGAGCCAGGCCTCCCGCGGCAGGCCGGCCTCGTACAGCAGCTCGATCCCGCGCAGCGCGGTCAGCGGGGTCTGGCTGTCGGGTTTGTGGACGACGGTGTTGCCGGCCAGGATCGCGGGCAGGCCGTCGGAGATCGCCATCGTCAGCGGGTAGTTCCACGGCGAGATGATGCCGACGATGCCCTTGGGAACGAATCGCTCCTCGGCGCGGGTGAGGATCGGGAAGATCCCGAGCTTGCGCTGCGGCTCGAGCAGTTCCTGCGCCTTGCGGCCGTAGTACCGGGCCGTCAGCGCGACGTGCGCGACCTCCTCGAACGCCTGCTTCCGCGCCTTGCCGGACTCGCGGATGATCAGGTCGACCAGCTCGTGCCGGTGATCGAGGACCAGGTCGTGGTACCGCAGCAGGATCGCCGCACGCTCCGCGAGCGGCACCCGCCGCCACGTCTGCTGGGTCCGCCGCGCGGTCCGGACCGCGGCGACCACGTCGTCCGCACTCGACACCGGCAGGTCCGCGATCGGCTGCCCGGTGGCCGGCGCGTACGACGTACGCGTGCCGGCCGTCGCGCGCAGCAGCCCCGACAACCGGCGGATGACCGACTGATCGGTCGCGTACGACGCGGTCGGGTCGAGCTCCGGATCCGCTGGAATCGAAGTCTGCTCGCTCATGTCCAAAGGCTACCTGCCGGTAATAGCGGCTGTCAGTATCAGAGGACCGTTAAGCTGAGCGGCTGAAACCTGCGAAGGGGTGGAACGTACAGATGGTGGACAGCGGGGGGCTCTGGACGCCTCCTGAGGACGAGCTCGGTGAGGCGCTGCAGACAGCCCAGGTGCTGATCGAGGAGGGCCGGGCCGACGAGGCAGGGCCGTACCAGCAGCGGGTCATCGAGCTGGCCAGGGAGCGGGCCGAAGGGCACCCGAACCACTACGAGGCCAAGCATCTGATGGCCGCGACCCAGTACGAGCTGGCCGGATCGCTGAACGCGTCCGGCCGGCACGAGGAGGCGCTCGTCGCACTGCACGAGGCGCAACTCGGGTACACCGAGCTGCAGGACGCCGGCGTGCTCGACGCGACCTGCTTCCTCGCCGACGTCCGCGCACGGCGCGCCATGACCCAGGCGCACCGCGGTCACGGCGCCACCGCCGTACTGGAGATGGACGGCGCGGTGATCGCGTACGGCCAACTCGTCGGCGGCGACGACGGTCTCAAGCATCAACCGGACTTCGCCCGGGTGCTCGCGATGAACGCGCTCATCCTGCGACGGTACGGCGACCCCGCGCTGGCGGTCGCGTCCGCGGACGCGGCGACCCAGCTGTTCCTGCAGCTCGCGGACCAGATCAACGAGAGCCCGCAGTCGCTGTCCTACGCCCGCTACCTGTGTACGGCGACCGCGGTGTCGGCCGACGTACACGCTGCCGAAGGGCGGCTGGACCTTGCGCTCGAGGCGGACGAGATCGGGCTGACCACGGCCGACACGCTCGCCGACTCGGACTCGACGACCGACATGCGCACACTGGTCGCCGCCCTGGTCAGGAAGGGCAAGCACCTCGGCATCGTCGGCCGCCTGGAGGGCGAGGCCTGCCTGCGGACGGCGTACGACACCGACGCCGAGACGGCGGCCCGCGTGGTCGAGGAGCTGGACCGCGGGCTGCCGCTGACGCTGGTCGCGGCGCTGGAGAACGCGGAGATCAAGCTCGGGCCGTTCGAGCAGTACCACCGGCTGGTGGCGCTGAGCGAACCCGCGCCCGGGATGACGCTGGCGACCGTGTCGGGCCGGACGGACCCGGAGTCGGCGGCGCAACGCGCGACCGAGCTCGCGGAGCTGGTGAAGCCGCTGCTGTCGCAGGACGGCAACGCCGCGCTGACGCTGGGGCTGGAGGCGCACTACCTGTTCGCGATCTCGTCCGAGCGGGAGTCACACCGGATGCGGTTCCAGACGGCGACGTACGTACCGATCTGGGCGCAGCTGCTGCTCGACATTTCCGAGGCGTACTTCCAGGCCGGGCGGACCGACATCGCCCTCGACCTGGGCGGCTGGTGCGCGGAGGTGGCGACCGCGCTGATCCCGTACGCCGACGACAACGCGCTGATGAAGGAGCTGGCCGGGGCCTGCTACCGGCACCACGGCAACCTGCTCGCCGCCACCGGCGACCTGGCCGCGTCGTACCACGCCCACGAGGCGGCGGAGCAACTCCAGCTCGGCCGTTGACGTCCTGCCTCCCCCAGGCGGACGCTGACGCTTGGGGGTGGGTGTGATGGATGTCGTAGAACTACACAACCGCACGGTCGCGAACTTCGCGGACCTGGTCTCGGAGGTGCCGGCCGATCGGTGGTCGGCGCCGACGCCGTGCTCGGACTGGGACGTCCGCGCGCTGGTGAACCACGTCGTCGGCGAGGAGCGCTGGACCGTGCCGCTGATGGCCGGCAAGACGATCGCCGAGGTCGGGGACACGCTCGACGGTGACCTGCTCGAGGACGATCCGGCCGCCGCGGCGTCGTCCGCGGCCCGGGAGGCGGAGGCCGCGGCGACCTGGGCGATCGACAAGGTGCATCTGTCGTACGGCGACGAGGATCCGCACGAGTACCTGCGCCAGCTCGCCGCGGACCACCTGATCCACGGATGGGACCTGGCCGTCGCGATCGACGCACCGCCACGGATGGACCCCGAAATCGTGAACGAGGTCGCGGACTGGTTCGCGAAGCGCGAGGAGCTCTACCGATCGGCCGGGATGATCGGCGAACACCTCGACGGCTTCACCGAACCCACCGAGGCCCTCCTCGCCGCCTTCGGCCGCGACCCGGGGTGGAGCGCGTCCTAGAGTTCGGCTCAGTCCTGGAGTTCGGCGCGGAGGGCGCCGACGAAGAGGCCGGCTTCGGCTTCGGTCATGCCGGTCTCGGAGACGACCAGGGCGGTCGCCTGGTGGAGTTCACCCGCTGCCTTGAGGGCGCGGGTGCGCTCGGCCAGGTTGGTGCCGGGTCGGCGGACCAACGGCGTACCGGTGGTCGGCGGCACGTACCGCCCGAGGCGGATGTCGTCGACGAGTTCCCTGCACTGCTTGAGGTCGAGGCCGGTGCGGTCACGGATCAGCTTGACCGCGTGCACCGCCTTCTTCGTGGTGATCAGGAACCGCACCTGATCGACGTCGTCCGGGGACAGCTGTCCTCGCGCCGCGGCGAGGGCAACATTGTCCGTGTCCTGGCTGCTGCTCCGACGGCTGAACAATCCCATACGGCAATCCTTCCAGAACCCGGCAAACCGGGTGAACTCGAAGCAAGTCGGACCTAATCCGCGAGCAACCGCAGGATCTCGTCCCAGGCGAGCTCACCGAGTCGCCGATCGGCTGCCTCGGTGCCGCCGCGCGCCATCCGTTGTCCGGCGGTCTTCGGCTCCTCACCCGGCAGCACGGCTCGATGCCCCGCCTCCGCGACCGTCACGGTCCGGGTCGGGCGGTCGCCGCGACGCCGCACGATCTCCGCCGCGAACTCGACCGCCGGCCACACCTTGTCGTCGCCACCGGCCACCAGCAGGACCTCACCCCCGATCCGGTCCACCGGGATCCGCGCCTGCTCGGGAGCACGCTGCAGACTCTGGCGATACATCCCGGTGTAGCTCGGCGGATCGTCCTCGGGCTTCCAGTCCAGGTCGAACGGTACGAACGGGAGCGGCTCCCCCTGCCACGTCCAGGCCGACCGCTGACTGCCGTCCTCGAGAATCCGGCCCCACACGTAGGCGCTCGGGGCGAACGCGACCACCGAGTCCACCCGCTCGTCGAGCGCTCCGAGCAGCAACGCGGCCTCGGCGCCCCACGAACTGCCCATCACGACCAGCCGATCGTTGTGCGCCAACTCACCCAGCGGGAACGACTCCAGCGGCACCTCGTGCGTCACCGGCCAGCGCGGCGCGAGTACGTCGTACCCCTCCGCCTCGAGCAAACGAGCCCGATCGAAGTCCGGCGTACCGCTTGAACCATGCAGGAGCAGTACGCCGGTGCTCAACCGACGACTACCTCGACCCGCTGGAACTCCTTGAGCTCCGTGTAGCCCGTCGTCGCCATCGCGCGCTTGAGCGCACCGACCAGGTTCATCGTGCCGTCCGGAACCCAGGACGGGCCGAACAGGATCTGCTCCATCGTGCCGGTGACGCCGACCTCGACCCGCTCGCCGCGGGGCAGGTCCTGGTGCCAGGCCTCGGCGCCCCAGTGGTACCCGCCGCCCGGGGCGTCGCTCGCGCGGGCCAGCGGCGAACCGACCATCACAGCGTCCGCGCCGCAGGCGATCGCCTTCGCCACGTCACCGGACCGCCCGACCGAGCCGTCCGCGATGACATGCACATACCGGCCGCCGGACTCGTCCATGTAGTCCCGCCGCGCCGCCGCCACGTCGGCCACGGCGCTTGCCATCGGCACCGCGACGCCGAGCACCTTCCGCGTGGTGTGCGCCGCGCCGCCGCCGAAGCCGACCAGTACGCCGGCCGCGCCGGTCCGCATCAGGTGCAACGCCGCCTGGTGCGTCGCACAGCCACCGACGATCACCGGTACGTCGAGGTCGTAGATGAACTGCTTCAGGTTCAGCGGCTCCGCCTGCCCGGACACGTGCTCGGCGGACACCGTCGTACCGCGGATGACGAACAGGTCGACGCCCGCGTCCACGACATGCTTCGCGAACTGCTTGGTGCGCTGCGGCGACAGCGCGCCGGCGACCGTCACACCGGAGTCGCGGATCTCCTGCACCCGCTGGGAGAGCAGCTCGGGCTTGATCGGCGCCGAGTAGATCTCCTGCAGCCGGTGCGTGGCCTGCTGCGTCTCGAGGCTGGTGATCTCCTCGAGCAGGCTCGTCGGGTCCTCGTACCGCGTCCAGAGACCTTCGAGGTTGAGGACACCGAGACCGCCGGCCTTGCCGATCGCGATCGCGGTGGCCGGCGACATCACCGAGTCCATCGGCGCGGCCAGGATCGGCAGCTCGAACCGGTACGCGTCGATCTGCCAGGCGACTGAGACCTCCTCGGGGTCCCGCGTCCGGCGCGACGGCACGATCGCGATGTCGTCGAACGCGTACGCCTGCCGGCCCCGCTTCGCGCGGCCGATCTCGATCTCGGTCATCTGGTGTCCTTACCGGTAGCAGGCGGTCAGCGGCCCGAGTAGTTCGGGGCTTCGACCGTCATCTGGATGTCGTGCGGGTGGGACTCCTGCAGGCCGGCGGAGGTGATCCGGACGAAGCGGCCCTTCTCCTGCAGCTCGGTGACGGTTCGGGCGCCCGTGTACCACATCGACTGGCGCAGGCCGCCGATCAGCTGGTGCGCGACGGCCGACAGCGGACCCCGGTACGGCACCTGGCCCTCGACGCCCTCGGCGATCAGCTTCTCGTCGGAGCCGCCGTCGTGCTGGAAGTAGCGGTCCTTCGAGTACGACTTGCGCAGGCCGCCGGCCGACGACATCGCGCCGAGCGAACCCATCCCGCGGTACGCCTTGAACTGCTTGCCGTTGATGAACACCAGGTCGCCCGGGGACTCCTCGCACCCGGCGAGCAGCGATCCCAGCATGACGGTGTCCGCACCCGCCACGAGCGCCTTGGCGATGTCACCGGAGTACTGCAGGCCGCCGTCGCCGATCACCGGGACACCGGCCGGCTTGCAGGCCAGCGACGCCTCGTAGATCGCGGTCACCTGCGGCACGCCGACGCCGGACACGACCCGCGTCGTACAGATCGAGCCCGGGCCGACGCCGACCTTGACGCCGTCCGCGCCCGCATCGACCAGCGCCTGCGCGCCCGCGCGGGTGCCGACGTTGCCGCCGACGACGTCCACGCCGCGAGTCGCCGGGTCGGCCTTGAGCTTGCGAATGATCTCGATCTGGGCCCGGGAGTGACCGTGTGCGGTATCCACCACGAGCACGTCGACACCGGCCTCGATCAGCGTCATGGCCCGCTTGTAGGCCTCGCCGAAGAAGCCGATCGCCGCGCCGACCATCAGCCGGCCGGAGCCGTCCTTGGTGGACAGCGGGAACTTGTCGCGCTTGACGAAGTCCTTCAGCGTGATCAGGCCGGTCAGCTTGCCGGCGGCGTCGATCAGCGGCAGCTTCTCCACCTTGTGCTTGCTGAGCAACGCCATCGCGTCGTCGGCGGCGATGCCCTGCCTGCCGGTGATCAGCGGCTGCTTGGTCATCACCTCGCGGACCGGCCGGGACAGGTCGGTCTCGAAGCGCATGTCACGGTTGGTGACGATGCCGACCAGGACGCCCGCGTCGTCCACCACCGGGACGCCGGAGATCCGGTACTGCGCGCAGAGCGCGTCGGCCTCGCCGATGGCGGCGTCCGGGCCGATGGTGATCGGCTGCGCGATCATGCCGGACTCGGAGCGCTTGACCAGGTCGACCTGCTGGGCCTGGTCCTCCACCGAGAGGTTGCGGTGCAGGACGCCGAGGCCGCCCTGGCGGGCCATCGCGATCGCCATCCGGGCCTCGGTGACGGTGTCCATCGCGCTGGACACCAGCGGGATGTTCACCTCGACATTGCGGCTCAGCCGGGACCGGGTGACGGCCTCTGACGGGATGACGTCGGACTCGTTCGGCTGCAGGAGTACGTCGTCGAAGGTGAGGCCGAGGACGGCGAACTTGTCGGGAACTCCAGCTGGGGTGATGTCCATGGGGAAAACGAGCACCTTTTGTACGGCGACAACGGAACCCCATCCTATCCGCGCCGCCACCAGGCCCCGAATCCGCCGTCCACAGGCATCCACACAGGCATCCACACAGGCAACCGCCCGCCGCGGTTTCGCGGCGGGCGGTCGGTGGTCGGCCGGTTACCTGATCGGCTTGTTCACGACGTCCAGGATCTGCAGCAGGCTGGCCTCGGTGGTCGAGCCGTGCGTCCGGGCGATGGCGGCGTGCTTGCCCTCGGGGTACGCGCCGCTGGAGTGCTTGCCCTTCGGGTAGGCCTTGCGGACCGAGCCCGTGCTGACCGTCCCGCTCGCGTGCTTCGCGGTCGCCGTGCTGGTCGTGACGGATTTCGCCGTCGCGTCGGGCGCGGCGAAGAACCGCTCGGCCGTCTCGTTCGTGACCGGCTCACCGCTCGGCGTCGGCAGCACCGGCGACACGATCGCCTCGACGACGTTCACCAGTTCCTTGACCTCGGCCGGGACCTGCGTGACCTCGCTGCTCGGCGTACCACCGGCACCGGACGTGTCCGAACTACTGGTGCCCGTACTGCTCGTGTCCGTGCTGCTGGTGTCCGAGCCGCTGGTGCCGCTGCCGGTCGTGGTCGTGCCGTCCGAGCCCGACGTGGTCCCCCCGTCGCTCGTCTGCCCCTCAGCGGAGCCCGAGCTCGGAGTGGCCGTCGGATTGTCGGTCGACGTGTTGTTGTCGCCCGTACCCGTGTCGCCCGTGCCGGTCTCGACGTTCGCCGGCGGCGTCGTGGTGGTGGTGGTGTCCGTCGGCGTCGGAGTCGGCGTGGTGGTGGTGTCGGTCGGCTGGTCCGTCGGCGTCGACGGCGGGGTCGAGGGCGGCGTCTCCGTCGTCTTCGTGTCCGTCGGCTCGGTCGTCTTGGTGTCGGTCGGCTCGGTCGTCTTGGGATCGGTCGGATCCGTCGTCGTGGTGTCCGTCGGCGTCGGCGTCACCTCGGTCGTCGGCTTGACCGGATCCTGCGTCTTCTGCTCGTCGGTCGGCAGCGGGATTGCGAACGGCCTGTCGCCCGGCGGCACGACCACTGCCGGCGTTCCCTTGATCTCCTGCGCCTGCGGGTCGTCGCCGTCCGAGCCGTGCTTGGCGTTCTCCGCGGCGCGCTCGGCCGTGGCCTTCTCCTTGAAGTCCTTGCCGACCTTGACGATCTTGCTCCGGTCCACGACCGGCAGCCCGTCGAGGTCCTCCTTCGGGAAGCTGGTCTGCGGGCGGACCGCGTCGACCATCTTCTCGATGACCTTCTCGTACGGCGACAACGGGTCACCGGTGACCGCGGCGGCCACCCCGGAGACCGACAGCGCGGCGACCGCGGCAACACCGAACGCCAGACCGCGGGTCGCCATCTTGCGGGCGAACGGGTCGGTGATCGGGTTGAGCGCGGCGCAACGCGCCAGGAAGCTCTCCGGATCGTCGATGGACTCCACCGGGAGCTCGTCCACGACCTCCACGGCGAGCCGCAGATCGGCCAGCAGTTGGACGGCCGGGTCGTACTCGCCCGCCGCACGGGCGGACTCCCCTCCGGCAGCGAGCAGATCGAGTAGCGCGTCATCGGCCTCGATCGCGTCCAGGTCGAAACGGTCAGCCATGATGCCCCTCCCCCGCTCTTCCTCGTTCCAGCTGTGCTTCATGCCCCACAAACCCCCTGAGCGTGTTCAACGCCCGATGCTGTGCGACCCTCACCGCCCCCGGTGTCATCCCCAGTGCCCGGCCGGTCTCCTCGGCTGACATCCCCGCTACCACCCGGAGCCGCAGGATCTCCCGCAACTTCTCCGGCAACTTGTCCAGCAGGCCCATGATGTGTTGGACCTCCGACTGCCGGACCGCGCGCTCCTCCGGCGTCGGTGACTCGTCCGCGCCGTCCGGCAGGTCCGGCGTCGAGACGTCGGCGACCGCGAACGCACGCTGGGCATCGGCGACCTTGCGGGCCGCGATGCCGTAGACGAAAGCCTCGAAAGGCCTCCCCTCGTCACGATACCGGCCCAGCGCGCCGAACACCGCGACACAAACCTCTTGTGCGACGTCGTCGACCATGTCGGCGCCGCCGGGATAGGTCCACAAACGGGACCGTACGTATCTGTGCGCGACTGCGCGCACTCTGGTGAGCAGGTCGTTGAGAGCTGTGCGGTCCCCGTCGCCGGCCAGCGCGGCAAGATCCCTGAGCTCGACCCGGTCGTGGGTGTCAGGTACTCGGACCTCTGTCACCCCTCGCCCCCTCGTGTTCGGACCGGTTCAGCCTGAAAGATGGTACGGCGCTCAACTCTCGTTGCATAGTGGCAATTCGTGGTCAAGAGCCTCTTTTGATCACGATCTGTAACTACTGACGGGTCAAGTTCTCGCGTTCGCCGTCGATCAGCTGCACGGGCGCGCTGAACCGAACGAGTTCGGACGCGTGCTCGCCGCCCCAGTCGATCGGCGTACGGCCGGTCTCGAGCCAGCCGGCGCGTCGATAGAGGTGTACGGCGGCGCCGCGGTTGTCGACCACCTCGAGCGAGAGCCTCCGCCCGAGCTCGGCGGCCGTCGTCACGCAATGGTCGAGCAACTGCCGCCCGATCCCCCGCCGCGTCGCCTCCGGATCCACGAACAACCGCTCCACCTCGGCGTCATCACCGACGGCCGTCAGCACCACATGCCCCACAACCCGCCCGTCATTCACCGCGACCCAGCAACCCAGCCGGTTCTCCGGTGTCAGCCACGCCCTCGGGTCTGCAGGCCAGTTGATCGGGTACGCCGCCCGCTCGTGCACAGCCCGCAGCAACTCCACGCAGACATCCAGGTCCTCGTCCGCCCGCACCCGTATCAACACCCGCCCATCCCATCAGATCCCCCGCCCGCCCCCGGCGTACGGGTGGGGATAGCCGCCGGTGACAGGGAACAAGCAATCGCCGGTTCCCTGTCCCCGGGGCCTGTCCCCACATGCCCCACCGCACACACCGCACACACCGCACACACCAAACACACCGCACAGCACCGCCGCACCCGGGATGCACCGCCCGGTCTGTCCTCAGCCGGCCCGACCGAGCACGACGCCCCCCCGCACACGAGGGGATATCCGACAGTGTTGTGCCTTCTCCCTTGGTACTAGAGGGGAGAACCCACAACACCAGGGGATATCCGATGCTCCTGCCGGAGGCGGGGGGTGGGGTGTTCGCCGTGTGATCCGCAGCTCGACCTGCGTCGTCGTACAACGGAGCACCGCCCGGCAGTTGCCTGCCGGGCGGTGCTCTGTGTGCTGTCGAACTGCTACTGCTGAGGGATCAGTGGCCGTGGCCGTGGCCGTGACCGGCTGCGGCGGGCTCTTCTTCCTCGGGCTTGTCGACCACCAGGGTCTCGGTGGTCAGCAGCAGTGCGGCGATCGAGCCGGCGTTGGCGAGCGCGGACCGGGTCACCTTGACCGGGTCCAGGACGCCCTGCGCCAGCAGGTCGCCGTACTCACCGGTGGCGGCGTTGAAGCCGCTGCCGGACTCGAGCTCGGCAACCTTCGCCGTCACGACGTAGCCCTCGTAGCCGCCGTTCTCGGCGATCCAGCGCAGCGGCTCGACGACTGCCTTGCGGACGATCCGGACGCCGGTGGCCTCGTCACCGTCGAGCTCGAGGTCCTTGTCCAGCACGGTGGACGCGTGCACGAGAGCGGAACCGCCACCCGCGACGATGCCCTCCTCGATCGCGGCCCGGGTCGCGGACACCGCGTCCTCGATCCGGTGCTTCTTCTCCTTGAGCTCGACCTCGGTGGCCGCGCCGACCTTGATGACGCAGACGCCGCCGGCCAGCTTGGCCAGCCGCTCCTGCAGCTTCTCGCGGTCCCAGTCGGAGTCGGTGCGCTCGATCTCGGACTTGATCTGGCTGACCCGGCCCTCGATGTCCTCGGCCTTGCCGGAACCCTCGACGACGGTCGTGTTGTCCTTCGAGACCACGATCCGGCGCGCCGAACCGAGCACCTCGAGGCCGACCTGGTCGAGCTTCAGCCCGACCTCGGGGGCGACGACCTGCGCGCCGGTGAGCGCGGCCAGGTCCTCCAGCATCGCCTTGCGGCGGTCACCGAAGCCCGGCGCCTTGACGGCGACGGAGGTGAAGTTGCCGCGGATCTTGTTCACCACCAGGGTGGATAGCGCCTCGGCCTCGACGTCCTCGGCGATGATCAGCAGCGTCTTGCCGGACTGCACGACCTTCTCCAGCAGCGGCAGCAGGTCCGCGATCGCGGAGATCTTGCCCTGGTGGATCAGGATGTACGGGTCCTCCAGCACCGCTTCGCCGGCCTCGGCGTCGGTGATGAAGTACGGCGAGATGTAGCCCTTGTCGAACTGCATACCCTCGGTGAACTCGAGTTCGGTACCGAAGGTGTTCGACTCCTCGACGGTGATCACACCGTCCTTGCCGACCTTGTCGAACGCGTCCGCGATCAGGGTGCCGATCTCGGCGTCCCGGGCGGAGATGGTGGCGACGTGGGCCATGTCGCCCTTGTTGTCGACCGCGCGGGCGGTCTCCACCAGCTTGGCCGACACGGCCTCGACGGCCGCCTCGATACCGCGCTTGAGGCCCATCGGGTTGGCGCCGGCGGCGACCGCCCGCAGGCCCTCGTGCACCAGTGCCTGCGCCAGCACCGTCGCGGTGGTGGTGCCGTCACCGGCGATGTCGTTGGTCTTGGTGGCGACCTCCTTGGTGAGCTGCGCACCAAGGTTCTCGAACGGGTCGTCCAGCTCGACCTCACGCGCGACGGTGACACCGTCGTTGGTGATGGTCGGGGCGCCCCACTTCTTGTCCAGGACGACGTAGCGGCCCTTCGGGCCCAGCGTCACCTTCACCGTGTTCGCGAGCTTGTCGACGCCGCGCTCCAGGGCGCGCCGCGCGTTCTCGTCGAACTCGAGGATCTTCGGCATGAAGAAAACCAGTCCTTTTCCGTATGTCTCGTTGCAGGAGCGAGCCCTGTGTCCAACTCCCCGCCCCACCACCCCGGGTCGGGGTGCCGGACCCACTCCGCCCCGGTGCCAGAGGCCCCGGGGCGGTGTCAGTCAGGAACGGCGGGCGTTCGTCACTTGCTGACGACTGCGAGGATGTCGCGGGCGCCCAGGATCAGGTAGTCCTGACCGTCGTACTTGACCTCGGTGCCGCCGTACTTGGAGTAGATGACCTTGTCGCCGACGGCGACGTCCAGCGGGACGCGGTTGCCGTTGTCGTCGATCCGGCCCGGACCGACGGCGAGGATCTCGCCCTCCTGCGGCTTCTCCTTGGCGGTGTCCGGGATCACCAGGCCGGACTTCGTGGTCTGCTCGGCTTCGAGCGGCGCGACGAGGACGCGGTCCTCGAGCGGCTTGATCGTGACCGACACTTGCTGACCTCCACGGTCGATGTGCTGTTTGCGGTTCATGGTGGTCGCGCTCCCCTGCCGTCGCGGGGGTCAAGGGCCGGACCGCTGGCATTCTCGTATCGAGAGTGCCAACACCGAATCTAGGCCGCGATTAGCACTCGGTCAACTCGAGTGCCAAAGGATTCTCAGCGTGAGACCTCTAAAGTTGCCCGGGTGAGTGTGACCGCGCTGCTCGACGGACCGGGCGCTGAGGTACTGGCTGCCGCCTGCGCCGAGTACAGCCCCGGCAAGGAGCTCCAGCTGGTCGAGAAGCTCAGACGCCGGTACGACGCAACGCTTGTCACGACTGCGGTCACCCAGGCCGCTCTGCGCCACCGCGCCGTCGCCAAGTTCGGTGCGGACGCGGAGCGCATGTATTTCACCCCAGACGGCCTGGAGCAAGCCACCCGCACCACAGTCAGCACCCACCGAGCCGCACGACTCGCAATCACCCTGCCCGGCGCCGGCGTGGTCGATCTGGGATGTGGGATCGGCGGCGACCTCATCAGCGCCGCACGTGCCGGACTGCACGTGACCGGTGTCGAACGTGATCCAGAGACAGCAGCCACCGCCCGCGCCAACCTGTCCGCACTGGGCCTCTCCGGCGACGTACTGGTAGGCGAAGCCGAGTCCACCGACCTCACGCCGTACGACGTGGTTTTCGCCGACCCCGCGCGCCGGGCGGACGGGCGGCGCGTGTTCGACCACAACGCCTACTCGCCGCCGTGGTCCTTCGTCACCCAGCTCCTGCAGCGGACTGCGTGCGTGAAGGTGGCGCCCGGCATCCCGCACGATGCGATCCCGGAAGGTGTTGAGGCGGAGTGGATCAGTGACGCCGGGGAGGTGAAGGAGGCCGCGCTCTGGTCCGGTGAGCTGTACCGGGGCACACCACGCCGGGCGACGCTGCTGCCTGGTGGTGCGAGTGTCGCCGACGCACCGGAAGCCGACAGCGGTCCGGTCGGACAGTACATCTACGAACCCGACGGTGCGGTCGTCCGGGCCGGTCTGGTCACCGCGGTCGCCGCAGCGGTTGACGGGTGGTTGCTGGATCCCCGCATCGCCTACGTCACGGCATCATCGTACGTGCCGACCGCGCTGGCCTCGGCGTACGAGGTGCTGGAAGAGGTGCCCTACAAGGAGAAAGCGTTGCGCTCCTGGGTTCGCAACCAGGGCATCGGCACGCTGGAGATCAAGAAACGCGGCGTCGACGTCGACCCGGCCCAGCTGCGCAAGAAGCTCGCGCCGAAGGGCTCGACGTCCGCGACCCTGATCATCACGCGCATCGGCCGCGACGCCGTCGCCTACTCCTGCCGCAGGGTGACGACCAGCTTCCCGGTCGCCTGATCGTCCTCCATGTACCGGTGCGCCGCGACGATCTCGTCGAGCTCGAACACACGGTCGACGTTCGGCCAGTAGACACCGCTCTCGACCTCGTCGACGATCCGCTGCAGCACGTCCGCGCGGCCCTTCATCGTCTCGCTGTGGAACGCGGTCAGCCGGGTCCCGGACGGGATCATCGCGATCGGCTCGAAGTCCTGGATCAACCACCCACTGAGCGATCCCGCGACGCACACCGTGCCACCGCGACGGACGATCCGCAACGAGTCCACCGCCGTACGCGCGCCGATCAGGTCCAGCACATAGTCCGGTCCGTCGGGCCAGACCTCCTGCAGCGCCGAGCCGTCGTCGACCACCACATGGTCCGCCGTCAACGCGTCGACCTTGCTGACCTGACGCGTCGTCACCGCGGTCTCGACCCCGTACCCGGCCGCGATCGCCGCAGCCGCCATGCCCACGGACGACGTACCGCCGCGAATCAGCAACCGGCCGCCGCGCTCGATCCCCAACGCGTCCAACGCGCCCTGCGCCGTCAGGTACGTCTCGGGCAGCGCCGCCAGCACGTCCCACGGCAGTGTCGTGACGACCGGCATCAACGTTGCGTTCGGCAACAATGCGTACTCCGAATAACCCCCGTCGTACGCCCGGCCCATCTCCCCCATCACCGCCGCGACCGTCGTCCCGTCCGGTACGGCGGGATCGGTCGAGGCAACCACGACGCCGACACATTCGATCCCGAGCACCCGCGGGAACCGCACCGTCGGGGAATGCCCCTGCCGGGTCCGCAGCTCCGACCGATTCAAACCGGCTCCCTGTACCCGCACCAGACTCCAGCCGTCCCGAATCGCCGGCACCGGCAGCTCGCGAAGCTCCAGCACTTCGGGGCCACCCGCCCGGACACACACGGCGGCACGCATCGTTGCACTCATGCCTCAACTCTCGCCGCGGACGGACGTGGCCGACCACCGATAGAATGCCAAGCTATGCCCGTTGGCCGCCAACCGCTCCGCTCGGAGCTCTTCCCGTCCGCCGGCGCCCACCACTGGGAATCAGGCGGCACCAGCTCGGTGCAGACTCACGAAGAGGGCCACCTCGTGTACGCCGCGCGTGGCGTCCTGGCCGTGCAGACAGATCGGGGTACGTCGATCGTGCCCGCCAACCGGATCGCCTGGACGCCGGCCGGGTTCACCCACCAGCACCGCGCCCACGGCGAGACCGACATGCGGATCGTCTTCCTGCCCGCAACATTGGCCCGCCACATCCCGAACCGCCCGGCCGTGTTCCTGACCTCCGGTCTCGCCCGCGAAGTCGTACTCGCCCTGACGAGCCGCCAACTAGAGCAGGCCGCCCGCACCCGCCTCCAGCACGTTCTCGTCGACGAACTCCACGAGGCGACCGAGCAACCACTGCAACTACCCGAACCGCACGACGACCGCCTCCGCAGCATCGCGCAATTCCTCCGCGAGAACCCCGCCGACAACACCCCACTCGCCGAACTGGGCCGCAACGCCGGAGCCGGCGCCCGCACCCTGAGCCGCCTGATCCGCAACGAGCTCGGCATGACGTACTACGAGTGGCGCACGCAACTCCGCATCTACCACGCCCTCGTCCTGCTCGCCGACGGCCACGACACCACGTACGTCGCCCACGCGTGCGGCTGGGCGAACCCGAGCGGCTTCATCGCCGCCTTCGCCGCCGTCGTCGGCACCACACCCGGCCGTCATCGCGCGGAACAATCGGGACTTGCGCTCGACGTACATTCGAACATATGATCGATCTCGCGAGCGGGTCTCCGGGCGACGAGCCGGCGGGCGAGGTGCTGCGTCCGCTGCTGCAACTCCCTCGGAGACCCGCCACTAACTTGGCCGAAATCGTTCCTTCACAGCCATCCGCAACCGAGCCGTCACGATACCGCCGACCGCCGACACCACCTGACCGCGCGCCTGATCACCCACCGCCGGCAAATGCTCGTCGCCACCACTGCCCGGAATCCCACCAACGAACTCAGTCACGAGCCGGTCCCAGTCCTTCACGCGCCGGAGCATCGTATGCCCTTCCCCGGCGAGGGAGTACGTCGTCACCTTCACCCCGGCCGCCCGCAGCCGCTGTGCGTACGCCGCCGTACCCGCAGGAGAGGTGATCGTGTCGTCGGTCCCGTGCACGAACGTCACGCGTGGGCGAAGCGCGACGAGCGGCTCGTCGCGCGGCAGCCAGGGCGCCAGCGCGAGCACGCCCGCCACCCGTGGATGATCGCCGGCGGCAACTACCGCTCGCCCGCCCATGGAGTGCCCGATCAGCAACACCCGCGAGATCACCGGCGGCAGCTCGTCCAGAACTGTCCGCAGATCGGCCGCCGCGTCGCCGTGGTCGTTCCAGCCTCGGAAGCGATACCGGAGGAACCCGATCGCGGCGTTCGGCGCGACCGGCCGCGCGGCCTGCGCGAACGGCCACATCCGCAGCAGAGCAGGGCGCAACAGGTGCGGGTCGGCGTGCGAGTGTTCCTCGCCGCCGTGCGCGAGCAGGACCAGCTCGGTCGCGCCCGCCGGGTGCCGGACGAGATCGACACCCGGACGTCTCACGGCTGCGCGTACAACTCGGCCGGCTCCTTGCGGATCGCCATCATCCGTCCAGGCGGCGTTTCGCTGAAGCCGTACGACCGGTAGAGCTCGTGCGCATCGGCGGTCGCCAGCAGAACCTGCCGCAGCCCCTTCAGCTCCGGGTGCTCGAGGAAGGTCGACACGACGAACCGCCCGAGACCGTGCCCGCGGTGCGACTCCAGCACGAACACGTCGGCAAGCCACGCGAACGTGGCCCGGTCCGTCACCATCCGCGCGTACGCGACCATCGCACCGTCCGCGCCGTACACCCCGAGGTTCAGCGAACCGGCGACCGCGCGGGCCACGACCTCGCGCGGGATCCCCTCGGCCCAGTACGACGTACTCAGGAAGCCGTGCACCACGTCGATGTCGATCCGCTCGGCGTCGTCGTCCGCCTCGAAGCCGTCCGGCCCGGTCCACTTCATGTGTTGAGTACCTCCGTGATCGGCATCGACGAGTCGGCAGGAAGATCGAGGGGCGACGGCGCCTTCCCGGACCGGACCAGCTCCGAGCCGAGCGCGGCGACCATCGCGCCGTTGTCGGTGCACAGACCGGGTCGCGGCACCCGTACGACGATGCCCGCCGCGGAGGCACGCTCCTCGGCCATCGCGCGGAGCCGTGAGTTCGCTGCGACGCCGCCGCCGATCAGCAGGTGCTCGAAACCGCGGTCCTTGCACGCGTCGATCGCCTTGCGGGTCAGTACGTCGCAGACCGCTTCCTGGAAGGCCGCCGCGACATGGTTCACCGGCACGTCCTCGCCGTCGCGCCGTTTCGCCTCGACCCAGCGTGCGACCGCGGTCTTCAACCCGGAGAACGAGAAGTCGAACCGGTGCCGCTCGAGGTCCCGCTGCGACGTCAGCCCGCGCGGGAACGTCACGTACCGCCGGTCCCCGCCGTCCTGCGCAGCTTTGTCGATCCACGGCCCGCCCGGGAACGGCAGCCCGAGGACCCGCGCCACCTTGTCGAACGCCTCACCGGCCGCGTCGTCGATGGTGCTTCCCATCGGTACGACGCCGTCGGTGATGTCCTCGACCGCGAGCAGCGACGAGTGCCCGCCGGACACCAGCATCGCGACGCAGCCCTTCGGCAGATCGCCGTGCTCCAAGGTGTCCACCGCGACGTGCGCCGCCAGATGGTTCACGCCGTAGATCGGCTTGTCCAGCGACAACGCGAGACCCTTGGCCGCGGCGACACCGACGAGTAGCGCGCCGGCCAGGCCGGGTCCGCTGGTCACCGCGACCGCGTCGACATCGGCCGGTTTGATACCGGCCGTCTCGCAGGCCCGCCGGATCGTCGGCACCATCGCCTCGAGGTGCGCGCGACTGGCCACCTCGGGGACGACCCCGCCGAACCGGGCGTGCTCCTCGACACTGGACGCGATCGCGTCGGCGAGCAGCGTCTGCCCGCGCACGATCCCGACACCGGTCTCGTCACACGACGTCTCGATCCCCAGAATCAGGGGCTCGCTCATAGTTCCTCCCGCCACCGCATGATCACCGCATCCTCGGCGCCGCCGTAGTACCCGCTGCGCCGGCTGATCTGTTCGAAGCCGAAGCCCCGGTACAGCCCGATCGCCGATTCGTTGCTCGCGGCAACTTCCAGCAACACGGTCCGCCCGGCGCACCGAGCCAGCGCCGCCGTCAGCAACTGCCCGCCGATCCCGGTACGGCGCTCCGCCGGGCTCACCGCGATCCGCAGTACCTCGACCACATCGAGCGCGACGGGAGGAAGCAGCAGTACGACGTACCCGACGACCGCGCCCTCGTCCGCGACGAGGACGACGCGGTCCTCGACCAGCCGGTCGAACTCGTCGGCCCAGGCATCCGCGCTCCAGGCCGCCGTGCCGAAGCACAGCTCGTCCAACGCGATCAGCTCACCGGCGTCGTCCGGACGCACCGGCCTGATGGCAGGTCTCACAGGACGCTCTTCGGCCCGCTGGACATGGTCACGTCCGGCCGGCGCAGGTACAGCGGATCCGGCGCAACGACCTCGAGCGTCCCGGTCGCCACGCCAGTCGCCAGTACGTCGGCCGACGGGTACTCCACGACGTCGACAGGCGCCGCGGCCGACGGGTCTCCCACGACGTCGGACACGCCCAGCGCGTCGGCGTACAGCACTGCGCCGCGGCCGATCACGGGCAGCCCAGACAGCACGTGGGCGACCTCGGCGGGCTTGTCGACCGCAGGTCCCTCGAGCCGTCGACGGCTGCCGTCCGCCGCCGGACCGTCGTACAGCGCCCAATAGATCTCCTTGCGCCGCGCGTCCGTCGCGACCGCGACCGGCAACGTCAGCGTCGACTGCCGCGCGAGTATGTCGAGGCTGCAGACGCCGGAGACCTCGATCCCCAGCACCTCGCCCATCGTCCGCGCCGTCACGAGTCCGACCCGCAGTCCGGTGAACGGACCAGGCCCGACACCGACCGCGATCCCGGTCAGGTCGCGCGGCGTGACTCCCGCCGTCTCCAGGGCCGCTGCGATCGCGGGCGCGAGCAGTTCTCCGTGGCGCAACGCGTCGACGGTCGTCGACGAGGCGACGATCTCACCGGTCGGCGTGGCCAGCGCGACGGTGACGGCGGCACTCGAGGTGTCGAAGGCAAGCAACATGTCAGTTCTTCTCCAGCATCCGGACGCCGGACGCGGCCCATCGCGGACCCACCGGGGTGATCCGCAGCGCCCGCGTCTCGTCGGTGTCGTCGTCGCCACGGGTCACCACGATGTCCAGCCGATCGGGCGCGAGCGCCTCCGCCAGCCCATGACCCCACTCGACCACCGTGATCGCGTCCTCCAGGCTCGCGTCCAGGTCGAGATCGTCCAGCTCCGCGAACCCACCGATCCGGTACGCGTCGACATGCACGAGCGCGGGGCCGCCGACCAACGACGGGTGCACGCGCGAGATCACGAACGTCGGCGACGTGATCGCACCACGCACCTTCAGCCCGACGCCCAGCCCTTGCGTGAACGTCGTCTTGCCGGCGCCCAGGTCACCGGACAGCACGAGTACGTCGCCCGCACGCAGCTGACCGGCCAGCTCCTCACCGATCGCCTGCATCTCGTCGGAGGTCGGCACGGTCAACTCGACCGGCATCGCCTTGGCGTAGATCAGGTTGTGCGCCTGCTGGTCGACGATCGCGTACCCACGCCGGCGCCAGAACTCCACGGTGTCCGGCAGCTCGACCCGCGCGATCAGGTTCACCCGGCTGAGCCCCCGACGTACGGCGACCTCCTCCGCGCAACCGACCATCGCCGAGGCGACGCCGCGGGCCTGGTACCGCGGGTCGACCGACACCCGGCGCAGGTTCAGGACGTCACCGACCTGCTCGAACAGCACCGCCCCGAGCGGAACGCCGTCACTCAGCACCAGCAGCCCGCCGTCCTTGGCGATCGCCGCCGCCACCGTCGTCGCGTTCTCGGACAACGCCGTCGACGGCGGATCGAGAACCCGGCGCGCGGAGAAGGCATGGTGAATCACGGAAACGATGTCGTCGACGTGTTCCTGGGTGGCGTCGACGACGTGCAGATCTGTCATCAGGTGGGTCCTAGGGATTGTTCGGCTCGTTCGATCATCCCAAGGAGGGCGGCGGTGAACTCACGGTGGTGCTCGACCAGGCCGAGGTGGCCGCAGTTCTGCACCTCGACCAGCTCGGCGCCGGGGACACGCCGGACGATCTCCTCGGCGTGGGCGAACGGCGTCAGGTGGTCCTTGTCGCCGCCGATCACGACGCACTCGACCTTCTGCAACGGCTCCAGGGAGTCGTACTTGTCGTGCAGCGCGAAGATCGGGTAGAAGTCCGCGATCACCTCGATCGGCGTGGCCGCGATCATCGCGTTCACGAACTCGGTGAACGCCGGTGGCACCTCGGAACCGAACGAGTACTTCCGGGTCAGCAGGTAGATCAGGTCCGAGCCGGCCTTCCGGCTGTACTCGACGACGTCCGGGACCCGGGCCAGCGCGGCGACCGTCGGCTTGGCGAGCGTCCGCGCGAGCATGCCGACCTTGCCGGGGAACACGATCGGCACCTGGTCCAGTCCGCCCGCGCTGGTCGAGCAGAGCCCGACGCCGATCACCCGGTCGCCGAACAGCTCGGGATGCTGCTCGGCCAGGGCCATGATCGTCATACCGCCCATCGAGTGCCCGATCAGGATCACCGGTCCGGTCGGCGCGAACCGCTCGACGATCCCGTACAGGTCCTCGCCGAGCTGCTCGATGCTGATGTTCTCCTTCGGGGACCGCCCCGAGCGTCCGTGCGAGCGCTGGTCGTAGAACACCATCGTGCCGATGCCGGCCAGGTCGCGGCGCTCGAAGTGCCACAGGTCCATGTTCAGCCCGTACCCGTGCGCGAAGATCACCGTCAGGTCCTCGGGCGGCAGCGGGAGCTTCCGGCCGAGTCTGCGTTTCGGCGGCGGCGCGGGCCGCCGGGACCGCTTCAGTTCGTCCACCTCGACGTACAGCTCGACGCCGTCGTCGGCGGTGAAGATGTACGGCGTACCGCGCAGCGACCCGAACGGCTCGGCCTCCAGCTGCTTGCGCTGACCCGACCGCCGGCCGATCACCTGACGCTCGACCGCGACCCCGGCCGCAGCTCCGGCGGCGAGCACTCCGACCGCGGCCCCGATCAGACCGGCAGTCCGCCCTGCTTTGGACATGCCGGCCTACCTCTCGCTGTCGACGTACCTGCGCGGGATCCGGGCGCCCAGGCGGGTGACGATCTCGTAGTTGATGGTCCCGGCCGCGTCGGCCCAGTCGTCCGCGGTCGGCTCGCCCGACGTACCCGGGCCGAACAGCACGACCTCGTCGCCTGCGGCGGCCTCGTCGTCCTCGAGGTTGACCACGCACTGGTCCATGCAGATCCGCCCGACGACAGTACGTCGGTGGTCGCGCGCCTGGACCGGCGCCCCGTTCGAGGCGTGCCGCGGCAGCCCGTCGCCGTACCCGAGCGGAATCAGGCCGAGTGTCGACGGCCGCGGCGCGGTCCAGGTCATCCCGTACGAGACGCCCGCTCCGGCCGGCACCCGCTTCACCATCGCCAGCCGCGCCTTCAGCGTCATCGCCGGCCGCAGCCCGAGTTCGGCCGACGGCAGCGCATGCCCGAACGGCGACAGCCCGTACGTCGCGACGCCCGGACGGACCAGGTTGAAATGGGTCTCCGGCAGCGCCAGCGTGGCGCCCGAGTTCGCGAGGTGCTTGAACTCGGCGTCGACACCGAACGACTCGGCCACCTCGATCGCCTCGAGGAAGGTCGCCAGCTGGGACTCGTTCACCGGGCTCTTCGGCTCGTCCGAGGACGCGAGATGCGACCAGATGCCCTTGATCTCGATCCGCCCGCTCGCCTGCGCGCGGACGGCCGCGCGGATCAACGCCGGCCACTCCTCCGGTACGGCGCCGCCGCGGGACATCCCGGTGTCGATCTTGAGATGCACCCGCGCCGGACGGTCCACTGCTCCGGCGGCGAGCTCGTCGATCTCCCAGGGCGCGCCCGCGGACAGGTCGATCCCGGCCTCGATCGCGTCGGTCAGCGGCTCGCCGGGGGTCGTCAGCCAGCAGAAGATCGGCCCCGTGTCACCGGCCGCGCGCAGCCCGAGCGCCTCCTCGAGAACCGCGGCGCCGATCCAGTCCGCACCGGCCTCACGAGCGGCCCGGGCGACCGGCACCATCCCGTGCCCGTACCCATCGGCTTTGACCACAGCCATCAGCTGCGCACCCTCAGCGCGGGCACGCAACGTCGTCACATTGTGACGGATCGCAGCCAGATCGACCACGGCCTCAGCACGGACCGGACGTGACTCAGGAGTAGACATGGTCGTTCCAGTGTCTCAGGCTCCGTCGATGAGGGCTGCGAGGGCCGCCATGTTGTGGAAAACCGTGTCGGCATCGGAAAGTTTCGCGGGGTCGGTCATGCCGGCGTACCCGAAGACCGGCATCCCGGCGGCGACCGCGGCGGCGACGCCGAGCGGGCTGTCCTCGATCACCAGGCAGTCGGCCGGTTTCACCCCCATCGCGGCGGCCGCGTGCAGGAAGAGATCAGGGGCGGGCTTGCCGTGCGCGACGTCCTCGGCGCTGAAGATCCGGCCCTCGAACCGGTCCAGGAAACCGACCGCGGTCAACGCCGTACGGATCCTTCGATGGGTGCCCGACGACGCGAGGCAGTACCTGACGCCGCGCTCGTCCAGGTGGTCGAGGACGGCCTCGACACCCTCGATCGCCTGCAGCTGCGCGAAGCCGTCGAACAGCCGCTGGTGGTACCGGTCCTCGAGATCCGCCGGCAGCGGCCGCCCGAGCTGCGCCTCGGCCTTCTGGCGCATCGAGGCCATCGACCCGCCCATGAAGTCCCGAACCGCCTCCTCGAACGTGTAGGGCAGCCCCGCCTCCGTCAGCAACTCGGCCAGAATCCCGTTGGCCAGCCGCTCGGAGTCCACCAGCACACCATCGTTGTCGAAGATCACAAGTCCAGTCACGTCCAGAACCCTAAGCGGCCACCGCATCGAGTGCGGTGGCCGCCGGGGTTTGCGAGAGCGAGCTGGGGTCAGGACGCGGCGAGCGAGTAGTCGTCCAGCCGGAAGGTCTGCGGACCGTTCGTGGAGGAGATCTCCACGCCGTACTCGATCGCGCTGAGCTTGTCCGTGCCGGACAGCCAGCCCTTCGAGACCAGCCAGTCGAAGACCGCCTTCAGGTCCACGGAGCTCGCGGCCTTCTGGTCGGTCATCGCGAGCGCGATGTACCTGCTGCCTACCGCGCCGCGCTTCCAGGCGGCGTAGGTGTGGCCGGCGATGGTCACGGTCGCCTTGTCCTGCGCGTCACCCGGCGGCAACGAGGCCGGGTACTTGTAGTTCGTCCAGATCATCAGTTCTTCGTTGCCGAGTCCGTTCAGCCAGATGTCGTACGCCCAGTTGTACTCGCCGGACGACGGGGCGGACTGGGAGTTGGCGTACGTGCTCTTGATGCTGCTGAACGAGTTGATGGCCTTGTCGGGGAAGTTCTTCTGGGTGTCCGGGTAGGTCTTGACCGATCCCGGGTTGCTCGCCAGCTCCTTCTGGTCGGAGGTGACGTACCAGCTGTTGAACCCGCAGGCGTGGATGGACTGCGGCCCGGCCTCACCGGAGTTCCACTTGTTGTTGTTGACCAGGTAGCCGCTCGTGTTCCAGGTCGCGAAGTCGTCCGAGGACGACCACAACGGGCTCTTGCAGCTGCCCGCAACCGGCGGGGTGGTCGTCGTCGTGGTCGACGTCGGCGTGGTCGACGTCGGTGCCGTGGTCGGGGGCTTGGTGCTGGTCGTCGTGCTGGTCGGCGTCGGCGTCGGCTTCGGTGTGCTTGACGTCGGCGCACTGGACGGGGCGGTGGTCGGGGCCGGTGTCGTCGGCTGACCCGCCACCGCGGCGAAGTCGTAGTGGACCGTGTAGGTCAGCTTGGTGCCGGCCTGGTACCGCTGGCCGTCGTAGCGGAGCGCACGCAGCCGGTAACTCTTGTCGGTGGTGCGGCGCGGGTCGATCGACACCATCGCGGGGCCGGAGGCGGTCGCGGTGATCGCGACCGGCTTCTGTCCGAAGCCGTGCAGGACGGTGCAACCGGAAGAGGCATCCAGGACGCAGGTCTCGACGCGTCCGACGTTGGGCAGGGCTGTCACCGTGCTGTCCGCGGCGTTCGCGGTCGAAACCGGCGAGTCCTTGGACGCGTGTACGACGATCGGCAGGGCGACCAGACCGGCGACAGCGACGAGGGCCGCAGGCAGAATCGCGCGACTCCGGGCAGTTCGGGTGGGGGGCATGCGGAAAGTTCCTTAGTGTGCTCGACGGGTCGCACTGCTGCCCCAGAACTCCAGCGCGGCCCTCAACTGATCGATTGACTATCCCCAGAGGGGCCAGATCGACTGGCCTTGTCGTGCTGTTCGCTCTCGCGTACGGCGGTGACGTTATCGAACCGTGATCAGATCTGCCAACCCCGGGTCCTGATTTAACGAACCCTTCACCTGCAACGGTAACGTCCCAGACTGCGTCCTGTAGATGTGAACAAACGGATGATCGCGCTTGCCGCAACGGCTCTGCTCGCCCTGTCTGCCTGCGGAAACGAGTCCGCGGCCCGGCCGGATTCGGGCGCGTCGCTTGCCGGGCGAACGTTCCTGTCGACGTCCGTCACCGAGAACGGAAAACCGCGACCGCTCGCTGCGAAAACGCAGGTCCGGCTGGAGTTCACCACGAACGGCCGGATGTCGTGGCAAGCCGGCTGCAACTCGTCGGAGACAACGGTGTCGACGTCCGACGGCAAGCTGAGCCTCGGCAAGGAGATCAGGTCGACACTGATCGGCTGCCTGGGCCCTCTGCAGACCCAGGACACCTGGATCGCCGGCGTCCTCGCGGCGAAGCCGGTCTGGAAGCTGGACGGCGACAAGCTCGAACTCAGCACCGAGAACACGACGATCTCGCTGCTCGACAAGGAGTCCGCGGAGCCGGACCTCGCGCTCGACGGCACGAAATGGAAGCTGACCTCGGTCGTCACCGGCCAGAGCGCGTCGTACCAGGCCGGCTTCGACAAGGTCTGGCTGACCCTGAACGGCGAACGTGTCACCGGATCGACCGGTTGCAACGAGTTCCAGGGCATGGTCGCGCGCGCCACCGGCAAGCTCACCTTCGGCGAAATGGCCACCACCCGCCGAGCCTGCTCGGGCGAGGCCGCAACAGTGGAATCCCTTGTCCTGAAGGGATTGAAGGGCGACCTGACCTACCAGATCGACGCGTCGACCCTACAGCTCCGCTCCACCACCAGAGGCCTGGACTTCACCGCAGTCCGCTGACCGTCGCCGCCGGATCGTGCTCGGCAAAAGCCGCCAGGCCGAAGGCGCTCCTGGCGTACTTCTACTCGCGGCTCTGCTCGGCAGCTGCGGGTCAGCTCAGGAGTTGGCGGGTGGCCTCGGGGAGGGCTTGCGCGATGGTGATGGCGGTGGTGGGTCCGCCGTTGGAGGCCAGGTTGGCGGCGGCGGCGTGCAGGTAGGCGCCGACGGCGGCTGCGTCGAGCGGAGTCAGGCCGGCTGCGAGGAGTGCGCCGCAGAGGCCGGCTAGTACGTCGCCGGCGCCCGCAGTAGCGAGCCACGGGGTGGCGTTGGTGTTGACCCGCACCTCACCGTCCGGGCTGGCGATCACGGTGGTGGCGCCCTTGAGCAGGACCGTTACGTCAAAGCGTTCGGCCGCGAGGCGCGCGTACTTCAGCCGCTCGGCCTCAACGGTCGCGCGTTCGACACCGAGGAGACGCGCGAGCTCGCCGGCGTGCGGGGTGGCGAGTACGTCGACGTGGTCGCCGGAATCGTCGAGCGCCTTCAGGCCATCCGCGTCCAGTACGACGGGTTCGTCGGCGTCGAGCAACTCGCGGATCCGACGTACGTCGAGCTCGTCGCCGAGGCCGGAGCCGATCGTCCACGCCTGCACCCGGCCGTCGCCGACGACCTCCGGGTGAGCTTCGCGCACCGCGCTCGCGACTGCGTCAGGGCCGACGTACCGGACCATGCCGACCGGGCCTGCGAGAGCGCCGGCGGTGGCGATCACCGCGGCGCCTGGGTACTGGGTGGAGCCGACCATCAGGCCGAGTACGCCGCGCGAGTACTTGTCGGACTCGCCGTGCGGGACCGGGTAGAGAGCTTTGACGTCCGCGGTTTGGAGCGATTGCACGTCGGCGGGTGGGAGGTCGAGGCCGATGTCGACGAGGTGGACCGGACCGCAGGCGGTCGCCGCGGGGTCGACGAAGTGACAGATCTTGTGGGTGCCGAACGTGACGGTCAGCGCAGCGTTCACGTGCGGCTCGGGCGTCTCACCGGTGTCCACGTCGACACCCGACGGCGTGTCAACAGCAACAACCGGTACGCCGTACTCCTCAGCAACCTGCACCACAGCAAGCGCCTCAGGCCGAAGCCCCGGTCGCCCACCAATCCCCACAATCCCGTCCACCACAACATCAGCACCCGCGATATCCCTGACAACACCACCCGAAATACCAATGGAGGCGGGGGTTGCGGGGGCGGTGCGGGTGGCGGCGGGGGTTATGCGGCCGCCTGCGGTTTTCAGGGCGTTTAGGCCCGGTCGATGGGCTTTGGTGGAGAGGAGGACGGCGGTGACTTGGGCGCCACGGCGGGCTAGTTGCGCGCCGGCGTACAGGGCGTCGCCGCCGTTGTCCCCGGAGCCGATCAGCAGGACCACGCGAGCCCCGTACGTCCCGCCCAGGAAGTTGCTGATAGCAACCGCTAGCCCAGTCGCCGCCCGCTGCATCAGCGTGCCGTCCGGGAGCCGCGCCATCAATTCAGCCTCAGCCGCCCGAACCTGCTCGACCGTGTGCGCGCTACGCATGCTCATACCTCCACGACAAGAGCCGCCGCGCCAGCCGGCGACGGCTCGACAGGACGCGAGCGGCGCATGGTCAGCCCTCCAGCACGACCACGGCGGAGGCGATGCCGGCGTCGTGGCTCAACGACAGGTGCAGGCTCTGTACGCCGAGCTTGGCCGCCTGTGCCGCCACGGTGCCGGTGATCTCCAGCCACGGCCGCCCGGTCTCGTCGGTCTGCACCTCGGCGTCGTGCCAGTGCATGCCCGCGGGCGCCCCGAGCGCCTTCGCCAACGCCTCCTTGGCCGCGAACCGAGCCGCCAGCGACGCCGGCGGCTTCACCGCCTCCACGGGAGTGAACACCCGATCCCGCAACCCCGGCGTACGCTCCAACGTCCGCATGAACCGGTCCACGTCGACCACATCAATGCCCACGCCGACGATCATGCAGCCCACCCTAACGGCCCCACCCGCAACACATCCGGCTGGTCGCTCCCCCCACACGAGGGGATCTCCCCGCGCGTTGGGGGTTCTCCCCTCGTACACCAACAGAGAACCCCCAATACGAGGGGAGATCCCCTCGTATTGGGCTCGACGTGTGGGCGGCGGCGTCGGGGTCGGGGCGTACGAGGGACATCCCTCGTGTTGGGCTCGACGTGTGGGCGGCGGGCAGACGGGGCCTGGGCGTACGACGGACATGCCTCGCGTTGGACTCGACGTGTGGGTGGGCGGCGGGCTCACGGGGTCGGGGGTTGGGTGGTGGATTGGCGGATTCTGATGTCGACGGCGAGGTCCAGGCGGAGGGCGGCCGGGGTGCGGCCTCGGGAGAGATCGAGTACGACGCGAGTCGCGAGTTGGGCCATCTGCTGCAGCGGCTGGTGAACCGTGGTGAGGGTCGGCGTCACCCATTGCGCAACGGGAAGGTCGTCGTACCCAACGACGGACAGGTCGCGCGGAACGTCCAGCCCCAGTTCGCGCGCGGCCTGGTAGACGCCGAGCGCCTGCATGTCGCTGCCGGCGAAGATCGCGGTGGGGCGGTCGGCGAGGCGGAGCAGGGCGAGCGCCTCGCGATGGGCGCCGGCGACCGCGAAGTCGGCCCACCTGACCAGCGCCGGATCGACGTCGACGCCGGTCGACCGCAGCGCGTCGGTGTACCCGTCGACGCGTTGCCGCGAGCACAGTGTCTCGATCGGACCGCCGATCATCCCGATCCGGGTGTGACCGAGCGTCCGCAGATGGGTCGTCGCCAGCCGGCCGCCATTCCAATTTGCGGAGCCGATCGACGGTACGTCGTCCCCCACGTCGCCGACCGGATCGACGACCACGAACGGGATCCGCCGCGCCTCGAGTTGCGCGCGCTGGTCGGCGTCCAGGTCCGAGAACACCATGATCACGCCGAGCGGCCGCCTGTTCAGCACCGACTCGATCCACTCCTGCCGCGGGCGGAGCGCGCCGCCGCACTCGGACAGCACCAGTTCGACGCCCTCGGCGCGGACGACCTCCTCGACGCCGCGGATCAGCTCCATCGCCCACTCGCCGCCGAGCTGGTTGAACACCAGGTCGATCATCGGCCCGGCCGCCGTACTCGAGCTCCGCCGCCGGTACCCGTGCTCCTGGATCAGGCTCTCGATCCGCGCCCGGGTCGCCGCCGCCACGTCCGCGCGCCCGTTCAGCACCTTGGAGACGGTCGGCACCGACACCCCGGCCTGTTCCGCAATTTTCGCAATGGTCGGCCGCTCGGCCACAACGCCTCCCGATCCGAAACTTTCGAACCAGACTACCGGTGGATGGTGCGGCCGTGACCGTCCGGTACGCCGGAGAGGCGGTAGAAGAACGTGTTGACCTGGTCGCGCCACTCGCGGGCGTTCGACAGTTGGGTCTCGAAGCGGGACGTGATGTTCGCGCGGATGGTCGGTTCGAAACGCTCGGCGATCACCTGCCAGCGCGCGACCATCGCCTCCACCTCGGCGTACCCCTGGAAGTGCGTGTCGTAGATGTGCTGCAGCACGGTGCTCCCGCTCTGCAGCACGTGGTCGTACGGCACGTGGTGGAAGAACAGCAGCAGCTCGTCTGGACAGACGTACACGTCTTCGTACAGACTCGCGAGCGGTTCCGGATACTGCCCGGTGAACCCCGATCCGGTCTTCACGGTCCGGTCAACGCCGACGCCGTACCGATCCGCGAAGTGGTACGTCCCCGCGCCCGAGAACTCGTACCCGTTGACGCTCGGCCCGTAGTGCGTCCCCGGCGTCACCATGAACCCGACCCCGAGCGGCGCGGTGTACCGCTCGTACGTCTGCCACGAGCCGGCCAGGATCGTCACGAGCTCGCTCCGGGTCCGGTCGTCCATCGCGAACGTCGCGGCGGCCCACTCGTGGAGCAGGCTGACCGGATCCGCGGACGGGTCCCACGCCAGCCGCCCGAACGCGTAGAGGTTGCTCTGCGCAAGCTTGTGCCCGGTCCAGTTGAGGTCGTCGCCGACGTTGGACACGGCAACGATCGCACCGATGCGGTCGGCAACGGTCACGCCGCCGCCACCGGTCGTGTCGAACCGCAGGATCTCCCGCCACCAGGGCCCCAGATAGCACAGGTCCTGCTGCTGGCCGGAGTACTCCTGGGTGACCTGCAACTCGACACCGAAAACGGTTTCCTGAATTTCCCCGAGCAGCGGCGAGACCGGCTCCCGGACCTGAAAGTCCAGCGGTCCGTGTTTGACCTGCAAGACAACGTTTTCCTCGAACCGCCCGTCCAGCGGGATGAACGCGTCGTACGCCGCCCGCGCCCGATCCGCCCGCCGGTCCCGCCAGTCCAGTTCGGGCTCCACGCCGGAACATCGCCAGAAAACCGTTCCGCCGTACGGCGCCACCGCCCGCGCCAGCAGGTTCGCGCCCTCGGGGTCGCCGGCCGACCGCACCACGAGCCCGCCGAGATCGGGTACGACGTCGTACACCCGCGCGATCGTGGCGGCCCACCAGCGCGCCACCCGCTCGTCGCGCGGGTCGTCGATGAAGTCGACCGCGAGACTCACCGCGATCCCGTACTCGCGGAAAACGCCGGCCAACCGCGCCACATCGGGCAGCTCGGCCGTGGCGAGCGCGACCGCATTGATCCCGATCGACGCCAGCAACCGCGCGTACGCCCGGACCCGGGTCAGGTCGGCCACCACCTCGCCGTCGCGGAAAAAGATCGATCCGCCCGAGTACCCGCGCCGTACGACACCGGACAGCTCGTCCCAGTGATCCAGCATCCGGATCGGGACGGCGGGCTGCTCGACGACGGTGAAGTCGCCGCCCATCCACTCGAAGTACCGCAGCACGTAGAAGTACCCGTACAGCAGGCCGTGCCCGCCCTCGGCCGCGACGACCAGATCGTTGCCCCGTCGCACCACCACGAACCCCTCGACGCCCAGCCCGTGCTCGGGTACGGCTGCCTCGACCTCCTGCCAGAGAGCGGTCTCCCGGACGCGGGTCAGCGTGCAGACTGCGACCTGTACGTCGGTACGGAAACGGCGCGTCTGCCGGACCTCGGCGCGGATCGTCTGCGCGAGCACGCCCGATGCGTGCACGGTCACCTCGGGCAGGCGTTGGGTACCCAGCCAGGCGGAGTCGGCGGTCATCGAAAGTTGATACTTACACACCACACGGTCACGACGCCGTGACCGAAAGTTTCGAGACCGTACCGTAGCTGAGACACTCCGAGACGCTTCGAGACACTCTGAGACCAAGGCCACGCCGTCCCGATGTGGGTGCATCCGCCACCGATGGGAACAATGGGCCACATGCTGCAGCCGTCGCGGGAGGTGACTCCCTACACCGAGCTCGATCGGGCCACCTGGGCGCAACTGGCCGAGACCACCATCTCCCCGCTGACGGCGGACGAGGTCGAGCGGTTGCGCGGTCTCGGCGACGAGATCGACATGGACGAGGTCCGCGAGGTCTATCTGCCGCTGTCGCGGATCCTGTCGCTCTACGTCCGGCATGCCCGCGCGCTGCACGCCGACACCGAGAGTTTCCTCGGCAAACCGGCCGAGACCCGCACCCCGTTCGTGATCGGGATCGGCGGATCGGTTGCCGTCGGCAAGTCCACGACCGCGCGACTGCTGCGCGAACTGCTGGCCCGCTGGCCAGAGCATCCGCGGGTCGCGCTCGTCACCACCGACGGGTTCCTCTGGCCGAACGCCGAACTCGAGCGCCGGAATCTGATGCAACGCAAGGGATTTCCGGAGTCGTACGACCGCAAGTCCCTGCTGCGCTTCGTGGTCGAGGTGAAGTCCGGGATCGACTCCGTCGAGGCGCCGGTCTACTCGCACCTGCACTACGACCGGATGGACGGCGTACGGACGACGGTCGAGCAGCCCGACATCCTGCTGCTCGAGGGCCTGAACGTCCTGCAGCCGGCGCCCCGGCACGCGGACGGCAAGAGCGGCCTCGCGGTCAGCGACTTCTTCGACTTCTCGGTGTACGTCGACGCGGCCGCCGACGACGTCCGCTCCTGGTACGTCGCCCGCTTCCTCAAACTCTGGGAAACAGCGTTCCGCAACCCGGAGTCGTACTTCGTCCGCTACGGCGAACTGAGCCGCGAGGAAGCAATCAAGAAAGCCGAGTCGCTCTGGGACGGCATCAACGGCCCGAACCTCCGCGAAAACATCCTCCCCACCCGCTCCCGCGCAACCCTAGTCCTCCGCAAAGGCCCCGACCACACCGTCCGCTGGGTCAGGCTCCGCAAACTCTGACCCACCCCCGCCGTCCGTCGAGTCGTGGAAATCGGCCGGCGACACGCCGCGTACGACAACCACAATCCACGACTCGAATTTCCTGGCGGTAGCCAATCGCCACGACTCGGCGGTCAGGAGCGGGCGCGCAGCGCCGGTACGACGGCCAGCGCGACAACCGCCGCCGTCAGGGCGAACGCGACCGGGTAGCCGGTGCCGCCGACGATCGCGCCGAAGGCCAGTGCGCCGAGTCCCCACCCACCGTCGTACGCGAGGTTCCAGAGCGCACTGACCTGCCCGAACCGGGACCGGTCGACGCGGTTGTACATCAGCGCCAGCGTGAGGTTCTGAGCCGCCCCGAACCCCGCCCCGAAGCAAACGGAACCGATCAGGATCGCGACCGCACTCGGCAGGAACACCAACGATCCAGCACCAACAGCAGCTAGCAGGAGCGCCGGTGCGAGCAACTTCGCCGGCCCGATGCGATCCGCGTACCGCCCAGCCAACCAACGCGCCGCCGGCGCCGCAATCGCCTGCACCAGAAGAGCTGTCGCAACAATCGACTGCCTGTCCCCCGCAACAGCCAGCGGCAGAAACGTAACGCTGATCCCAGCCGCAACAGTCACCGCAGCGAACACCAGCGTCGGCATCAACAACCCACACCGCCGTACCCCACCCAGCACCTTCACGTGCTGCTCCTCAACCGCAACCCGCGCCGGCAAACCGACCAACATAACGAGCCCCGCGAGCGAAGCGACCGCCGCCAGCACGAACAACGCACCGAACCCGATCACGTCGATCAGAAAAACCCCCAGCGGCAGCCCGATCACCGCAGGCACCCCCACCGCCACGCCGTACACCCCCAGCGCTTCACCCCGACGAGCCGGCGGCGTGAGGTCAGCAACCAACGCAACCGCCCCAACAACCAGAATCGCCAGCCCCGCCCCACGCACGATGCACACAGCGAGGACAACCGGCAACGACGCCGAAGCCAGCAACACAAGCGAAGGCGCCCCAAGCAGCACCAACCCAACCGCCAGCACCACCTGATACCCCCACCGCGCCAACATCCGCGGCACCACCAACTCGACCCCCACCGCAGAAAACATCATCGCCGCAGTAGACAGCCCCGCCCCAACACCCTCAGACCCATTGGCCGCCAAGTACATCGGCACCACAGATGTCAGCAGATACATACTCAGACCCGACCCGAACACCATCACCAGCACCCGCACAAACTGGCTGCTCAAGAGTGGACTGAGACTGACTGTCGGGATCTCACACGCGGCGCTCATACCTAAAAGCTAAAGCGATACCGGTACGCCCCACAGATCCAGTTCCCCACCACCAGAGAGGACCAGTTACCGCATCACTTTGTCGACAAACCAACGTCAGAGAGGCAGCGGCCGGAGGCGGAGAGCGTCCGGAACCTCGCCCGTGTCGTAGTACAGCGCGAACACCTCAGCGGCCTCCGCCGCCGAGAACACCTCGGACGAGTACACGCGCGCCTCACGGCCGTTCCATGGAATGACGACCTCGACTGGCGGCACTGAGTTGTCAGGCACCGCCCGTCCCACGACGTAGTGTCGCCGCCCCAGCTCCCCTGGTCGACGAATCTCCACAGTCATGCCGTCCGCCGAGCCGGCCACCTGGACGTACTCCTGCGGCCAGGCCGCGAGGTCGACACGATCGAACGGGACATCTCTGGGAAGTCTCCAGAGGCTCAGCGAGAAGCGAACCACGCCGTCGAGGAGGTTGAGCCGCTGCTCGATCACCTCCCGCGGCGACAGGTCCGGGTCGTTGACTTCACCATGAATCCGGCCGTTCATCGTCAGCGCATGAGTAACCCTCTTCACGGGACCTCACTTGATAGGTGGAAGTGATGGGCGCCGTCGAGCTGACCAACTACGACGTACGGACGGAGGAACTTGCTCGCCCCACCCATTGTCCAACGAAGAAATACACCACCTGACGCTGCGCGCGATCGTCGGAAAGGCCAGCCCCCTCCGTGAGGGAAACGAGCTTGTGCACGCACCTCACGAAGGTGTGCAGATCGTTGGCCAGCAGCCGGTCCGCGTGCTCGACGATCACGGCAACCTCCGCTGCACCCCGCGCGGCGAAAGCAGCGAGACCGCGTTGCCGGCCGCGTCGTACGAGGCAGTCCAGGTCCGGTCGGTCAGCGCGGGATGACTGGTCGTGGACGGTTCGATGACCTTCTCGGGCAGGCCGAGGGTGTTGACCGTGTAGGTGGTCGAGTTGCCGCGGCCGTCGGTGTAGCGGGTGCGGTTGCCGGCGGCGTCGTACCCGTAGGAAACGCCGATCTGCTCGATCGCCGACACCGGATCCACCTGCGCCGTCAACCGGCCGACCGCATCGTAGGTGTACGTCGACGCGCGGCTTCCGGACGCGGGAGTCGACGAGACCAGGTCGTACCCGAGAACCGTGGTACCGAGCGCGACATTGGACGCATTCAAGGTCTTCGACGCGGCCAACTGCCCGGCTGTGTCGTACGCCGCGACACTGCTGTCAGTGGAGCGGACCTTGGCGGGATACGTTCGGGGGGTGGGAGGTTTCGTCAAGGTGTGGGTGGCGGCGGGTGGTGGTGAGCCGCGGTCTGCGGCGCACGGGCTCCTGCTTGAGCTTGCGGGGACGTTTGTGGAGCGGCCCAGGTTGAGTCATGACGAGGCCGGTCGGCCACATATCCCCGGGCTGGCGGTGAGCGTCTCTTACACGCAGCGCCTGGTCGCCGTGGCTGCGGCATACGGCGGGCCGTTGGGGATTGATCTTGAGGAGGTCCGGGGGCGGGAGGTCGCGGGTGTGGCCCAGCGCTGGTTTGGGGTGCGGGAGTTGGAGTGGATGGGGCGGCAGGCCGATGAGTTGGTCGCGTTTCTGACGTTGTGGACGGGGAAGGAGGCGGTGGGGAAGGCGCTCGGGCTTGGGCTCGGGGAGGCGGGGTTGCGGCGGGAGATGCCGCTGGGGGGTGGGGTGGTTGAGTCCGCGCCCGGTCTGGTGGTGACGCACCACCAGTGGCCGGGTGTGGTGCTGACGGTGGCGGCGCCGACCGGCGACGTGGAGGTCACCGAGTCTTGACCCGCCGTGTGTGCGTGGGTAACTTTCGCGTCGCGGGGGAGTATCTGTAATTCAATTACTTTGGCGTTCGCCCCTGCCCGCCCGGACCGATTGGGTGACACCGATGGAACTGACCCGCCGCCAAACCCTCGGACTCGCGGCGGCCACCGTCGCTGGGTCGACGGTTGCCGCCACCACGACCGCAAGCGCGCACACCGATCCTTGGGTCCGCAACACCCTGCGCCGGATGACGCTGGAGCAGAAGGTCGGCCAGCTGTTCGTCTGCTACGCGTACGGGCCGGCGGCCGACACCGCCGACGCCCGCAACACCAGCCTGTACGGCGTGGCGACGCCGGCCGAGGTGGTCGCCAAGTTCAACCTCGGCGGCGTCATCTACTTCACCTGGACCGATTCGACGAAGGACCCGCAGCAGATCGCCCGCCTGTCGAACGGCCTGCAGCAGGCGTCGATGACGAACACGGGCATCCCGCTGCAGATCGGCACCGACCAGGAGTACGGCTCGGTGGTCCGCGTCGGACCGCCCGTGACCCAGTTCCCCGGCGGTATGGCGCTCGGCGCGACCCGCTCGGCCGCCTTCGCGCGCGAGGCGGGCGCGATCGCCGGTCGCGAGCTGAAGGCCCTCGGCATCACCACCGACTTCGCGCCGGACGCGGACGTCAACGTGAACCCGCTGAACCCGGTGATCGGCGTCCGCTCGGCCTCCTCCGACCCGACGCTGGCCGCGGAGCTCGTCGCCGCCCAGGTGAAGGGCTACCAGCGCGACGGCCGGATCGTCTCGACCGCGAAGCACTTCCCGGGCCACGGCGACACCGAGACCGACAGCCACGTCGGGATCCCGGAGATCCACCACACCCGCGAGGAGTGGACCCGGATCGACCTGCCGCCGTTCCAGGCCGCGATCCGGGCCGGCATCAAGTCGATCATGACCGCGCACATCGTCGTACCGGCGCTCGACCCGTCCGGCGATCCGGCGACGTTGAGCCGGCCGATCCTGACCGGGATCCTGCGTCAGCAGCTGCGGTTCGACGGCGTGGTGATCACCGATTCACTGGGGATGAAGGGCGTCAGGGACAAGTACGGCGACGCGGAGATCCCGCTCCGGGCGATCGAGGCGGGCGTCGACCAGCTGCTGATGCCGGTCGATCCCGGGCTGGCGTACAACTCGGTCCTCGACGCCGTCCGCAGCGGTCGCATCTCCGAGGCCCGCATCGACGAGAGCGTCACACGCATCCTCGCGCTCAAGCACGAGGGCGACCACCCGTACGTCGACCTGTCCCGCATCGCCAACATCGTCGGTACGCCGGCCAACCACGCCGCCGCCCAGCGCATCGCGGACCGCAGTACGACGCTCCTCCGCAACGACGCCGACCTACTGCCGCTCTCCCCCGCGCCGCGCAAGATCGTCGTCACCGGCTACAGCCCCACCAACCTGGCGACCGCCCTGCAGCACCGCGGCGCGACGACGATCGTCAAGGACACCGGCACCACGCCGACCGACGCGAAGATCGCCGACGCGCTGGCAGCCTCGGCCGCCGCGGACCTGACCATCGTGCTGACCAACAAGGCCTGGGACACCGAGGTCACCGACAAGCTGGCCAAGCAGCAGAAGCTCGTCAACGGCCTGCTCGCCACCGGCCGCCCGGTGATCGTCGTCCCGGTTCGCGATCCGTACGACGTCGCGTACTTCAACGCTCCGTCGACCACGCTGGTCACGTACGGCAGCACCGTGGTGTCGATGGAAGCACTCGCCAAGGTGCTGTACGGCGAGATCGCGCCGACGGGCAAGCTGCCGGTGGAGATTCCCGCCAAGCCGGACCCGAACAGCCCTGAGCCGGCGCCGGTGCTGCACCCGTTCGGTCACGGGCTCACCTTTGATCCGCGGGTGACCCGGCTGACAGTTGCCTCGTACAACATTCATGCGGGTGCCGGCGAGGACAACGTTTTCGACCTCGATCGGACTGCGCAGGCAATCAAGGCTTTGAACGCAGACATCGTCGGCCTGCAGGAGGTCGACGTTCACTGGGGCGACCGCAGCCAGTGGCTGGACACGATCGCCGAACTGGCCGCCAAGCTCGGGATGTACCCGGCGTTCGCGCCGATCTACGACCTCGACCCGCCCGCCGCTGGACAGCCGCGGCGCCAGTACGGCGTGGGCGTACTGTCGCGCTTTCCGTTGGTGCGGACCGAGAACCACCCGATCACCCGGCTGTCGACGCAGGACCCGAATCCGGTGCCCGCTCCGGCGCCGGGATTCCTCGAGGTGGAGGTCGACGTCCGTGGGCGTCGGGTGCACGTCTACTCCACCCACCTGGACTATCGCGGCGATCCGACCGTTCGCACCATGCAGGTCGCCGACACCGTCAAGATCCTGACCCAGGACCGGCGGCAGGATCTGCAGATCCTGGTCGGTGACTTCAACGCCGAGGCCGGCGCGCCGGAGCTCGCCGGGCTCTGGACGCGGCTGACCGACTCGTGGACGGCGGCCGGTGAGACGACCGGCGGACCGAACACCTACCCGGCGGTCGCCGCGAACAAGCGGATCGACTTCGTCACCGTCGGCAAGGGCCTGACCGTGCGGAGCGCCGAGGTACCCGCCGAGGTCCCGGTCGCCGAGGCAGCCAGTGACCACCGTCCGATGATCGCCGACCTCTCGTTCCGTTCCTGAGGAGACCTCTCATGAAGCGACGCAGCTTGCTCGCCGGCGCCGGTGCCGTCGCCGCCGCCCCGCTGATCGACGTACCTGCTGCACAGGCCGTGTCCAGCCGGAAGGTGATGACCGGCGCCGAGGTGCTCGCGAAGGACGGATGGCGCGCGCTGTCCGGTCAGAAGGTCGGTGTGATCAGCAACCCGACCGGGATCCTGCCGGACTTCACGCACGTCGTGGACACCATGCACGCGTCCGGCCAGGTCGACATCGTCGCGGTGTTCGGTCCAGAACACGGTTTCCGCGGCAGCGCGCAGGCCGGCGGTTCGGAGGGCGACCACGTCGATCCGCGCACCGGGATCATGGTGTACGACGCGTACGGCGCGAACGCCGACAAGCTGGTGAAGCTCTACACCCAGTCCGGCGTGGAAACCGTTGTCTTCGACATCCAGGACGTCGGCGCCCGGTTCTACACCTATATCTGGACGATGTTCGAGGCGATGCTCGCCGCGGTCCGCACCGGCGCCCGCTTCGTCGTCCTGGACCGCCCGAACCCGGTCGGCGGATACGCACGCGGCCCGATGCTGAAACCCGGCTACACCTCCGGCGTCGGCAAGAAGGAGATCGTCCAGCAGCACGGCATGACGGTCGGCGAGCTGGCCCGGATGTTCGACGCCGAGTACCTCCCGCTGGAACCGAACGGTGGGCGCCTCGAACAGCTCACCGTCATCGAGGCGAAGAACTGGAAGCGCGAGCAGCTGTACGACGACACCGGCCTCACCTGGGTGATGCCGAGTCCGAACATGCCCACCCCGGACACCGCGCTGCTGTACCCGGGTCTGTGCCTGTTCGAGGCGACCAACATGTCCGAGGGCCGCGGTACGACGCGACCGTTCGAGCTGATCGGCGCGCCGTACGTCGACTACAAGTGGGCGCAGGCGCTGCAGACCAAGAACATCCCGGGCATCGCGTTCCGCGAGGCGTACTTCACGCCGACGATCAGCAAGAACGCCAACGTCCTGTGCGGCGGCGTCCAGGTGCAGATCACCGACCCGCACCGGGCCGAGGCGATCACCGCGGCGACGCACATGATCGTCGAGGCCCGTAAGCTCTACCCCGAATTCACCTGGCGGGCGGAGACCCCACCCGGCCGGTGGATCGACCTGCTCACCGGGTCCGATCGGTTCCGGACCATGCTTTTGGCGGATGCGAGCGCCGAGCAGATCGTGGCAGCCTGGAAGTCCGAGACCGACGCCTGGACTGCTCGGCGGGCGAACTACCTTCTGTACAAGGGCGCGCACCGATGAGACGGGTCGCCGCGCTCACGATAGCTTCGGCGGTGATGCTGACGATGGGAACGCCTGCGGTTGCCGGCGGCAACAACTCCGGCAGGTTCGACCGGCCGTACGACTGCTACGCGCCGAAGACCACGCTGCTGCGCGACGCGACGCCCGCGAAGGCCGGTCTGGACCCCGCGCCGATCGATGCCGCGCTGGCCCAGGTCGCCGGCTGGACCCGGCCGAGCGGTGCGACGAAACCGCTGTACGCCGGTGCCGTGACGTTGCTCGGCCACGACGGGAAGATCGTCACCCGGACCGCGACCGGCCTGGCACTGAAGTACGCCGACGGGCAGGGCACCGAGCTGCCGCCGGACCAGCAGCTTCCGATGCGCACCGACACGATCTTCGACATGGCCTCGGTGTCGAAGCTGTTCACGTCGATCGTCGTGCTGCAGCTGGTCGAGAAGGGCAAGGTCGACCTGGACGCGCCGATCGCGACCTACATCCCGGAGTTCGCGGAAAACGGCAAGGAAACCGTTTCCGTGAGGCAAGCACTCACGCACACCAGCGGATTTCCATCCTGGCTCCCGCTCTGGAGCACCCAGCCGGACCCCGCATCCAGACTGCACAGGGCGCTGACCGCGAAACTGCAGAACCCGCCCGGTTCGACGTACCTCTACAGCGACCTGAACCTGATCGCGCTCGGCGAGCTCGCCCACCGGGTGACCGGGAAAACGCTGGACAAGCTGGTCGCCGACGGGATCACCAAACCGCTGCAGATGCGCGACACCGGCTACAACCCGGATCCGAAGAAGAAGCCGCGGATCGCCGCCACGGAGTACCAGTCCTCACCGCCGCGCGGCATGGTGTGGGGCGAGGTGCACGACGAGAACGCCTGGTCCCTCGGCGGCGTCGCCGGCCACGCAGGCGTGTTCAGTACCGCCGACGACCTGGCGGTCCTGGCGCAGACGTTCCTGAACGGCGGCAGCTACCGCGGCGCCCGGATCCTCAAGGAATCCTCGGTGACCGCGATGATCACGAACTTCAACCAGGGCTTCCCCGGTAACGACCACGGCCTCGGCTTCGAGCTGAACCAGCGCTGGTACATGGCCGGCCTGTCCGGACCGCGCGCGGCCGGTCACACCGGCTACACCGGTACGTCGATCGTGATCGACTTCGACTCCCGCTCGTTCGCGATCCTGCTGACCAATCGCGTGCACCCCAGCCGCAACTGGGGCAGCAACAACCCGGCCCGCCGCGCGGTCGCCCAGGGCCTGGCACTCGCCCTCGGCGTCGGCCCACGGCACGGCAAGGACGCCTGGTTCTCCGGTACGACGGACAACGCGACCAGCACGCTCGACGTCAAGGTCGCCGTACCCGCCGAAGGTGCGAAGCTCGCGTTCGACCTGTTCGTCGACACCGAGGACTCCGACCTGCTGTATCTGGAGACGTCCACGGACGGAACGACCTGGACGAAGGTTCCGTTCTCGGTCCGCGACCGGGGCTCGGTGATCGACACCGACGGCTCGATCAGCGGTTCGGGCAACCGGCACTGGCACCAGGTCACCGCCGACCTCGGACCGGGCGAGCAGACCATTCGCTGGCGCTATACGTCCGACCCGCTGTACCAGGGCCGCGGCGTGTACGTCGACGGTGTGAAGATCACGAGCGGGACTGGTCTTCTTCTCGACGGTGAACGAACGCCTGAATCATTTACCGCAACGGGTTGGAGACTTTCGCGTCGGTGACCCCATCTCGTGGTTCGTCGCCGTACCGTGCTGTTATGAATTCCACAACCTCTCCAGAACCCACGGGGCCGCTGCTGGTCCGGGTCCGCGCGGTGATGCCCGCGCTGGCGCCGGCCGAGCAGCGAGTGGCGAACGCGGTCCTCGCGGACCCGGGCGGAGTGGCGGCGATGACGATCTCCGAACTGGCCGAGGTGGCCTCCACCTCGGAGACCACGGTCATCCGGTTCTGCAAGCAGATCGGCGTCCCCGGCTATCCGCAGCTCCGTCTGCAACTGGCGGCCCAGTCGGCGCAGGAGAGCATCCGGCCGGAGGTCGGCGGGGACATCGAACCCGGCGACTCGCTGGCCGACGTGGTCAGCAAGGTCGCGTTCGCTGACGAGCGGGCGGTCCGCGAGACCGCGCAGCAGGTCGACGTGGACGCGCTGGCCAAGGTCGTCGACGCGGTGGTGAACGCCTCGCGGGTGGACCTGTACGGTTTCGCCGCGAGCGCGTTCGTAGCCCTTGACCTGCAGCAGAAGCTGCACCGGATCCGCCGGGTCGCGTTCGCCTGGTCGGACGTGCACATCGCGCTGACGAGTGCCGCGCTGCTCGGCGAAGGCGATGTCGCGATCGGCATCTCGCACACCGGCACCACGGTCGAGGTCGTCGAGGCGCTCGAGGAGGCGGCCAAGCACGGCGCCACCACGGTCGCGGTGACGAACTTCCCGCGCTCCCCGCTGGCCCGCACCGCGGATCTGGTGCTCACCACGGCCGCGCGCGAGACGACGTACCGCTCGGGCGCGATGGCCAGCCGGATCGCGCAACTGACCGTGATCGACTGCCTGTTCATCGGGGTCGCACAGCAGGTGCTGCCGGACGCCCGGAAAGCGCTGGAGGAAACGGCTTCCGCGGTCCGCGGTCACCGGCTGAAGGGTTCGGAGTAGCAGCCTGTCAAGATTCAACGGAATTGAAAATCCTTCAGTAGAAAACTAACATCGATCCCGTGACCTCACCGACCGAGCAGCGCAACCCGAGGACGCTGGCCATCGATGCGGTGGGCACGTCCGAAATCCTCCATTTGCTGAACAACGAGGACGCTCTGGTCGCCGGGGCCGTCAGCGCGGTGATCCCGGAGCTGACCAAGGCTGTGGACGCCGCCGTCGAGGCCGTCCGCGGCGGCGGCCGGGTGCACTACTTCGGCGCCGGTACGTCGGGACGCCTCGCGACCCTGGACGCCGCCGAACTGCTGCCCACGTTCCATGTCCCGGACGGACTGGTGGTCGCCCACCACGCCGGCGGCACGGAGGCGCTGCTCCGCGCGGTCGAGAACGTCGAGGACTCCGAGGAGGGCGGCGCCCGGGACGCGGCGGCCGTCACCGGTCAGGACCTCGTCGTCGGCCTCGCTGCTTCCGGGAGCACGCCGTACGTCGCTGGCGCTCTGAAGGCCGCCCGCGCGGTCGGGGCGGCCACCGTGCTGGTCACGTCCAACCCCGACGCCCCGCTGGCGCCGCTGGCCGACGTCGTGATCGCCGCGGACACCGGCCCCGAGGTGATCGCCGGCTCGACCCGGCTGAAGGCCGGCACCGCGCAGAAAATGATCCTGAACGCGTTCTCGACGACGCTGATGATCAAGCTCGGCCGCACCTGGTCCAACCTGATGGTCGACCTGGTCGCGACGAACAAGAAGCTCCGCGGCCGGATGCTCCGGATCCTCGCCGAAGCCACCGGCGCCGACGAGGCCGCCTGCGAAGCCGCCCTGGCCGAAGCCGAAGGCGAGCTGAAACCAGCCCTCATCCACCTCCTGACCGGCACCCCCATCCCGGCCGCCCGGGCCGCCTTGGACACAGCTCACGGCCGGGTAGCCACCGCCCTCGCCGAACTAGGCTGACCGCTCGACCGGTGGTCGCAGGACCAGCGTGACGACGATCAGGGCCATGAAAAGCGCGGTCAGCGCGAACGGGATCGGGATCAGCGGATCCAGCAGAACGAGTACTGCGCCTACCGGTACGACGACGTTGACCAGGCGGTCCGCGTTGTCGCGCAGGGCGATCCACCAGATGCCGACGACAAAGATCGCGATCGGGATCGTCACCGTGTAGGACGCCGCGATCTCACTCAGCTCGGTGTGGTGCGTGATGCTGTCGATCTCCACCTCGATCCCGGCCGAGAACGCACCGGCGGCCGCGAACACGAAGTAGTGCACGTACCCGTAGCGGATCGAGCGGCCGAACGACGTGATCGCGGTGTGGTGCGGCGGCCAGAAGTAGATCCACCAGAGCGCGGCTGTGACCACCAGCATGAGCACCGAGAGCGCGATCAGCTCGCCGAGGTGCTCGTGCTCATGGACGGCGTCGAAGATCGCGTTCGCCGAGGCAAGCAGGCTCTCGCCGAGCAGGATGAGCGTGAACAGGCCGTACCGCTCGGTGATGTGGTGCGGGTGCCTGGGCGTTGACCAGCGCCGCTCCGCCAGCAGCGGTACGGCGAGCTCGGCGAGCACGAACACGCACCAGGCGATGATCACCGTCGTACCGGACATCGCCAGCGTGGTCAGCCACAGCACCTGCACGATCGCGATCCCGCCGGCGTAGCGCAGCGTCACCGACCGGCTCTCCCCGGCCGAGCGGGATGCCCGTAGCCATTGGGCGATCATCGCGACCCGCATCACGACGTACCCGAACACCACCACGGTGAAGTCGTGGTCGGCGAAGACCGGCTCGATTCCGGCGGCCACGACCAGGACGCCGCTCATCTGCACGATCGTGAGCACCCGGTACAGCCAGTCGTCGGTCGCGAAGGACGTGGCGAACCAGGTGAAGTTCATCCACGCCCACCAAACCGCGAAGAACACCATCGCGTACGACATCACGCCGTCGGCGATGTGCTTCTCGGACAGCGCGTGGTGGAGCTGGGCCGCGGCGACGCTCACCGCGACCACGAACACCAGGTCGAAGAACAGCTCCAGCGACGACGCGGTCCGGCCCGGCTCGTGCGGATCCCGCGGCCGCATCGGAACCAGCCGTGACCGTGTCGTGGGAGGCGTCATGGCGGACAGATTAGACGGAGATGTCCACGGATGGGCGGAGCTTGCCGGCGGCGGCCAGGCCGGCGCGCCGGTCGAATGAAACACACCAGGCTTGGGGAGGATTTTCTGCCCGATTCGGCACAAGATCCTCCCCAACCTCGTCGTCAGGACTCGAGGCCGACCGCTTTCAAGGGGTTTGGCCAGGACTTCAGGGCGGCGTGCAAGGCGGGGTCCTGGGTGGTTGCCAGGGCCTCCTGGTAGGCGGCCGTGATGACGTCGGCGATGTCCGTGACCTGCCCGGTGTTCGCCGAGCGTACGGCGGCCTCGACCATGGCAATGCTGACGACGTTGGAGTGCACCTCGGACTGCGGGATCGTCGAGCTGCGGACCGCGTCGACGAACTCGACCAACGAGCCGGCGATCTCCTGCGGTTCGTCGGCCATCACCGCCGGGAGCGCCTCACCGGACGCGAGCTCGGCCACCGGTGCCTCGTCCCCGTCCCAGGTCGCCGTACCGCCGGGGGTGCTCGCGCGCCAGCGGCCGTTCCAGGACGTCTCCAGTCCCGGCGCGCACCAGCTGCCGGTGAAGGTGAAGCGGGTGCCGTCGGCGTACGTGAAGATCGCGGACGCGGCCGCGTTGCCGTCGAACCAGCTCCAGGGCGGGTTGTACGAGTCGCAGTACACCGACAGCGGCTCCGACCCGATCAGCTTGCGGGACAGGTCGAACTGATGAATCGCCATGTCGACAAGGAGCGGCTCGGCCATCCGCTCCCGGAACCCGCTGAAATGCGGAGCCTTGTAGAACTCGCAGGACAGCGTCCCGATCGGCCCGAGCTCGGCGAGCTGCCGCTGGAACGCGGCGACGGCCCGGAAATACCGGCGGGACTGTGAGACCATCAGCAGCTTTCCGCTCACCTCCGACGCCGCGACCATCTGCAGACACTCACGCACGGTCTCGGCCAGCGGTTTCTCGCACAGCACCGGAAGCCCGCGCAGCAAGGCGTCCACGCTCACCTTCGGATGCGCCTGCGGAACCGTCACGTCGATGACGGCATCGGCTCGATCGGCCAGTTCGTCGAGCGAGGCGGCCACCGGTACGTCGCCGAACCCGTGCTCGTCGGCCGCGCTCCGGGCCACGTCGACGTCGAGGTCGACGAGCCCAGCGAGGACGACGTCGGGGTTGGCGGCGATGGTACGCAACCAGGCGCGCCCCATCCCGCCGGCTCCGACCTGCAGCAGTCGCAAGGGTTCAGGCATCGGCAGGCTCCTCGATGGGTCCGGTGTACCCGTGTCCGTTGAAGAAGTCACCGGTCTCGTAGCGCAGCAGCGTCGGCACCGCGCGCTCCGGCCGGTCGGAACGGGCCCACGCGACACCGTTCGCGATCACCTTACGCACGTCCTTGTGGTGATACACCGGGTAGTCCTGGTCGCCGGGCGAGAAGTAGAAGATCTTCCCGTGCCCGCGGCGGAACGTGCAGCCGGAGCGGAACACCTCGCCGCCGGAGAACGACGACACGAAGACCAGTTCGTCCGGGACCGGGATGTCGAAGAACTCGCCGTACATCTCCTGCTGCTCGATCACGATCGGGTGCGGGACGCCCTGCGCGATCGGGTGCGTCGGAGCGACCGTCCAGACCAGTTCGCGGTCCCGCTCGCTGCGCCAGCGCAGGGTGCACGTCGTACCCATCAGCTTGCCGAAGATCTTCGACCAGTGGCCGGAGTGCAGCACGACCAGGCCCATGCCGGACAGCACGTGCTGGTACACGCGGTCGACAACCTTGTCCTCGACCTCACCGTGCGCGGCGTGGCCCCACCAGACCAGTACATCGGTTTCCGCCAGCACGTCCTCGGTCAGACCGTGTTCCGGCTCGTCGAGGGTCGTGGTGGAAACCTTGGCGTCCGGGATGTTCTCGGCGATCCCCGCCGCGATCGTGGAGTGCATGCCGTCGGGATAGATCTCCCGGACGTGTGGTTCGACCTGCTCGTGCCGGTTCTCGCCCCAGACGAGTACACGAATCGTCATAGTTCTTCCTTGTTTGTAAGGGTTATTTGACGGCCCCGCCGACGGCACCGGCGGCGATGTATTTCTGCGCGGCGATCAGCAGCACGATGGCCGGGACCGCCGACAGGACCGCGGTGGCCATCACCGCGTTCCAGTTCTGCACCTGCGTACCGAGGTACTGGTAGATCCCCAGCGTCACCGGCCGGACGCCGCCCTTCGTGGTCAGCGTCAGCGCGAACAGGAAATCGCTCCAGGAAAACAGGAAACTGAACAATCCCGCGGTGATCAGCGAGTTCTTGCTGATCGGCAGCACGATCGCGACGAACGCCCGGAACAACCCGGCGCCGTCCACCCGCGCCGCCTCCACCAGCGACGGCGGCAGCGAGAGCATGAACGACCGCAGGATCAGGATCGCGAACGGGATCCCGCTGCTGCAGTTGGCCAGGATCAGCCCCGGGATCGAGTTCAGCAGCCCGAGCCGTTCGTAGGCCGTGTAGAGCGCGTTCGCGATCACGATGCCCGGAATCATCTGCGAGATCAGGATCGCGAGCAGTCCGACCGACACCCAGCGGGACCGGAACTGCGACAACGCGTACGCGCACGGCGTCGCGATCGCCAGACTCAGCACCACCGTTCCGGACGCGATGATCATGCTGGTGACGAGGTTTCCGCCCTGCTCGTCGAGAGCGCGCTTGTAGCCGGAAAACGTCGGATGCAGCGGCAGGAAACCGGCCGTCAGGGTGTTTCCGGACGGCTGCAGCGAGGCGTTCAGCATCCAGTAGACCGGGAACAGCATCACGCACAGGATCAGAATCCCGACCACGGTGTACGTCGTACGTCGCATCACGCCTCCCTACTCGTCGACGGCGCGACGGGTGCCGCGCAGGTAGAAGATCGCGAACACGAACGAGATCGCGATCAGGATGTTGCTCAGCGCTGCGCCCTGCCCGAACCGGAAGTCCACGAAGGACTTCTCGTACGACTGGGTCGCCAGGGTCTGGGTCGCGTTGGCCGGTCCGCCGCCGGTGAGGCCGAGGATGATGTCCAGCACCTTGATCGTGTAGACGACGCCGAGCATCAGCAGCACGCTCGCGACCGCCCGCAGGTTCGGCCAGGTGATGTACCAGAACGAGCGCCACCCGGTCGCACCGTCCAGCTGCCCGGCCTCGTAGAGCTCGTCGGGGATCTCCGCAAGACCGGAGTACAGCAACGTCACGTTGAACGGGATGCCGATCCAGATGTTCACGCCGATCACCGCGATCAGCGCGACCGACGGCGAGTTCAGCCACGGCACCGGATCGTTGATCAGGTGCAGCCCCATCAGCGACCGGTTGAGGATGCCGCTGTCCTGCTCGAGGATCGACCGCCAGGTCGCACTCGACACGATCAGCGGCAACAGCCACGGCAGCAGGAGCAGCGAGCGCAGCAGCCCGCTCAACGGGAACTTCTTGTGGAAGAACAGCGCCAGCCCGAGCCCGATCGCGAACTGGAAGGCGATCGACCCGACGGTGAACAACGCGGTGTTCACCATCGCGTCCGAGAACAGCTTGTCCGTCACGACCGTGCTGTAGTTCTTCAGCCCGACCCACGGCGCGACCCCGGTGAAGAACGTCTTGAGCCCGTAGTCCTGCAGGCTCATCAACAGGTTCTTCACCACCGGGTAGCCGAACAACGCCAGCATCGCCACCGCGGCCGGTAGTACGAACAGCACCTTGGTGAGGGTCTCGCCGCGGTGGCGCCGGCCGCGCACCGTCGCGCGGGCGGCCCCCGTCGTACGTGGGTGCGGCACCATCCCCATAAGCCGCCCGACGCCGGCTTGTAGGCGGGCTGGGCCGGGGCCATAACCGTCAGCGCCCGCGGGATAGCCAGG
>NZ_JBSGTS010000017.1:0-158737 GCF_053607525.1 Kribbella sp. NPDC055110
CTCACCGCCGCCACCAGCGAACTCAACCTCGCAGCCACCGTGGTCAACCTCCTCAAACTCCGCACCCGCACCCTCCAACCAGCAACCTGACCCCCAGCCCGGGGACTCCCCGGCCAACCAGCCCGCGCAACCGTGCTGACCACCAACCAAATCGCAACAGGCTCAATCCGCACATTTGTTTCCCCGCTCCCAGGCACCCCGGATCGAGCATCGATCCCCCGCACTCGGCTCCGCGCCGCCTGGGCGAACCGCCCGGCCGACAACTGTGTCGCGACGACGGCCCGGAGACAGGAACCGGTAGCCACCGACAAGAACTCACGGCTGGAGACACCCAGCAACCTGTTCAAGCCCCCCGCCAGCCCCCACCCCGCCCTCCGCGCACCAGTCACCGCCCACACACCGAGCAGAAGAGCCGTATATCCCCTCGTGTTGGGGTGTCGGTAAGAGAGCTGTCACCAGCCGCCACATCCGCGGATCTGCCCGGTAGCGAGCGCTGACCTTCGATCGCGGGAGTATGCCGACCGTGGATCGGTCGATCGAGCTCGATGAGTGGGTCGAGCAGTGGACGCTGCTGGATGACGAGCAGGGTCTGGTGTTCGGCAAGGGCGGAGCTGGGAAGCTCGGCTTCGTCTTGCTGCTGAAGTTCTATGTTCGGCATGGCCGGTGCCCCCGCGGCCGCGGGGAGCTTCCGGACGACGCGGTGCGGTTCGTCGCCGATCAGGTGAAGGTGCCGGCCCCCGAGCTCGGTCTGTATGAGTGGACCGGTCGAACGATCGAGCGGCACCGTACGCAGATCCGCCGGCATCTGGGCTTCCGGGAGTGTTCGGTCGAGGGCGCGGACAAGCTGGCTGGATGGCTGGCTCCGGAGGTCTGCGAGGCGGAGCGCCAGCATGATGTGGTGCGCGAGCAGATGCTTGCGCGTTGCCGAGACGAACGGATCGAGCCACCGACTGCGGGTCGTGTGGACCGAATTGTCCGGTCGGCACTGCGGCAGGCTGAGACGACGCTGGCGTGCCGGATCGCAGCCAGATTGCCGTCCGTGACGTCGGCCCGGTTAGAAGCTCTGGTGTCAGAGACCGGCGACGCTGCGGATGACGCCGATTCGGTGTTGGCGCTGGTGAAGTCGGATCCGGGCAACCTGAGCCTGGACTCGATGCTGACCGAGATCAAGAAGCTGCGTGCAGTCCGGGCGATCGGACTGCCACCGGGTCTCTTCGGTGATGTGGCGCCGAAGGTACTGGCAGGGTGGCGAGCCCGGGCGGCAGTTGAGTCCCCATCGCGACGAACAAGAACTCTCCGTGCTGTGCCTGCGGATGCTGCAATCGGCGCTGGTGTACGTGAACACCCTGATGGTCCAAGACGTCCTGGCCGACGACGACCACCGAGGCCTCACTCCGCTGTTCTGGATGCATGTGGCGCCGTACGGAGAGGTGCGGCTGAACATGGATCGACGGCTCAGCCTGCGCGCCGAAGCGTGATCTGCTCGGCGCGCGCGAGCTAGACAGAGAGAAGATCCCGGAGGCGAGTGCGCGAAGCCTGCAGGTTTCGAGTACGGGCTGTCTTCGCTGGAGTAGTCCGCAGAGCCGCTAGCCGTTCTGTTCGCGCATCTGTTCGTTGATGCGCAGGGCTTCGGCGAGTTGGTCTTCCAAGATGATGATCCGGCAGGCGGCCTCGAGGGCCGTTCCTTGATCGACGAGTTCGCGGGCCCGGGCTGCTATCCGCAACTGGTAGCGGGAGTAGCGGCGGTGGCCACCCTCGGAGCGTTGCGGGGTGATCAGTTTCGCCTCGTCCAGGCTCCGCAGGAATCCCGCCGTGGTGCCGAGCATCTCGGCGGCTCGGCCCATCGTGTAGGCAGGGTAGTCCTCGTCGTCGAAGTTGGCCGGCCCGGTTGTCGGGGTTGAACTCATCGGTGTCTCCGTGTGCAGGTCTGGGGTCATCGAACCTCCATGCCGAAGGGCCCCGGTGCCGAAGCGCCGGGGCCCAGGGGTTGTGGATTGTCACCATCTACCGGCCGTGAGGCCGACCTTGCATGTCCGCAGCGCGCCACGTGAAGGCCATCACTGCGGGGATCGCTGAATGCGTAACCGAAGACCACCTTCCCATCTGATGGAGCTACGGCACCCGCCCGGCGAAGTTCTGGCACTGGCGGGCGATCCGACGGTGTAATCCCTTCCCTTCTTCTCTCGAACCTCAACTGCCTACTGCTAACCACAACTACGAGTACTACGCACTACCTACTGCGAAACCGCTCACTGCAACTGCAAACTGCACCAGCTGTGTTGCATCCCATCAAGCCTGGAACCCTTCTCGACCGCTGGCTCCAGTGACTCTGATCGGATCTTGGCGGGAAACCCGAACCCCTTCACTGATCGGCTCGGCGGAGTCCGCCGTCGTACCACTTCACCGCTTGGACAGATCGGTAGCTGTCCACGTCAGCTTCGCTGTTCTTCTCTGTCAGTACGAGGAACACTACACAACCCAAGTTCCAATGTCTAATCTCGCCACCATAGATTTAATCTTGTGTCGAGAGAGCTTTACTGGCGGCGCAGCCGGAGGATCTGCCCGAGCGCCTCGCCGTCACCTCCGAACGGCGCGGCCGGCTTCGCGAAGAAGCCGACCGCGCTGCAGATCAGCGAGAGTGCGAACGCGGACGCGGCGAGTTGCGCGATTGCTCCCGGGTACCGGCGCCGCAGCAGCGCCAGCGCGCTGATCACCGCCCCGGATCCGAAGAACGCGATAGCGCCCGGAGTGGTTTGGTCGTGCAGAAACAGCCGGCGTACCGCTTCGTCACCGTTGAAGCCCACAAGTGCCACGACCTCCAGGACGACCAGGACACGGCCGAGGTCCGGTTGGTGCTTCGGATCACCGGGTACGCCGTCCTTCCCCGTCGTGCGGAACAAACATCATCGCGGCCGACGCGTCGTGGACCGATCAGTCGTGCTCCGGCAGCCGTCCGGTCAGCAGGAACGAGGTTGCGGCCGTGTTCGCGCACTGGTTCTTGTTCAGCAGGTAGACGCCGTGCCCGCCCTGGTCGGCCGTCACCATTCGGGCCCGGTCGCCGAGTGCCTTCCGCAGCTGCACGGCCCGGCCAGCGGGGTCGCGGAGGTTCTGCACCATCAGCACGTTCGACGGGCCGGCGTCGCCGACCTTGACCGGCTCCTCGATCGGCTTCGGCCAGTAGGCGCACGGGTTGATGTTCGCTCCGGCCGCACCGAACAACGGATACCGGATCCGATCGATCGCCACGTTCCGCTGGTACGACTGCAGCGACGTCGGCCAGTACGAGTCGTTGCAGATCATGTAGTACCGGGCCGAGTTGAGGTTGTCCACACTCGCCGCCGACGCGTTGGCGGTCGCGCCCGTGGGCAGCGGCGGAGGCGGCTGGTTCGCCTCGAGTGCCTTGAAAGCTCCGGCGAGGGTCGCCAGCTGCGTCGCGCCGTACGAGGGGGCGACTGGTTCGCACCCTGGCCGAAAGTACTAGGCCACTGCGTCGTCACGAGGGTCGTCACCAGGCCCGGCCGATGAGTGAACAACCGTCGTACCAGCCGGCGATCGACGTGCCTGTCGTGCCTGGTTCCGGAACTGTGCGGGCGATACGCCGACCACACGGCGGAACGCGGTGCTGAACGCGCTCTCGGACAGGTAGCCCGTGGCCCGTGCAAGTTCGGAGATCGACAAAGTGTCGCGGACGAGGGCGTCACGGGCAAGGCTCATCCGCCACTGAATCAGGTACTCCAGGGGCGGGACCCCGACGTGGCTCCTGAACGCCTGGGCGAACGCGGAACGCGACATGTGGCTGATCTCGGCGAGCTCCTTGAGGGTCCAGGAGTGGGCCACGTCCGCGTGCAGGGCGCGCAGGGCGGCGCCGATGCCGTCCTCGTTCAGAGCGCCCAGCCAGCCGGTGGGCCGATCTGTCTGGGCAGCGTGAGCGCGCAGCATGTGCACGAGCAGGATCTGGGCGAGGTGGTTCTGCACCAGCGGGCCGCCGGCGGCGATGACCCCGACCTCGGTGGCCAGGAGATCGATCAGCTGCGCGAGTCGCCGGCCATGAGGATCAGCCTCGCGGACGATCACGAGCGGCGGCAGGAGATCGGTCAGCAGGGCCGCGTTCTGGTCGTCGAACGCGATATGCCCGACGCAGAGGTAGAGGTCCTCCTCGGAAGCCGGGCCGATCTCGGGGCCGATCCGCACGATCCCGTCTTCGGCGCCCGTCAACACCGGCGCCGCGGAGCGCGGGCTTGCGTCGAGCGTGCCGGCCAGCACGTACGGCGGTGGGTTGCCCAGCATGAAGGTGTCACCCTGCTGCAGGAGCACCGGCTCGTGCCCGTCGAGGATCAACCAGCACTTGCCACGCACGAGGCCCCCGATCCGCACATGCAAGAACGTGTCGAAGCGCAAAGCCCACTCGCCCACAGCCCGGATGCTGGGCCCGATCACCGTGCGGGGCCGGAGCAGGCCGATCGCGTCAGCCACTGGATCCCGATATCCGAGCACCAAGCCCTCCTCCTGGACGATACGTAAAGAACTCTGGACTATCCCTTATGGATAGTATCCCGGGCCTCCCGCAGTATCGAAGTCGAACAGATCGACATGGAGATCGACACAAACAGCGATGGAGACACCCATAATGGGACAGCTCGAAGGCAAGACGTCGGTGGTCACCGGAGGCAGCAGCGGGATCGGCCTGGCCACCGCCGTACGACTCGCCGACGAAGGCGCGTACGTGTTCGTCACCGGCCGGCGCGAGGCCGAACTGGAGGCCGCCGTCAAAACCATCGGCCCAGACCGGGCCACCGCGGTCGTCGGCGATATCTCGAAGCCGGAGGACCTGGACCGGCTCTACGCCGCGGTCGGGGCCCGAGGCAAGGGCCTGGACGTGCTCGTGGCGAACGCGGCGATCGGGTCGTTCGTGACGTTGGAGCAGACCACCGAGGAGCACTTCGACCAGACCTTCGCGGTCAACGTCCGCGGCACGCTGTTCACCGTGCAGAAGGCGCTCCCGCTGCTCCACGACGGCGCCTCGATCGTCCTGGTTGGTTCGACTGCCGGCGACCGTGGAGTAGAGGCGTTCGGCGCGTACGCGGCGTCGAAGGCGGCCGTCCGATCCTTCGCGCGGACGTGGTCCAACGAGCTCAAGGGCCGCGGCATCCGGGTCAACGTACTCTCGCCGGCATGGATCGAGACTCCCGGAGGCACCGCCGCTTTCGGCGACGAGGAAACCGCCCGGGCCATCAAGGAGAATGTCGCCGCGACCGTGGCCAAGGGCCGCATGGGTCAGCCTGAGGAGGCCGCCGCAGTCGTGGCCTTCCTGGCCTCGGAACAGAGCAGCTACGTCGTCGGCGCGAACATCTACGTCGACGGAGGCACGAACCAGATCTGAACAGGCACCACACGGGAGGCGCAGCTGAAAGCATCCCAGATTCTCTGCCGCCACTCTCCAGGGCAACGCGAGCGACGATCAGCCCGGCGGCGCATCGGACACCGAACCGAAGGAGACCGGGACATACGCGCCGAGGGCAACAGAGCTGCGGACAGGCATCAGCGATGCCAGCACCGGCCATGGTGATATGTCGATTGGCGTCCGCATGTGTGTAGCGGCCGGCGTCGTCGGGCTGAAAGAGCGGTTCGGTCGTCGAGTAGGCCTTGGTGCAGCGCAGCGGGTTGGTGGCGGCGGAAGTGCCGGTGGCGGAGGTTCGCTGGCCAACGGGGGCGTAGGTGTAGGTGGCGGTCACAGCGCCGGCGGCCCGACGAGTCCGATGGCAAAGAAGTCGCAGCAACCTTGCAACCAGAACCCGTAGTGCTCCCCGGGGACACAGATATCCGGTCATGTGCTCGGGTACGTCGGCGGCGGGGAGATCGGCGCGGGCGGGACGGATCCGGGCGGTGAGCGGGGCAGGCTTGGTGGTGGATAGCGGGCTTGGTGCGGATGGCGCGGTGGGTTCGTGCCGTGGGGCGGGTTTGGTGTGGGCGGAGGCGGGTTGTGGGCGGGGCGGGAGGTGTAGATGGCGGGGCGGTGGGGTGACTGGGGACAGGCGGTGGGGTGGGAGGACAGGAGATGCCGGGTGCTGTGGGTCCGCGGGGTGTTCCGTGTTCGCGGACGGCGGTCGTTGGCCGTGTGTCGGGTGGGGGTCTGGCGCCGCTGGCAGTGGTGGGTGGCGGGGTTGTCGGTGGTGGGGGGCAGACTTGCGGGTTATGGGTGTGAAGGTTCCGCGTGGGGCTGCGGTTGTGGTTGAGGCGGGGAAGGTTCTCGTGGTGAAGCGGTATCTGCGGCAGGGGGTGTCTGGGAGTGTGTGATGTGCGAGTACGGCGGCGCGCGGGGGCCGCGGTGTGATGGGCATCGGTACGCCGTACTTCCTGGCGGGCATGTGGAGCCGGGTGAGTCGGCGGCGGGGGCTGCGCTTCGTGAGCTTCAGGAGGAGACGACGCTGACGGGCACGTTGGATCGGTTGCTGTGGACCGGTACGCACAACGGGCGGCCGGCGTACTACTTCCTGGTTCGCGACGTGGACGGCGTACCGGAACTGTCAGGTGATGAAGCCGTGGAGCATTGTGCGACGAATCATTTCGAGCTGCGGTGGGCTGATGCGGCGGACCTGGAGGAGTTCGGGATTTATCCGGCCGAGCTGCGGGCGCATTTGACGCAGTTACTTCAGGCGGGCGACTACGCGGGTTAGGCCGAGGAGATTTCCTTGGTCGGCTTGCAGTAGGTGTTCGTCGGGTTCGTAGCCGCGACCGACCTGGGCGCAGGTTTGTAGCCAGAGGAGCCAGTCGGCCCAGCCGTTCGGTACGAAGTCGGCGGTCTCGATGGTGACCAGGCCGGTGCGTTCCCAGAGGCGTCGCCACCAGTCGGGTGGGAGCCAGGTGCAGACGTCCGGTCCCCAGCGCTCCGCGACGTACGGCGGCGGCGCGAAACTGCGGGCGCTGACGTCGGGCGGGGTGAGGTCGGGCGGGGTGAAGTTGGGGGCGGTGCGGATGCCGGGGGTGATGATGCCGAGGGTGCCGTTCGGGCGGAGGAACTCGGTGAGGTACGGGAGGTAGTCGACGCCGGTGCCGAAGTAGTTGTACGCGCCGACGCTGACGACCGCGTCGAAGAACCCGTGCGCGAACGGAAGCTTGCGGGCATCGGACTGGATCGGATGCACCCGGCCCGCCACGCCGGCGTCCTGAATACGTTGCCAGTTCTCGGTGGGGTCGACCCACAGGTCGGTCGCCCAGACCTCGACGTCGTACTCGCGGGCCAGGAAGATCGACGTCAACGCCGTACCGCAGCCGAGGTCGAGGACCCGCATTCCGGGCCGCAGCGACATCGTCTCCAGCAGGCTTTCGGCGCTCCACAGCGGGTGCGGGCCCATCAGATTGTCGACGACCCATTGCTGGTCGTACGTATTCGATCGCGGATATCGGTCAAGGGTGAGCGCTTCGCGCAGGAGTTCGCTGGACATGCCGTGACGATGCCAGCGTGCTCGGTTCGCTCACAACGCAATTTCGGCGACGGTCTCGGCGATCATTCGATGTCCTTGCTGCCCAAAGGATTCGTCGCCGACCTGGTGTGCCCACACCGCCGTGCTGACCGCCTGCGCGGCCGAAGTCGATGACGCGGACGGTGCCGTTGTCGACGAGCCAGTTGCGGGGCTGCCAGTCACCGTGGGTCGGAACGAGCGTCGCAGGCGGTGGTTCTCGTGGGATTCGTAGTTGTCGTCCGGTACGGCGAATTGCCGGTGAAATGCAGCGAGCAGTTCACCGGCTTGGCGATAGGTGTCGGGCGCCCATTCGTACGGCGTGCCTTCGACGAGTTCACCGGGCAGGAAACGGGTCAGGAGGAGCTTGGCGTTCTCGTCTGCGTGGATCAGCTCGGCCGCTCTCCCCCGCGTGGTCCACGACTGCAACCAGTTGCGGTGGGCACGGATCTCGCGGGCGAGGTGGTGGTCGGCATCGTCGCCTGCCTTGGCGATGTAGCGCTCTCCGTGGTGCTCGAGCTCCAGGACGAGGGTCCCGATGGTGCCCCAGCTGTGGTCACGCACGATCGCCGCGGACGGTAGCCACGTGTCGAGGAGCTGTTGCTGCTGCTCGGTGAGTCCCACGCGCCTGAGAGTAGCGCAAGAAATGTGTGGGAAAGGATGGACGAATTCTCTGGAAGGATTTATCCTGGCCGAATGCAGAATTCACAGGAGAATGCATCCCTACCAATAAACTTATCATCGGGAATTGCGGAAAGCAAGTCCAGCGAATTCTGGACGCTCGGAGAGGTGGCGGTCCGGCGGATCGGGTTCGGGGCGAAGCGGCTCGCGGGCGCCGACGGCGGCGGGGCCGACGTACAGGACCGGGCGATCGCGCTGCTGCGGCGAGTCGTGGAGCTGGGGGTTAATCACATCGACACTGCAGCGTTCTACCCGAGTCATGGGCTGACGGGCGAGACGCGGTTCGAGAGTCTCGGGTGGGCGAACGACGTGATCCGCCGGGCGCTGGCGCCGTACCCGGAAGAGTTCGTGCTCGCGACGAAGGTTGGGCCGACCGAGCACGGGCTGGCGCGGCCGGACGAACTGCGGGAACTCGTCGAGAGCGATCTCCGGGTTGTCGGGGTGGATTCGCTGGACCTCGTGTACCTGCGGCAGATGGGACTGGAGTCGATTGCTGAACATTTCGGTGTCCTGGCTGAGCTGCAGGCGAAGGGGATGATCCGGCACCTGGGTGTCTCGAACGTGCGGGTCGCGCATCTGCACGAGGCGCGGGAGATCGCGCCGGTGGTTGCGGTGCAGAACCGGTACAGCGTGGGGTTTGGGCGGGTGAACGACGAGATCCTGGAGCTGTGCGGTGAGCTGGGGATCGCGTTCATCCCGTTCTTCACGCTCACGGCGGAGTCGCGGGAGGCCGGCGGGGTGCCTGAATCCGGGCCGGTCCAGGAGATCGCGGCTCGCCACGGGGCGACCGATGCGCAGGTGCGGCTGGCGTGGACGCTGAGCCGCGGTGATCACGTGCTCGCGATCCCGGGCACCTCCAGCCCGAAGCACCTGGAAGAGAATCTCCAAGCCGCTGACCTCACGCTCTCCGCCGAGGATCTAGCGGCCCTCAACTCGCTGGTGGACTGAGCTTGCCTGAGGTTTGCCCACTGAAGATCCGGTGGGCAACCCTCCACCCATCAGCAATCCACAGGCGGTCGGGATCCAGGCCGTGCTCATCGACCGGAACGACGCGCACGCGAGCGCCGACGTACCGCGGGTGCGGCTGCTGACTCAGCTCCTGGACGTCGTCAGAAGGTGACCTCGTCAGTCTTCTGTACGGCGGCGGTCCGGCCCGGAGCCCGGTGGTACTGCCAGTAGAGGTTGGTGTGCGCGATCACCTTGTCGGGCGTCGGTGCGCCGTACTCGGTCAGGTCCTCCGTGGTGTGGGCGTCGGCGACCAGCGTCACGTCGTACCCACGCACCATCGCGCCGTGGATGGTCGAGCGGATGCATTCGTCGGTCTGCGCGCCGCTGACGATCAGGTGACCGATGCCGGCGCGGGCGAGGACGTCCTCGAGGTCGGTCGCTTCGAAGCTGTCGGCGTACGTCTTGTGGACGAGCGGCTCCGAGTCGTCCCGGGACAGTTCAGGCACGAGTTGCCACGCGTCGCTGTCCTTCACAAGGTTGTCGCTGGAGTGCTGGACCCAGACGACCGGAACTCCCCCGGCGCGGGCCTTGCCGACGAGCGTGCCGATGTTGGCGACGACGCGGTCTCGCTCGAACGCCTCCCCCACGACACCGTTCTGGACATCGACGACGAGCACGGCCGTGTGCGGCCGGTCGGACAGCGTGGACATCGCGGCTCCTCCCTCTTCAAAACGTGACGGCAAAACAAGTACGGCGAACGCTAGACCCGCCCGCCGACAGTTTTCGTTCAGCTACGCAATCGCAGCCGCACGGTCGGTACGTCGCCGTCGTCGAGATCCTCCGCCCGCCGTACGGACGCCTTCACCGGCAGGAGGTACCGCCCGTCCTTCGGGAACATCGACGTGTCCCAGACGCTCGCGCCGATCTCGGCCGTGACCGGGATCATCCCCCACCCGTACGTGACGAAGTTCGACTCCGCCTCGAAGTACGCGCTCTCCTCGTCCGGCACGGTAATGAAGTACCAAGGCGCCGGCCCGCGCCAGTACCAGATCTCCCCCGAGAACTCGATGTCGTTCATCCCGCTAGCAGCCACTCGTCCACCACTCCCATGAACTCGTCGAGATGTCCGTACCAGACCGAATGCCCCGCACCCGGCACCGACCGCACCCAGAATCCCATCTCCACCAACTCCCGCGCCCGCTCCGGTCGCCGGATCCCCAGGTGAGGATCAGTCGGGCGGGGCCGTGCTTGCGGCGAGCAGGCGGCGGGCCAGGAACTGGCAGGCGGCCTGGAGTTCGGGGCTGGCGACGACGCGGAACGGGGCGCGGATCTCGGACAGGTGCGCGGCGTACCAGTCGGGTTCGTTGGTGCTGGCCAGCAGACGGGTGCGGTTCTCGTCGATGGGTTCGAGGCGGCCCATGCTGCGCGGGATCCAGCGGGCGGCGTCGTCGAGCGGCGCGTTGATCTCGACCTCGATCGGGTACCGCCAGCCCATCGCGAGGTGTTCCTCGACGGCGGCCAGCGGGTCGAGGTCGGCGGGTGGGACGAACGAGGTCGGCTGTGCTTCGACCTTGGTGATCTTGTCGACGCGGAGTACGCGCCGGGCGTCCTTGGTGTGCGACCAGCACAACAGGTACCAGCGACCGCGGCGTACGACGACCGCCCACGGGTCGACGTCCATCGGCCATTCGTCCTCGTGGCGGCGGTAGTGGATCGTCACGCGGCGGCTGTCTGCGCTGTGCGAGACGAGCGCGGCGGTGATCTCGGGATCGGGGGTCCGGGCGCCGGGATCGGGTCCGCGCGCGCTGACCCGGCGGATCGCGTCGGTCGACCGGGCGACGGCCTCGGGCAGGACCCGGACGATCTTCCCGAGCGCGTCCTCGACCGGGTCGGCGGTGCCGCGCGGTCCTTCGAGCACCGCCATCACCAGGCCGAGCGCCTCGGTCGGGCTGAACATCAACGGCGGTAGTCGCAACCCACGTCCGACCCGGTAACCGCCGTACGGCCCGCGGACCGACTCGATCGGGATGTCGGCCTCGCGCAGGATCGCGACGTACCGGCGGGCCGCGCGCTCGGACACGCCGAGCTTGTCCCCCAGCTGATCCGCGGTGATGCCGGGGCTGTTCTGGATCAGCTCCAGGACCATCAGGGTCCGCGCCGTCGGGCTCACGTCGTACGCCATCAGTCACCATTCCGGAAGAAGGCCGTCCGGAACTGAGGGTAACCCGATTTAAGTGCTCAGACGGTGAGCGGTTTGTCTGCGACGATCGGGGTCATGCGGGCGGATCGGTTGGTGGCGGTGTTGTTGCTGATGCAGGCCCGGGGCCGGGTGACCGCTGCCGACGTCGCGGCGGAGCTGGAGATCTCGGTGGCGACGGCGCGCCGGGATCTGGAGGCGTTGTCGACGGCCGGCATCCCGGTTTATCCACAGCCGGGGCGGAACGGCGGCTGGCAGTTGGTCGGCGGTGCGCGGACCGATCTGAGCGGGCTGACGGCAACCGAGGCGCAGGCGTTGTTCCTGCTCGTGGGTCCTGCGGCGTCGATCGCTCCCGACGCGAAAGCGGCGCTGCGCAAGCTCGTGCGGGCGCTGCCGGACACCTTCCGCGAGCATGCACAGGCGGCGGCCGAGGCGGTGGTGATCGACCCGGCCCGCTGGGGCGAGCACATGAAGGAACGCCCAGAGCTGGTACGTCGCCTGCAGGACTCCGTCGTACGCCGGGAACGCGTGCGACTGGTCTACTCAGGACGCGGCCGGGACACGTCGGAGCGGGCGGTGGATCCGCTCGGTCTCGTGGACAAGGACGACGTCTGGTACCTGATCGCGTGGACCGAGAAGGGACAGCGGACGTTCCGCCTCGATCGAGTGGTCGACGTCGCGGCGACCGGCGAGTCGTTCGAGCGGCCGGACGGGTTCGAGCTGTCGACGGCGTGGGCGGAGATCGTCGAGCGGATGGAGGAACGGCGATCGGGGCTGACGGCAACTGTCCTGATGGACGAGCGGTTCGTGTGGGTGATGCAGGACCGGCTCGGCCGCAACTGTGAGGTCGACGGGACCGTCGGTGACCGGGTGCGGCTGAAGGTCACCGCGCCCACTCCGTTAATGATCGCGCAGCACCTGGCCGGCTGGGGCGGGTCGATCGAGGTGGTGGACCCGCCGTCGGTGCAGGCGGAGCTGGCGCGTCTTGGCCGGGAATTGACGCAGCGCTATGCCGGAGTGGACCACCGGCATGAGTAAGGTGCCATGGTTCATCGTGTCCCGACACCGCCCCTCAATCAGCCTCAGGAACCATCCGTGACCACATCCCCTCCCCAGCCGCCGCAGGGCCCGTACTCAGGTCAGCCGGCCGGCTACGGTCCGCCACCGCAGCAGTTCCCGCAGTACAGCCAGCCGGGCCAGCCCGGTCCGCAGCAACCAGGCCAGCAGTACCAGCAGCCAGGTCCGCAGCAGCAGACCGGCCTGCCGCCGTACCCGCAGGACGGTCAGCAGTACCAGGGCCAATACCCGGGCCAGCAGTACCAGCAAGGGCAGTCGTTTCCGCAGCACGGGTACGAGGCGCAGGGCCAGACGACCTGCCGCTTCTGTGGTGCGTACCCGGCGGCCGCGGCGACCGTCCGCGGTCACCAGGGCCTGATCATCATCATGCGGTTCCTGAAGCTGCAGGGCCCGTTCTGCCGGACCTGCGGGATCGCGTCCGTGCGCGACATGACCGCGAAGAGCCTGTGGCAGGGTTGGTGGGGTATCGGTTCGTCGATCATCAACCCGATCACGATGCTGATGAACATCGGCCCGATGCAGCGGTTCAAGCAGCTCCCGGAGCCGACGCCGGGTCAGGGCCGGCCGATGGACCCGGGCAAACCGCTGTTCCAGCGGCCGGCGATCCTCGGTCTGCTGCTGCCGATCGCGCTGATCGCGGCGATCGTTGCGGTGAACCTGAACTCGACCGAGTCGAAGGCCAAGATCGGCGCCTGCGTCGTCAACAAGGGCACGACGAAGGACCCGGACGTGAAGGTCGTCGACTGCGGGTCCTCGGAGGCCGAGTACAGGATCGTCGACAAGATCGACGATTCGACCGACGACAGCCAGTGCGGTGAGGACGCCGAGGCGTCGTACGTCTATCAGAGCGGCTCGACGAAGTACACGCTCTGCCTGACTCCAGTTAAGTAGCGGTTGCGGGGTCCCGGCACCGGGACCCCGCTTTCAGCTGTAGTACCCGTCGACCGGCACGCGCGCCTCGTCGTACAGCTCCGGCCCTTCCAGCGGTACGTCGGGGAAGCCTCCCGTCGACTTGAGCCCGTCGAGCTGTTCACCCGACAGCGCGAACACGACCTTGCCGAGCCCGGATCTGGCGAGCGCGCCCGAGCACATCCCGCACGGCTGGCAGCTCGTGTACATCGTGGTGCCGGCCGCGACCTCGGGCGACAGTTGCTGCGCCGCCCACACGGCGAGCTTCAGCTCCGGGTGGAAGCTGATGTTCCCTTCGGTGAGCGTCGTGTTCCGCTCCTCGATCAGCACGGTGCCGTCGGGGCCGACCAGCAGCGAGCCGAACGGCGGGTTCCCGTCGTTCCGGGCCTCCGCGGCGAGTGCGATCGCGCGGCGCAGGAATCCTTCTGCCTCAGGTGTCACGTCGTCTCCAGTTCACTTCGTTGCGCGGCGATCGTCGCCAGCGCCTGCCAGGCCGCCTCGGGCCGTTCGGTCTCGGTGGGGTCGCCGACGAACGGATCGAGTACGACGCTTTCCGCGCCGAGTTCCCGCAGTACGGCGAGATCCTGCAGCACCTGCTCGATCGAGCCCTCCCCCGCGACCCGATCGTCGTCGCTCAGCGGGTCGTCCGTCAGCCGGAGCAGGATCCGCGGCGCGAACCCCGGCGCCGGCCGGTCCTGCGACGCCGCGATGGTCCGCAGGCGATCCAGCCCGGACCGCAGTTGCTCGATCGTCTGCCGCAATGGATGCCACGCCTCGCCATACCGGACGGTCCGCCGCAATGCCGCCGTGCTCGAACCGCCGACCCAGATCGGGATCGCCCCCGCGCCGTAGTCGGCCGCATCGGCCCACGCGCGCCGCAGTTCGGCGAGCACCTCGTCGGTACGCCGGCCGCGGTCCGCAGGTTCCGCGCCGAGCGCCTCGAACTCCTGCCGCGCCCACCCGACCCCGACACCGAGCACGAGGCGGCCACCGCTCAACGCGTCCAGGTTCGCCGCCATCCTTGCCACCAGCAACGGATGCCGGTACGGCGCGATCAGTACGGTCGTCCCGAGCCGGACCCGGTCGGTGATCCCGGCCAGCCAGCTCAGCGTGGTGAACGGCTCGTAGAACGGCGCCGGGTACTGCTTCGCGACATCCGGCGTGATCACCACGTGGTCGGACACCATCAGCAGGTCGTACCCGAGTCCTTCGACGACGCGCGCCCAGTCCCGCAGCCGCGCCGGATTCGTCCCCGGGCCGAAGTTCGGCACGTTCACTCCCAGTTCCACGCCATCAGACTATCCAGGCGATGACCCGCCCCTGAAGAGATTCCTCCCGGCGTACGCCGCCTCGCGCCGGGGAATCGCCGGTAGATTGGGTGCATGGCCGAGAGTCTCGATCCGACCGACTGGGCGATCATCGACGAACTGCAGGAGGACGCCCGGCTGTCGCTGACGCAGCTCGGCAAACGGGTTAACCTGAGCGCGTCGGCCACCACGGAGCGGGTACGCCGGCTCGAGGCCATCGGTGTGATCACCGGCTATCGCGCCGAGGTCGACCTCACCAAGGTCGGCTACCCGGTGCTGGCCGTCGTACGGCTGAAGTACCCCGGCAACAAGCATGAGCCGCTGCACCGCCTGCTGGCCGAGCGCCGCGAGATCCTCGAGTGCCTGCGGACTACAGGCGACGACTGCTACACGTTGAAGGTCGCCGCAGCGTCGATGCCGCACCTGGAGGAGCTCGTCAACGAGCTGACCGACTTCGGTAGTACGACGACCAACCTGGTCTACTCGCAGACGCAGCGCTATCGCGGTCCGCGAAAGCCGGTAGCCGATCCGGGCTGAGGATGAGAGCGTTGCCCGGTGCTGACCGTCCTGGGTGTCGACGTCTCGCCTGATCTGCTGGAGCGATGGGTCGACTGGCTCGCACCCGACGAGCAGCCGTTCTTCGTGACGAAGAAACAGGCGACGGCCTGGAAGCTGGCGACGGACGATCGGGAACCGAGCCGGGAGGACCGCGACACCTACCTCACGTACGCGGTCGACGGGAAGGCCGCTCGGACGGCGTGGCTGAGCGATGCGGCGTTCAGCGAGTTGCCGAAGGCGACGCGGGCCGCGCTGGTCCGGGCGCAGGTCAACTACGACCGTGGGGCGGTGCCGACGGTGCGGAAGTGGGCGCGGATCGTCGGGCCGGAGATTCGGCAGCAGGCGGACGGGCATCGGTTCGTCTGGTGGAAGTCGCTGCTGCGGGAGCCGGCGCGCGTGCTTCCCGAGATCGTGAGCGAGGATCTCGGGCCGAGCCGGCATGCCGAGGTCCGGACCTGGCCCGCGGAGTTGCCACGCGTACGGGAGCTGGCCGGAACGTTCCCGGACGGTAGCGGGCCGAACTGCTTCGGCACCGTGATGGCGGCCTGCGGTGTCGACGGCGCCGAGGACGTCTGGATGCTGCGCGAGCCGTTCGAGGAATGGCTCGCGCACCACACCGAGCGCGGCGGCAAGGACGACGTACCAGGCACTGTGTTTGTCTGGCGCAACACTGCGGGCCTGGTCCAGCATGCGGCGCTGACCATCGGAGACGGGTGGATGCTGCACAAGCCGTCGCAGTCCTGGATGACGCCACGGAAGGTGCGAACGGTCGCGGAGGTGAAGCGCGCCACGCGGACCGCCGGCTGGCGGCTCGAACGCCATAGGGTTGCCCGATGAGGTTGCTCGTCACCGGTGCCGCTGGACTCCTGGGGCGCGAACTCCTGCACGCGGCCGGCCATGAGGTCGTGCCGGCGTACCACTCGCAGGTCGTGCCGGGTGGAGTGCATCTCGACGTACGGCGACGTGACGCGGTGCACGAGGTGATCCGCAGCGTCCGGCCGGACGGAATCATCCACACCGCCTACAAGCAGGACGACTGGGCTGCGACGGCCGACGGTGCGGTCAATGTCGCGCTCGCGGCCGGTGACGCGAGGCTCGTGTTCGTGTCGAGCGACGCCGTGTTCGGGCCACGTGACTCGGCCTATCGCGAGGATGATGCGCCTTGTCCGACAACGCCGTACGGCGCGGCCAAGGCTGCGGCCGAGACGGCGATCCGGGCGATCCGGCCGGGCGCGGTCGTTGCGCGTACGTCGATCATCGTCGGATCGGACGGCCGGTCGGGCGAGGAACAACGGGTACGTCGGTTGCTGGCCGGCGAACCCGGTGCGTTCTACAGCAGCAACATCCGCTGCCCCGTCCACGTCGCCGACCTCGCATCAGCGCTACTCGAACTGCTCACGTCGGACGTCAGCGGCATCACGCATGTCGCCGGACCGGAGGCACTGAGCCGGTTCGAGCTGGGCCGGAGGATCGCGATCCGCGACGGACACGACCCGGACCAACTGCCGTCGGAGCCCGGCGAGCCGTCGGACATCCGCATCGACTGCCGACGTACTCAGCAGCACCTGAAGACGCGCCTCCGACCAGCCGCCGAGTTCCTACGCCCCTGACCGCAGGGGCTCGGCTCAGTCGTTGACCGTTGTGGTGACAGGGGTGCCGAGTTCGACGGTGCGGCTGACCGTGCAGAGGCGGTCGTGGGACATCTTCACGGCGCGCGGCAGGGCCTCGCGGGCCTTGTCGCCGTCCTCGCCCTCGGGGAAGTACACGGTGAATTCGACCGCGAGGTTCTCCATCCGGTTGCCGTCCTCAGCGTCCCGGATCTTGTCGCCGCGGACCACCGCGCTGAACTCGGTCGGCTCGGCCCGGCGGCTCACCACGATGTCGACGTCGATCGCCGAGCAGGTCCCGATCGCCGCCAGCAGCAGCTCGACCGGCGTGAAGTCGGTGTCCGCGCCGCCCGAGCCGATCCGGATGCTTCCGCCGCGGGCGTTCCGCACCTCGTAGCTGCTGTTCGCGAGGCGCTCGAAGGTGACCTGCCGGAGTGTGTCTGCCATAGTGTCGCAGTCCCGTCACATTCTGTTGCTTGTGGCAACGTCATAAGGGTCAGAGGTTCTCGAGCGCCACGCGCACGGGGGTGTCCCCGGCGATCAGCTCGAGCGTCCGGCCGATCGCGGCCGGGGCGTCACAGAGTCCGGCCAGCACCAGCGCGACGTCGTCGCGGGTGATGGCGCCTCGACCGGTCTTGTCGGCGAGGTACACCATGCCGGTCCCAGGATCGTCGGTCAGGCCGCCGGGCCGCAGCACCGTCCAGTCCAGGTCCCTGGCGCGGAGGTCCTCCTCGGCGGCCCACTTGGCCCGGAGGTAGATCGTGAACGTCTCGTCGTCGGTCAGCGACGGTGCGAGGTCCGCGCCCATCGAGCCGACCTGGATGTGCCGCCGTACGCCGGCCTGTTCGGCGGCGTCGGCGAACAGCGCGGCCGCACCGCGGTCGACCGTGTCCTTGCGCGCGTTCCCGCTGCCCGGCCCGGCGCCCGCCGCGAAGATCGCCACGTCCGCGCCCGCCAGCACCTTGGCCACCGCCTCGACGTCGGCCTGCTCGAGATCCAGCACGGCGGCCTGCCCGCCGGCCGCGGCGATGTCGGCCTCGTGATCCGGGTTCCGTACCACCCCGACCACCTGATGCCCGTCAGCGCTCAGCAACCGGGTCAGCCGCAACGCGATCTGCCCGTGTCCACCCGCAATCACGACTCGCATACCCGCAGCCTATCCCCGCGCGTTCGACGATCTGCAGCTCGACAGGACATGTCCCTTCGGTTGGCCGAGCCGCACGCTCAGCCAACCGAGCGTTTCGTCGCAGTGGACGTATACGTACTGTCGAGCTGCCGATTGCTACCCACGCAGGACCGGGCGGAGCGCGTCCAGTACGGCGGGATCCTCGATGGTGGACGGGACCGGTTCGTCGCGGCCGTCGGCGATTCCGCGCATCGTGCGGCGCAGGATCTTGCCCGAGCGGGTCTTCGGCAGCGCATCGACCACCGACACGTCCCGGAACGCGGCGACCGGCCCGATCTCCCGGCGTACGGCGGCCACCAACTCGTCCCGCAGTACGTCGTCCGGCACCGTCGCGCCCGCCTTCAGTACGACGAACGCGCGCGGCAACTGCCCCTTCAACGCGTCGTGTACGCCGATCACCGCGCACTCCGCGACCGCCGGATTCGCCGCGACGACCGCCTCGATCGAGCCCGTCGACAGCCGGTGACCGGCCACGTTGATGACGTCGTCGGTGCGGCCCATCACGAAGATGTAGCCGTCGTCGTCGATGAACCCGCCGTCGCCGGTCAGGTAGTAGCCGTCGTACTCCTTGAGGTAACTGTCGATGTAGCGCTGGTCGTCGCCCCACAACGTCGGCAGGGCGCCCGGCGGCAGCGGCAGCTTGATCGCGATCGCGCCCTCCTGCTGCGGCAGCAGTTCCTTGCCGTACGCATCGAGGATCTGCACGTTCCAGCCCGGCATCGGCACGGTCGCCGAGCCCGGCTTGGTCGGCAGCGGCTCGAGTCCACGCGGGTTGGCCGCGATCGGCCAGCCGGTCTCGGTCTGCCACCAGTGGTCCACGACCGGTACGCCGAGATGCTCGTGCGCCCAGTGGTACGTCTCCGGGTCGAGCCGCTCCCCCGCCAGGAACAACGTCCGGAACGTGTCCAGCGAGTACTTCGCCAGCTCGGCCGCCTCGGGATCGACCTTCTTGATCGCGCGGATCGCGGTCGGCGCGGTGAACAACGCCTTCACGCCGTGCTCGGAGATCACCCGCCAGAACGCGCCCGCGTCCGGCGTCCCGACCGGCTTGCCCTCGTACAGGACCGTGGTCGCGCCGACCAGGAGTGGCGCGTAGACGATGTACGAGTGGCCGACGACCCAGCCGACGTCGGACGCGGTCCACCACACGTCGCCCGGCCCGATGTCGTACACGTTGCGCATCGTCCAGGCGAGCGCGACCGCGTGGCCGCCGTTGTCGCGGACGACGCCCTTCGGACGTCCCGTCGTACCGGAGGTGTAGAGGATGTAGAGCGGGTCGGTCGCCGCGACCTGCACCGGGCCGACCGGCTCGGCGACAGCGGTCAGCGTGGACCAATCGAGATCGCGTTCGCCCAGTGCCGCCGGGGCTTGTTCGCGCTGGAACACGATGGTGTGCTCGGGCTGGTGCGAGGCGATCGTCAGCGCCTCGTCGATGATCGGCTTGTACTCGACGATGCGTGTCGGCTCGATGCCACACGAGGCCGCGACGATCACGCGAGGCCCGGCGTCCTCGATCCGCGCCGCGAGCTCACGGGGCGCGAAGCCGCCGAACACCACCGAGTGGATAGCGCCGAGTCGCGCGCAGGCCAGCATGGCGATGACCGCTTCCGGGATCATCGGCATGTAGACGATCACCCGGTCGCCCTTGCCGACACCTAGCGCTGCTAGCGCACCGGCGAACGTCGCCACTTCGTCCCGCAGCTGCGCGTAGGTGTAGCTCCGCCCGGTCCCGGTGACAGGTGAGTCGTAGATCAGCGCCGTACGATCGCCGTCACCTGCCTCGACGTGCCGGTCGAGCGCGTTGTACGACGTGTTCAAGGCGCCGTCGGGGAACCAGTGGAAGATCGGCGCCTTCGTCGCGTCGAGCGCCCGCGTCGGCGGTCTCGTCCAGGAGATCGCCTCGGCCGCCTCGAGCCAGAACCCATCTGGGTCGTCCAGGCTCCGGCGGTAGCTTTCGTCGTACGCGCCCATTCCCTGGCCTCCATCTTTCGGCTGATCACCATCGTGGCAGGGTTGAGGCATGACGGTAAGCCTCGAGGACGTGAAGCAGGCCGCGGAGCGGATTGCCGGGCGGGTGCGGCGTACGCCGGTGATCCAGGTGGCGCCGGGGCTCACGTTCAAGCTGGAACTGCTTCAGCACACCGGCTCGTTCAAGCCGCGCGGCGCGTTCAACCGGCTGCTCACCGCGAAGGACAGCGGCGAACTCACAGGTCAGGGCATCGTCGCCGCATCCGGCGGCAACCACGGCCTGGCCGCTGCGTACGCGGCGCGCGAGCTCGGCGTACCGGCCCGGATCTTCGTCCCCCAGACGACCCCGGCCGCGAAGCTCGGCAAGCTGCGCACCCTCGACGCGGACATCGTGCAGGTCGGATCGGAGTACGCCGAGGCGCACCAGGCTTCGCTCGCGGCGCAGGAGGAGTCGGGTGCGCTGCTGGTGCACGCCTACGACCAGCCGGAGGTCGTCGCCGGGCAGGGCACGGTCGGCCTCGAACTGCTCGAACAGGCCGGCATGTTCGACACGGTCCTCGTCGCGGTCGGTGGCGGCGGGCTGATCGCCGGCATCGCGACCGCCATCGGCGACAACGTGCAGGTCATCGGCGTCGAGCCCGCGCAAGCACCCACCATGCACCGCGCAATTCAAGCCGGAGCCCCGACCGACGGCCCGGTTGGCGGCGTAGCAGCCGACTCCTTGGGCGCACGCCGCCTAGGCATCCTCGCCTTCGAAGCAGTCCAGGGCCACCACGTGCAGTCCGTCCTCGTCGACGACGAGTCGATTGTTGCCGCCCGCAAGCAGCTCTGGCGCGAGTACCACCTGGCAACCGAACACGGAGGAGCAGTCGCCTGGGCAGCCCTCGCCTCCGGCGTCTACAAACCCGCCGCCGGCGAGCGGGTGGTGGTCGTCGTCTGCGGGGCGAACACCGACCCCGCCACGCTCACTTGACGCGTTGCTGCTTGTCGTCGGACAGGACCCAGGCCGCGAGCACACCGGCGATGCCACCGAACAGGTGACCCTGCCAGGAGATCCCGTCCTGCGGGAGCAGCCCGCCGAGCAGCGCACTGCCCCAGACCATCACGACGACGATGCCGAGCAGCACCTGACCGAGTCGGCGGTTGAACAGCCCGCGGAGGATCAGGTACGACGCGTACCCGAACACCAGCCCGCTGGCGCCGATCGTGATCGTGTTCGGCGGTGAGATCAGCCAGGTCCCGAACCCGCCGATCACCGTCACGATCGCAGTCACCGCGAACAGCCGGGCCGCGCCGCTGACCGCGATCAGTGCGCCGAGTGTGACCAGCGGCAGCGTGTTCGAGATCAGGTGACCGAACCCGAGGTGCAGGAACGGCGCGGTCAGGATCCCGATCAGGCCACGCGGCTCGCGGGAGATGATCCCGTACTGGTCGAGCGCGCCGTGCGTCGCGGTGTCGACGACCTCGCTGAGCCACATCAGCCCCACCAGACCGACGAGCAGCTTCAGCCCACCACCGATCCGGGCCGTGTCCACAGCCCGTCCCGTCCGCTTCGCCGGAGTCTGGAAGCTCATACCCCAACGATGCCGTATCCGCTCAAGTCTCAGCCCGTGACAGGCGCGGCGACAGCGGACAGTGATCTCTGGGATACTGCGAGTGGCAATCGTCGAGTGAGGGGGAACGATGCCGATAGCTGTCTATGTCCTCGGGCTGAGCATCTTTGCGCAGGGCACGTCGGAACTGATGCTCGCCGGGCTGCTTCCCGAACTCGCGACGGATCTGCACGTGACGATCCCCCAGGCGGGCCTGCTGATCTCCGCGTTCGCGATCGGCATGCTCGTCGGTGCCCCGGTCCTCGCGGTCGTCACGCTCACCTGGTCCCGGCGTACGGCGGGACTCCTCTTCTTGGCGATCTTCGCGCTCACCCATGTCGTGGGCGCACTGACGTCGAGCTACGCCGTACTGCTCGCCACCCGGATCGTCGGCGCCTTCGTGTACTCCGGGTTCTGGTCGATCGCCGCGGCGACCGTGGTCGCCCTCGTACCGGCGAACAGCCGCGCGCGGGCGATGAGCATCGTCACCGGCGGCCTCACGATCGCGACCATCGTCGGTCTCCCGCTCGGAACTGTCCTGGGGCAGCACCTCGGCTGGCAGTCGGCGTTCTGGACCGTGGCCGGGATGTGCGTGCTCGCGATGGCAGGCGTCTTCGCCACGCTGCCGGCCGACCGGCCGGACCCCGCCGGCGCACCCCGCCTCGCCGACGAACTCCGGGGGCTCCGCAACGCCCGGCTGTGGCTCGCGTTCGGCACCACGGTGATGGTCACCGCGACCATCCTGGTCGTGTTCAGCTACCTGGCCCCGCTGCTGACGCAAACCACCGGTCTGCCGACTGGTGCCGTCCCGGGTGTGCTGGCGCTGTACGGTCTCGGGTCGTTCATCGGGATCACCATCGGCGGCAGGTACGCCGACGCGCTGCCGTTCCACACGCTCTTCATCAGCATCGTCGGGCTGATCGCGCTCTCCGCCGTACTGGCGCTCACGGCCACCGATCCGGTGCCGGCGATCGCCGTGATCGCGCTGCTCGGCGGCTTCGGCTTCGCCGCGAACCCCGCCCTGAACGCCCGCGTGTTCAGCCTGGCCGGTGACGCGCCGAGGCTCGCGACCGCGACGAACTTCTCCGCGTTCAACGTCGGCATCACACTCGGCCCGTGGCTCGGCGGCCTGGCGATCGACGCCGGTGCGGGCTATCCCGCACTCGGCTGGATCGCCGTCGGCACCGGCGCCGTGGCCCTCGCGACCGTACTGTTCGCAGCGCTCGACCCGGTCAGTTCACCGGACCCTGCGGATCGAGGTGCGACGGGTCGAAGTCGGCGTGCCGGTTGAACACATACTTGTTCAGCAGCCACGTGATGATCCACAGCCCGACCCCGACGACCATCAGCCAGCCGGCGATCTTGTAGTCCTCCGACGCCCGCCCGGACAACGGGCTCGCCAGGTACACGCACAGGACGACACCTAGCACCGGCAACGCAGTCGGCGCGCGGAAGTGCTTGTGTTCGACCCGGTCCCGCCGCAGGATCAGCACCGCGACGTTCACGATCGCGAACACGCACAGCAGCAGGAACGCCGTCGTACCACCGAGCGCCGCGAGGTCGGCGTACCCGATCAGCACGAACGCGAGCAGCGTGGTGAACAGGATCGCGATGTACGGCGTACGGCGCTTGCGGAGCACCCGGCCGAGCGGACCGGGCAGCACCTGCTCGTGCGACATGCCGTACAGCAGGCGGCTGGCCATCAGCATGTTGATCAACGCCGAGTTCGCGACCGCGAACATGGTGATCCAAGCGAACAGCTCGAGCGGGAACCCGGGTGCGCCGGCCTGGACGACCTTCAGCAGCGGCGTCGCGCCCTTGTTCAGCTCGTCCGGCGAGACCAGCGCGACCGCGGAGATCGCGACCAGCACGTAGATGACGCCGGTGATGCACAGCCCGATCAGCATGATCTTCGGGAAGATCCGCACCGGGTCCTTGGTCTCCTCCGCCATGTTCACCGAGTCCTCGAACCCGACCATCGCGAAGAACGCCAGCGCGGTCGCGGCCGTCACCGCACTGAACGGCGACTCGCCTTCGGGGACCTTGAAGTCGGTGAGCCGGGAGGTGTCGCCGTCGCCGCCGATCAGCGCCCAGGCGCCGATCCCGATCACGATCAGCAGACCGCTGAGCTCGACACAGGTGAGTACGACGTTCGCCTTGACGCTCTCGCCGACGCCGCGCAGGTTCACCAGCGCGATCAGTGTCATGAAGGAGAGCGCGGTGATCATCAGCAGCGCGCCGCGGTCGGCGTCGATGTGCGCGGCGGAGAAGAAGTTCGCCGCGAACGCCTTCGACGCGCTCGACGCCGAGGTCAGACCGGAGCACATCACCGCGAACGTGAGCAGGAAGGTGAGGAAGTGGATCCCGAACGCCTTGTGCGTGTAGACCGCCGCGCCACCGGCCTTCGGGTACTTCGTCACGAGCTCGAGGTAACTGGTTGCGGTCAGCAACGCGACCACGAACGCACACAGGAACGGCAGCCAGACCGCGCCGCCGACCTCACCGGCCACCTTGCCGGTCAGCGCGTACACCCCGGTGCCGAGGATGTCCCCGACGACGAAGAGAAGCAGCAGTCCGGGTCCCATGACCCGCTTCAGTTCAGGTCTCTCACCGGTCTGCGCTACGGCGGCGGATTCAGTCATGAAGGCTCCCCGGAGTCGGTCTGACAGCATGTGGCCCGTGATGCACCTTCGACTCATCGTCCCATCGGACCGCAGCGAGCGCGTCCTGAACGCGCTCGTCGATCGCCGGCGTGGTGACCCTGATGCTGCAGCGGCTGATCTGGCGCAGTTACCTGAAGGTGAAGCGAAGGACGGGCGCGCGCGTTGAGGCTTGACCAGACGTCCCCTGTCCGATCCGCGCGCGCCCGGCACCGTCAGACATACCCCACCTGAGGGGTTCTGGCACCTGACAGGGTGCTGACGTATCCCGGACATGGCGCGAAGTAGCCAAATCGGTCGAGCCGGTCCACGGGACGAGATAGCCTGATCGGATGCTGGAGTCGGTAGGGGTGGAGCCGTCGGACGAGGAGGCCTACCGGGCGTTGCTGTCGGCGCCGGGCTGCGGCGTCCGCGAGCTCGCCGATCTCCTCGGCCGTGACGAGCAGGAGGTCGTCGCGACGACCGGCCGGCTCGAGAAGCTCGGACTGCTGACCAGCACCGCCGACGACCCGGTGCGCCTGCTCCCGACCCGTCCGGACGTCGCGGTCGACGCGCTGGTCGCCGTACGGCGGGCCGAGCTCGATCGTGTTCGCGCCGAGGCACGCGTGCTGTTGTCGGAGCTGAGCACGCAGGAGCAGTACCGGCCGGAGAACCTGGTCGAGGTGATCGTCGGTCAGGAGGCGATCGCCGCCCGGTTCGCGCAGCTGCTCAACGGGACCAATGCCCAGCTCCTCGTCCTCGACCGCCCGCCGTACGCCGCGCAGGCCGCGGAATCGGACAGCACCGTACGAGGACTGCTCGGCGACGGGGTCGTCGTTCACGGCATCTACTCCCCCGACTCGCTCGACATCCCGGGCGGTGTCGACGAGGCGTACAGCGCGGCCGATGCCGGCGAGACGTCGCGGGTGCATCCGCAGGTGCCGATGAAGCTGGCCGTGTTCGACGGGAAGATCGCGCTCCTGCCGCTGTCGGTGGACCAGTTGGTCGACAGCGCACTCGTCGTACACCCGTGCGCGTTGCTGGACGCGTTGATCGAGATGTTCTGGCTGCTGTGGGACCAGGCCGTGCCAGTCGTCCCCGCCGCCAAGGCCGACCCGACGGACGCCCGGCTGATGACGTTGCTCGCGGCCGGGTTCAAGGACGACGCGATCGCCCGGCAGCTCGCGCTGAGCAGCCGGACCGTCGGGCGCCGGGTGGCCGAGCTGATGGAGACGCTGGGCGCGCGGACCCGTTTCCAGGCCGGCATCCACGCCCAGCGCCGCCACCTACTCGAGGACTGACCCGTTACGTCCGAAGAACCGCGCAGACGTCCCGCCGCTTCTTCGGACGTAAGCGATCAGCAGGTGGCTAGCATCTGGGTTAGGGCGGTTTTCTCTGTTGATTGCAGGGAGAGCTTGTACGTGTATTTCACCCAGATCCACTCGCGGGCGTAGATGCAGTGCACCGAGGCGTTCGGCGGCTTCCACGCCGACGGGTCCTTGTCACCCTTCGAGCGGTTGCTCGACGCCGTCACCGCGATCAGCTGCGAGATGGTCAGGTTGTTCGCGAACTCCTGACGCTTGGCCGTTGTCCACGCGCTGGCGCCCGACTTCCAGGCCTCCGACAACGGCACGATGTGGTCGATGTCGACGCCCGAGGAGTCGTTCACCCAGGTCGAGTCGTACACGCTGTACCAGCGGCCGGCCGTCGGCTGGCAGCTGCTGTCCACGGTCACACCGGTGCCGTCGCGCTTCAGCACCTCTTCGCGGGTGTCGCAGGTCCCGGACTGGTTGATCCAGTGCGGGAACTTGTCCCGGCTGTAGCCGTCACTCGAGCCCTCCGCCTTCACGGTCAGGCTCGCCAGCTGGGTCGCGGCGGTACTCGCCGACGGCGGGGTCGGCGGGTTCGCCAGCGCCGGTCCGGCGCTCAGCGTCCACGCAGTCGCTACTGCTGCCACGGTTGTCAGTACTGCAGTCCGGCGTCGCATCGGTCAGGCCTCCGAGGGTTAGGGCGGATCCCCCCTGACGTGCTGTCCTCAGCCTTCCCCGATCACAGGCGGTAAGAAACCACCGAGCGATGAAGGCCGCATGAACGTCACCGTCATACCGCGTTCACGCGGCTTCACGGCACCGAAATGCCGGAACGGTATACAGGCGACATCATCCAGTGAGGCCAGTGAGGAGATGCCGATGGCAACCTTCGGTGAGTACGCCGCGTCCCTGCTGCGCTCGGGGCTCGGCCGCCGCGACTTCCTCCGGGCCACCGCGGTCCTCGGCGGCGCCGCAGCAACCGCACCCGTGGCGGCCGGCCCGGCGAGTGCCGCCGTACCCAAGGAAGTGCTGCAACCGGGCAAAGGGCCGATCCACGGCCGTCACTACCTGCGATCGACGCCGGACCAGGTCCGCTGGGGCTATGTGCCGTCGATCGGCAGCGATCCTGTACTGCGGGTGCGGTCCGGGGACACCGTCACCGTCGACACGGTCTCGCACGAGGGCATCCTCGAGGACCAAGGACGCGACCCGGTCGAGTACTTCGCCGGGCACGGCGTCCGCAAGTCGTCCGTGCTGGAGGACGCGGTCGCCATCGCCCGCGACTACGACCGTACGGCGCGGAACTTCGACGTCGACGGTCCGCACGTCGTCACCGGTCCGATCTTCGTCACCGGCGCCGCACCGGGCGACGTCCTGAAGGTCGAGATGCTGTCGATGCTCCCGCGGGTGCCGTACGGCGTGGTGTCGAGCCGGCACGGCAAGGGCGCACTCCCCCGGCTCGCGGGCGGAGGAATCCCGGCCGGGATCACGATCGACGAGATCATGCCGCCCGTGGCGACCGACGGCCGCGCGACCGGCGACCCGGAGCGGTACGGCAACGTGTCGGTGTTCACGCCGATTCGCGGCCGGCAGGGCGTCATGGCCGGCGGCAAGGTGACGTTCCCGCTCAACCCGTTCATGGGGCTGATGGGGGTCGCGTTCGCGGAGTCGTCCGCGCCGACCGCGCCCGAGCTGAACTCGATCCCGCCGACCCTCGGCGGCGGCAACATCGACATCAACCTGCTCGGCGAGCGGTCCACGTTCTACCTACCGGTGTTCGCCGACGGGGCGTTGTTCCACGCGGGCGATCCGCACTTCGCGATGGGCAACGGCGAGGTCGCGCTGACCGCTCTGGAGGGATCGCTGCGGGCCACGTTCCGGCTGACCGTCTGCAAGAAGGGGTCGGGGGACGCGCCGTCGGTCGCGTTCGGATACCCGTTCGCGGAGACGCCGGACGCCTGGGTGCCGATCGGCCTGTCCGACCCCGACGGCAGCCAGAACGGTCAGGGCAACGACCTCAACATCGCGATGCGGCGCGCCGTGATCAACGCGCTCGACTTCCTCGAGACCGACCAAGGCATGGACCGCGCCGTCGCGTACGCCTACCTGTCAGCGGCCGCCGACTTCGAGGTCTCTCAGATCGTCGACCGGACGACCGGCGTCCACGGGGTGATCCGGAAGGCGGACTTCGCCTAGTCCTTCTCTACGACGGTCAACGTCCAGCCCGCGCCCGCGCGGTCGAGCTCGGCGTTCCAGCGTTCGCTGATCAGCTTGTGGAGTGACTTCGGCGTCCCCGGGTCCTTGCCGGACTCGAGCAGGTGCCGCGCGACCAGGCCGCGGGTGTGCTTCGCGTTGTGCGAGACGACCGACCGGACACCGTCGCGTTCCCGCACCACATTCACCGACACCCACTTGTCCGCCTGGTCGCCGGCCGGCCGCCACGCCGCGACGTACGTCGTGGACCGGCAGTCCACGATCACACCGTCGACGCCGGCCAGCGCGGCGGCCAGCGGATCACGCCACACCGACGCCAACGGTCCGTGGCCGGGCAGCGTCGTACCCATCGACAGCCGGTACGGCGGGACGCGGTCGGCCGGACGCAGCGCGCCCCAGGCCGCCGAGATGACGAGCAGACGATTCGCGGCGCGGCGCTTCGTGCCTGCGGAGAGCGTGGAGTAGCCGAGGGCGTCGTACAGGACACCTGAGTACAACTCGGAGACCGGCACGGACGGTTCGGTACGCCACCGGGTGTTCCGCTCGACCTCGTCACGCAGCGAGGCGCCGACCTCGAGTACGTCGTGCGCGTCGGCGGACGCGGAAACCTTCGCCAGCGTCTCGAGCACCTGCTCACGAACCGGATTCAACTCCGGAAACGACAACGTCCCGAAGTCGACAGCACGACCACGAGACCGCCCGCTCTTACCCTCGGACGGCGGCAGGAGAATCAGGGTCACGTCAGTTCGTCCAGGGCGGCCAGGTCGGCGGGGGTTGGGGCCCATCGGCCGGCTGTGACGTTCTGGGTGATCTGTTCGGGGGTGGTGGCGCCGGCGATGACCGAGGCGACGGCGGGCTGGGCCGCGAGGCCGCCGATCGCGACGTCGATCAGGGTCAGCTCACGCTCGGCAGCGAACGTCTCGAGCGCCTCGATCTTGTCGAAGTCGGCGTGGGTCAGCCGCTCGGGCTGCGTCGCCAGCCGGGAGCCTTCCGGTGCGTCCGCGTCGCGCTTGTACTTGCCGGTGAGCAGACCCGACGAGAGCGGGAAGAACGGCAGGATGCCGACACCGATGTGCTCGCAAGCCGGCGCCAGCTCGTCCTCGACCTCGCGTTCGAGCAGCGAGTACCGGTTCTGTGCGCTGATGAAGTGCTCCAGGCCGTTCGACCGGGCGGTCCAGTCCGCGTCGACCACCTGCCAGGCCGCGAACTGCGAGCTGCCGACGTACCGAACCTTGCCCTCGGCAACGAGCTCGGTGAGAGCGGCGAGGGTCTCCTCGATCGGGGTGACCGGATCCGGGACGTGCAACTGGTAGAGGTCGATCCAGTCCGTGCCGAGTCGCTGCAGGCTCGACTCGACCGCCTTGCGGACGTACCGGCGGGAGCCGCGGACACCCCAGTCCGGGCCGTTCTCGCCGTGCATGTCACCGCCGAACTTGGTCGCGATCACCACCTCGTCGCGGCGGTCGCCGAGCGCCTTCCCGAGCAGTTCCTCGCTGAATCCGTGCTCGCCGCCGTAGACGTCAGCGGTGTCGAACAGCGTGATCCCCGCATCGACCGCAGCATTCACCACCGCATCCGTCCGGCCCGCATCGAGCCGCCGCCCGAAGTTGTTGCACCCCAGCCCAACCACGCTCACGGTAAGACCCGAGTCACCCAGCTGTCGGTACTCCATATCGCCCATGTGCTCAGCCTAGTCTCGGCATACAGTGGCCCTCATGCCGAGTCTCACCGTCGACGGCGCCCGCACTCGGGCCGCCGCACTTTCCGTCCAGTCGTACGACGTCGACCTCGACCTCACCCAGGGCGAGCGGACGTTCGGATCCACCACCGTGATCAGGTTCACCGCCTCGGAACCGTCCAGTTGGGTGGACGTGAAACCCGACCAGCTGATCTCCGTGACGCTCAACGGTACGGCGGTCGACGTGGCCGGACTGAACGACGGACGGCTCGAGCTGACCGGCCTGCAGCCGGAGAACGAACTCGTCGTGGTCGCCTCGATGCTGTACTCGCACGACGGCGAGGGACTGCACCGCGCGGTCGACGCCGCCGACGGTCTCGCCTACACGTACGCGATGTCCTTCCTCGACGCCGGCCCGCGGATCTTCGCGTGCTTCGACCAGCCCAACCTCAAGGCGCCGTACCGCTTCAAGGTCACGGCCCCGGAAGAGTGGCTCGTGCTCGGCAACGGCGCCGCCACGCAGGTCTCCCCCGGTCGCTGGGAGCTCGCCGAGACCAAACCGCTGTCGACGTACTTCGTCACCGTCGTCGCCGGGCCGTACCACCAGCTCACCGACTCCCACGACGGCATCGCGCTCAGCGTCGTCTCGCGGCAGTCGCTGAAGGACGCGCTCGACCGTGAGGCCGCGGACATCTTCGAGGTCACCAAGCAGTCCTTCGACGCGTACCACCGGATGTTCGGGTACCGGTACCCGTTCGGCGACTACCACCAGGCGTTCGTGCCGGAGTTCAACGCCGGCGCGATGGAGAACCCGGGCTGCGTGACATTCCGGGACCAGATGGTGTTCCGCTCGGCGGTCACCGACGGCGAGCGCAGCCAGCGGGCGCGGACCATCGTGCACGAGATGGCCCACCAGTGGTTCGGCGACACCGTGACGATGAAGTGGTGGAACGACCTCTGGCTGAACGAGTCGTTCGCCGAGTACATGGCGCACCGGGTGTCGACCGAGGCGACCCGGTACACCGACAACTGGATCGACTTCGCCTACATGCGCAAGTGGTGGGGCCTGCAGGCCGACCAGCGGTCCTCGACCCACCCCGTCGCCGCCGACGCGGTGAAGGACGCGCTCGCGTCGCTCGACGACTTCGACGGCATCTCGTACGCGAAGGGCGCCGCGGTCCTCAAGCAACTCGCGGCGTACCTCGGTGACGACGTGTTCCTGGCCGGCGTCAACGCGCACATCGCCGCCAACGAGTTCGGCAACGCGACGTTCGCCGACCTGGTCGCGAAGTGGACCGAGGCCGGCGCGGTCGGTCTGGACGACTGGGCGCAGGCCTGGCTGCGGACGCCGGGCGTCGACACGATCACCGTCTCCCGCACCGGGAGCGGCTTCAAGCTGCACCGCAAGGCGCCCGAGGCCTACCCGGCGGTGCGGCCGCACAAGCTGACCGTCGGCGGGTACGACACCGAGGGCCGCCGTACGACGGTCGACGTACTGATCGACGCCGACGAGGTGGACGTCGACCTGGACCCGTCGCTCGCGGTCGTGATCCCGGACGCCGGCGACGACAGCTGGGCGAAGATCCGGCTCGACTCCGTGAGCCTGGACAACCTCGCGGCGCTGCTGCCGAAGATCGAGGACGGCGTGACCCGCGCCGTCATCCTGAACAGCGTGCGGGACTCGGTCGCCGACGCGGAGCTGGATCCGAAGGTCGGGTTCGACGTCGTCCTCGGGATGCTGTCGACCGAGACCAGCGACATCGCGGTCGGGACGCTGCTCAACTGGTCGACCACCCACCTGCTCGGCGTCTACCTGCCGTACGAGCCGTACCGCGGGCAGTTGGCCGAGGTACTGCGTGCGCGCCTGGAAACTGTCGAGGTCGGAAGCAGTGTGCAGTTGTCGGTGGCCCGCGGGTTCGCGCGGTTCACCGACGACGTCGACCGGTTGAAGGGCTGGCTCGCGGGTCACGGCGTACCGGAAGGCGTCACGATGGACGCCGACCTGCGGTGGATCGTGACGCTGCAGCTCGCCCGCCTCGGGGCGATCGGCGAGGCCGAGATCGACGCCGAGCTCGAGCGGGACAGTTCGTCCGAGGGCATCGTCCACGCCACCCGCTGCCGGGCCGCGCTGCCGACGGCCGCCGCGAAGGAGCGTGCGTGGGCGCAGATCACCACGGACGCCGACATCGCGAACTACGAGCTGTACGCCGCGTGCGAAGGGTTCTGGCATCCGACGCAGTCCGAGCTCACGGCGCCGTACGTCGACCGGTTCTTCGCGGAGATCGCCGGCACCGAGAAGCTCCGCTCCGGCTGGGTGGTGGCCACCAGCGCGAAGAGCGCGTTCCCGCGGTACGCCGTCGAGCAGCGCGTTGTCGACCGGGCCGCCGACCTGATCGCGGACGAGTCCGTCGCGGCCGGCATCCGGCGGTCTGTCGGGGACATGGCTGACGACCTGAAGCGTGCACTTGCGGTGCGTTCGGCGTTCGCTGACTGACGCGTGGTTAGCCGTCACACCGTGTTGTGACTAATGTGACTGGTGTGATCAGGAGGACCCTGGTGACCAGGCAAGATGTGAATTCGTGACGTAACCTCCACAATGACTGCGCGGCACGGCGCGCCGGTCTTGGTCAGGCCCAGCGTCCGGGAGAGACTGTCTAGAACCGCACAGGAGAACAAGGTCAATGCGCGAGGCGAGGCTCGTCGGTCTGAGCCAGGACGGTAAGCAACTCGTCCTGGCGATGGCAGAGACGGGTGAGGAGTTCGCCGTACCGGTCGACGACCGGTTGCGTGCGGCCCTCCGCGGCGACCGTGCCCGACTCGGCCAGCTGGAGATTCAAATGGAGAGCGCGCTGCGCCCACGAGACATCCAGGCTCGTATCCGCGCCGGCGAAAGTCCCGAGGCGGTCGCTGCCGTCGCCCAGATGCCGATGGAACGCGTGATGGCGTTCGCGGGCCCCGTTCTGGCCGAGCGCGACCACATCGCCAGCCTCGCGCAGCGTGCATCCGTCCGTCGTCGCGGTGGCGGCGACGCCCCGACCAGGAACCTCGGCGCGTGGGTCACCGACCGGCTGCGGACGCGGCAGGTCGACCCGGCCTCGGCCGAGTGGGACGCGTGGCGGCGCGAGGACGGCCGCTGGGCGGTGCGGGTGTCGTACTTCGTCGAGTCTGAGATCGAGGCGGAGCAGAAGGAAGAGAAGGTCGCGATGTTCGCGTACGACGCCCCCGGGCGGTACGCGGTGCCCGACGACGACGAGGCGCGGTGGCTCGTCGGCGAGCAGGCACAGGTCACGACGACCACGCCCGTGCAGCCGCAGCCTGGTGAACGGCGGCTGGCCGCGGTTGCGGACATCGACCCGCTGATCGCGCCGGACCACGGCGCCGACAGCTACGAAGCCGGCTTCGAGGACACGGTCGGCCTGCGCCGCCGCAACCACCCAGCCTCCACCGACGGCCGCGAGTTCGGCCTGGAATCCCGCGACGGCGTCCGCGACGGTCGGCGTGATGGCGGGCTGGATGGTGGACGCGATGGTGGACGCGACGCTCGCGACGGTGGGCGTGATGGTTTACGGGACGCTCGTGATGGTGGGCGGGAGTATCCGCGCGAGGTTGCGCGTGACGGTTCGCGGGATGCGGATCGTGGGCCGCGCCGTGTGCACTCGGTGCCGAACCCGGACGAGGAGCCGACGCTGATCGACGTACCGGTCGACCAGCCCCCGGCCCCCCGCCCCGCGGTCCGCGCCGTCGAACGCCCCGCCGACCCACCCGCCTTCGCCTCCCCCGCCACCCCTGACGACCGCCTCCAGGAACCCCAGCCACCCCGCACCACCGAGCCCCGCCGTTCTGAGCCCGGTCGCGCGGAACCGGCACCCCGTCCGGCAGCCCGCGCGTCAGAAGCCCGCCGCCCGGACCCTGTCCGCGACCCGGCACCGTCCCCCGAGCCGCCGACCACTCCCAAGCAGACCCCCGCAGCCAGCGCCCAGCAGGCCCTGCCCGACGGCGCCGACAGCGGCGCGCCTGCAACCGACGACGCAGCGGGCGAACCCAAGAAGAAGCCGGCCCGCCGAGGCAAGCGCGCCAGCGTCCCCAGCTGGGACGAAATCATGTTCGGCAAGAAAGCAGACTGAACCCGCTCAGGCACTCAGGCGACTGAGTGCCTGCATGGCGTCGTACTCGATCCGGGCGAGGTCACCGAGGGCCGCACCTGCCTTGACCAGGTACTGCGCATCTCCCGACTCGCCCGCTGTGGCGATCAGCGTTGCGACTTCGGTCCACAATGCAGCCGCTTCGCCGTACAGCCGATGTCCGGTGCGCAGCTCACTGCTGTCGAGCAGCTGCGTGCATTCGCCGAGGAAGTCGCGGTACAGGTTGCGGAACAGCGCGCCCCCGGTGCCGGCCTTCTCCATCAAGAGCGCAGCCTGTGGCAGATCCCGTTGCGGGTCGTCGGTCCGCTCGAGCCACGCGCGTACCAGCTTGCCCGCCTTCGCGATGCCCCGGTGACCGAGGTTGGCGATGGGCGGGTGAAGGAACGCGTCGGCGCATGTTCTGATCGCGGGAACGATCTGAGGCGCCAGCGCAGGCAGCTCTCGGGGAGCGGTGAGGGTGAAAGACCGGTGCTTGGCAGTCATTGGGCCGCGCGCCGCCCTGGCCTCGGCGAGGCTCGTCAGGCTGGTGGACACCGCTCCGCCTTGCTGGTCGGTGTCGACCAGATACGCGTTCTGGTCGTCGTACCCGTACATCGCCACGACGTGACCACCGAAGTGCACCTTCGAGCCGAAGTACTCCAGGTAGTAGCTGTCGAGCTGCAGTCCGACCGGGCGCCCGGCGTCGATCGAGGCCGCGACGTTCTCCCAAGCCCTCCTCGGCGAGGTGGTCTCATGGACGAAGAGCTCCAGCTCGAGTGCCCCGGCCAGGTTCCTGGTGAGCTCGAACGGCTTCACCCGTCCCCCAAGGAAAGGGAAGCCCAAACTCTTGCTGTCCCAGTAGATGAAGGACAGACCGGAGCCGAGCCCGAAGAGCATCGCCTCGGACAGATCCACCCCTTGGCCGCGGAGCAGAACACCCAGCGCTGTTGTCTCGCAGTGCAGGCCGCCTCGGGCTTCGATCTCTGTTCGCACACCCGCATGATGGACCCTCCGGCGGCGGGAGGGTCCAGCCGTTCGCTGACACATCACGGACAGTTGTCCCACATCGCGGATGGTGTTTGGCGGTGGACCCTGGGCGGTGTCATGATCTTCGGCATGCAGATGCTGTGTTGTTGCTGTTGTCGCTGACGCGCGCCGACTCTCCGGCGCACGAGGCCCTGACCTTTCCGTGGCCCGCCCGCCGACACAGCACTCACAGGAATTCGCATGAATCTCCCGGCTCTCGCCGACCTGTTCGCATCCCGTGGTCTCCGGCTCCTTCCCGGTTCGTACGCCGTACCGGTCGAGCTCCTCGTCCAGCTGCCCGACGCCACGATCGTCCAGTTCACCGCCCGCGGCACAACGCTCCGGCTACGTAGGTACTCCCCCGACGCGCTGACCACGATCACGATCCCCGCCGAATGCGGATGCGGCGACCACCACCCGCAGACCGGCCCGTCCCGCGTGACACTCAGCCGGTACGCCGTACCGCTCGACGAACGCACCATCGACGGCGAACTCGAGTACGGCTGGCACCACCACGAAGCCGGCCATCTCCGCCTCCCCGACGCCCTCACCCACTTCTTCACCCTCCTCGAATCCCTCCAAACCCGCCACCTAGCCGGCGTCGCCTAACAACCCGAGGCGACATCCGGCGCTCCTGTCCGACGCGCGGTGGCCTGCAGACCCGCGAGACAGCTTCCGGTGAGCCGGAACCCGGTATTCCCTGTCCGCACCGCCCAGAAGGTGTCTCCCCCTCGGCAACCGGCCGCCCGTGCCTCACCGCGCTCATCGCGCAGACGCAGTCCGCCGAAAACGGCATCTCGACAGGACATATACATCTACTACCTGCCACCGCGCGCTGGCGGCAGGCTGGATGCCCGCGTCAGTGGAGGTATACGTACTGTCGACATTGCACAACATCCACACCCCCACCACCCGAGCCCAACCCAGCCGCACCCACGCCCAACGCCCCCGGGGCGACCGGATGACCGGGGTGGGGTGGGGTGCGCGCTGGCTGGAGAGGCTCGGGTGGGGTGACCGGGGTGGGGTGGGGGCGCTGGCTGGAGAGACTGGGGACGCTAGCTGGTCACTTCAGGTGGGTAGCACTCCCCGGTCCAAGGACCGGGACCTGGCCACCCTCGCCCACACCCGCCCACACCTCCAACACGCGATGGGATATCCCCTCGTGTTGTGGGTTCTCTGTTGGTATGCGAGGGGAGAACCCAACACGCGAGGGGATATCCCCTCGCGTGTGAGGGGGCGTTGCGGGAGAGGCGGGAGCGCGTGAATGCTCGTTGCGGCGGGCGGCGGGCGGCGGGCGGCGGGCGGCGGGCGGCGTGCGCGTGAATGCGCGTTGGGCCGGGTGGGCGTCTGGGACGGCGGTGGGCGGGCCGGGTGTCTGGGACGGCGGCGGGCGGGCACGCGTATGAAGGCGCGGGCGGGCGGGTGTCAGGGCGGCGGGTGGGCGGGCGCGCGTGTGAGGCGCGGGCGAGTGGGGTCAGGGGCGGCGGTGGGCGGGTTCGTTTGTGTCGAAGGCTTCGCGGGCCTCCTCCACCTTGGTGAGGTTGGGGGACCATTCGGCGAGGGAGTGGAAGAGGGGGGCGAGGCTGCGGCCCAGGGGGCTGATCGCGTACTCGACGCGCGGTGGGACCTCGGCGTGGTACGTGCGGGTGACCAGTCCGTCGCGTTCGAGCTGGCGCAGGCGCTGGGTGAGGACCTTGGGCGTGATCACCCCGATCCGGCGCTGCAGTTCGACGAACCGCTGCTCGCCGTACTCGTTCAGCGTCCACAGGATCGGCGTCGTCCACCGGCTGAAGACCAGGTCGACGACCGGCGCGATCGGACAGGCCAGCACGGGCTCAACCGCCCGCCCGACCGTTGGCCCGACCACTGAACCGGCTGCTGAACCGACTGCTGTATCAACCGCTGTATCAACTGCTGTGGTCTCGCTCACAAACCCACTACTATCCTCTAGGTACCTACTATCTCGCGACCAGTAGCGTCGTCTTCATGATCGTGATCACCGGAGCAACCGGCAACGTAGGCCGCCCTCTCGTCCAGACCCTGACCGCCGCCGGCGAGGATGTCGTCCCCGTCTCGCGCCATATCGAAAACCATGGCGAAGGCCATCAGGCCGACCTGTCCAACCCATCAACCCTGAAGCCCGTCCTCGACGGAGCGAAGGCCGTCTTCCTCCTCACCTCCGCGAGCTTCCTTGCCAACGGCAACCTCCAGGACGTCGTCGAGGTGATCCGCGACGCCGGCGTACCGCGCGTCGTACTGCTGTCGTCGCAAGGCGTCGGCACCAAGCGCCACCCGTCCATCCACGAGGACGCGGTGACGGCGTCCGGACTCGAGTGGACGATCCTGCGCCCCGGCAACTTCGCCAGCAACGCCTTCGCGTGGGCCGACTCGATTCGCACCCAGCGGGCCTTCGCCGCACCGTTCGCCGACATCGCCCTACCTGCGGTCGACCCGCAGGACATCGCGGAGGTCGCCGCGGCCGCCCTGCGCGACCCGGCCCACGCGAACGCTGTCTACACCTTGACCGGCCCGGCCGCGATCTCACCTCGCCAGCAGGCCGAGGTGTTCGAGACCGTCATCGGCTCGCCGATCCACTTCACGGAACTCACCCGCGACCAGGCTCGCAGCGGCATGCTCAACTTCATGCCGGAGCCAGTCGTCGAGGCCACGCTCGACATTCTCGGTACGCCGTCAGCGGCCGAGCAGCAGGTCAGTCCCGACGTCGAGAAGGTACTCGGCCGCCCGCCGCACACGTTCGCGGACTGGGTCAGCCGGAACGTCCAGGCGTTCCGCTGACCAACGGCAGGAACACGTCGTCGACCAATGCTGTCAGCGTCGGGGCCGGCACCGGTTCGCGGGTGAACATCATCTCGTGACGCAGCAGGTTGGTGGGCGCGGTGAGCACCCGTTCGGGAACGTCCGCGCTCGGGACCATCGCGTTCGCGGTTGCGGGCACGTCGTACTGGCTGCTCGGGATCGCGCTCGTGCTTCGCGGCGCCGGGTTGAGCGCGGTCAATCTCGCGGTGATGGTCGGCGCCTTCCGCGACCTCGACCCGGCGCAGATCCCGCACGCCAGCAGTACGACGCGGATCATGCAGCAACTCGGTGGTGCTTTCGGGGCCGCGACGCTGGCCGTCGTACTCAAGAGCCAGCTCATTGGGCACCGCTTGGAGACGGCGTACGCGCACAGCTTCGGGTGGGCGATCGGGTTCACCGTGCTGGCCGCCGTACCAGCGCTTTTCTTGCCTCGGGGCCGGGCTCTTGAATAAGTAACACGCTTGGTTTAACTTATCCGCGCGGTTGATCTTCCGGCCCGCCACCTGGAGGTTTCAGCATGTCCAGACGCCTATTAGCGCGGGTTCTTCCCGCCGTGCTTCTCACCAGCGTGCTCGTCGTACCGACGGCGCACGCTGCCACGATGTATCCGAGCGGGGTCGGCACCGATCTCGGCCCGGCCCCGACCACGCTCGGCGTGCAGCCTGCCGCCGGCGACGACCCGGCCGGTCTGCGGACCGGCACCGAACAAGGTCGCACGTACTGGCAGACGAACCAGGCCGCCGGCACCGGCTACCTGGAATTCGACGTCGACAGCGACTACGTGAGCGAGATCGGCACCGACGACGTCCTGGTGACGGTGACCTATCTCGACAGCGGTACCGGCACGCTCGAACTCCAGTACGACGCGAAGGCCGACCCGCAGCAGGACACCACTGACATCCAGCTCACGAACACCGGCCAGTGGAAGACCGGCGTCTTCTCGCTGACCGGCATCGCGTTCACCAACCGCCTCGGCGACGCCGACGTCCGCGTCTTCGGAAGCGCCGACATCACGATCGCCGGTCTGCGGATCAGTACGGCGGGAGCGTCGGTGCAGCTCGGCGCGACGCCGGTCCAGAGCGGGATCAGCCCGCGGGCCGGTGACGACGCGTCGCACCTGGTGACCGGCGTCCAGGACGGTCGCCCGTACTGGCAGACCGACCACACCGCGCCGTCGCCCGGCACGAACTTCTTCTACATGAACGTCGCCGACACCTACCTGTACGACAACCGCAGTCTCGTGCTGGTCAGCATCGACTACTTCGACGAGGGCAACGGCCAGTTCGGTCTGCACTACGACTCCCCCGGCGAGACGATCCCGGACAAGTTCAAGAACTCCGAGGTCGTGCGGTACGGCGACACCAAGACGTGGAAGACGTACACGTTCGCGCTGCCGGATGCGGTGCTGACGAACCGCTCGAACGGCGGCGACTTCCGGATCCACAACGGCGACGGCGCGGTCGATCTCAAGGTTGCCGCCGTACGGGTCGCCAAGGTCGCGACCACCCTCGACGTCACCGAGGGGCTCGTCGACCTGATCGGTGAGGCCGCCCGCGCCGATCAGGCTGCTCGCGAAGGGACGCGCGACGGGCAGTACCCGGCCGGCAGCCGCGCCACCTTGCAGGACGCGATCGACAACGCTCAGGCGATCGCGTCCACTCCGGGCGTCACCGACGTACAGGTGAAGACGGCACTCAAGACGTTGCAGGCCAAGCTGAACGCGTTCACCGCGTCAGTCGTGGACACCAACTTCGCGGACGACGGTACGGCGACGGCAAGCGGTGGGACTGGGGCTGCTCAGGTCAACGACAACAACCACCAGACTGCCTGGAGCGGTGGTGCGGACTCGTGGCTGCAGATCGATCTTGGTACGCGGCGTCCCGTCAACGATGTGCGGGTCGAGTGGGCCGAGGCGTCCTCGCCTGACTACTCCGTGCAGGTCTCGAACGATGGGCAGAAGTTCGTCAGCGTGGGCCGGACCGGATCGCCGGGCGGCAACCAGTTCAGCCGGACGCGGTTCGTGACGGTCAGCGCGCGGTACGTCCGGGTCGCGATGACCGGCGCCGACTCGTTCACCGTCAAGGAGCTGCAGCTGCGGCTGGCGCCGGTCGTGACGCCGACGCCGCGGCTCGTGTCGACAACCAACCCGACCGAGGACGGCGTGGTCGCGGACTTCGACGCGACGCAGTTCGGCGCGGACCGCAGCGGCCGGCGGGACTCCACCAAGGCGATCCAGCAGGCGATCTATGCCTGCCAGGACGCGGGCGGCGGCACGGTCTGGCTGCCGGCCGGGCAGTACAAGGTGACCGACACGATCGAGGTGCACGCGTTCTGCAGTCTCCGCGGCGACCACGGTCAGAAGCTCGGTACGGGCACGGTGATCATCGCCGACCTTCCGTCCGGTGACGACGGGCCGAGCCTGTTCCGGATCGGCGGCAGCGCGGGCGTCCTCGGCGTCACGACGTACTACCCGAACCAGAGCGCGAGCACCCCGGTCCCGTACAACTACACGTTCGAGATCCCCGGCGGTGCGTGGATCGGCAACGAGAACTACATGATGGCGACGGTCTCGGACGTCACCATGCTGAACTCGTACCGCGGTATCGGCGTCAGCACGATGCCGAACGACCACGGCAACGCCCCGAGCTCGGGCCAGGTGCACGAGTCGACGACGATCCGCAACGTCCGCGGTACGGCGCTGTTCGAGGGCGCCCGCGCCTACAACGGCGCCGACGTCGGCACCTGGGAGAACGTTGCCTTCAGCAACTCGTACTGGTCGTCCGCGCCGGCCGCCTTCCACCCGCCGGCCCGCTCCGCGCTCGACGCGTGGACCCGGGCGCACGGCACCGGCCTGGTGCTCGGCGACCTCGAGTGGGACCAGTTCTACCGGATCGCGCTCTCCGACTACTCCGTCGGCATCCACGTCGTCGCGGGCCAGCGGGCCCAGTTCACCGGCAGCTTCCTCGAACCCGACGTACGCCGGGTCGGGACCGGGCTGCTCGTCGACGTGATGGACGACCGCTGGGGCCTGACGCTCGCCGGCGGCCGGGTCGAGGGCGGCATCACCAACAACTCGCGCGGCTACGTGAAGATCACCGGCACCGAGGTCACGGGCGCGCAGTCCGGCATCATCCACCACATGTCCGGCACCGCACCGACGTACACGCAGAAGCCGCTGCCCAAGCCGGTGCAGAAGCTGTACGTCGTGGATGCGCCGCACGGGGTCGGATACCTTCCGGCGGCCGACGTGACGCGCGAGGTGCAGAAAGTGCTCGATCGCGCCGGGCGTGAAGGTGGCGGGATCGTGTACCTGCCCGCCGGCTGGTACCGGATCAGTACGCATCTGAGCGTTCCGGCGAAGGTCGAGCTGCGCGGTGCGTCCGCCGTACCGAACCGGGATCAGGGCGGTGCGAGCGGCGGGACCGTCTTGCAGGCGTTCGAGGGACGGGGCGCCGGGGAGTCGGCAAGCGCTCTCTTGACGCTGTCCGGGAAGGGCGCCGGCGTCCGCGGACTGCGGGTCTTCTACCCGGAGAACAACCCGGGCAAGGCCGAGGGCGTGGTGCCGTACCCGTACGCCGTCCGTGGCCACGCCGGCGGGAACTACGTCATCAACGCCGGCTTCCCGAACGCCTGGAACGGCATCGACCTCAGCGGCGACGATGTCGTGGTCCGCAAGATCGCGGGCGCCTTCTTCGACCACGCGATCGCGATCGGCCCGGGACGCGACGGCCGCGTCGAGGGCGTGCTCTCGAACGGGAACGCGGTCACGCGAGTCGGGTACCAGGTGCCGTACTGGATGAACGAGGGCCGCATCTTCGAGCTCGTCATCGACAAGTACATGCGCAAGACCGCGAAGATCGTCACCGTCGACGGGGCGCTCGGGCTGACGCTGCTGAACGTGTTCGCGTACGGGTTCCACGACGGCCTCGTGGTGAACTCCGGGCAGGTGGACGCGTTCAACCTCGGTACCGACAACCTCGGCGGCGACGGGCACACCGTGCAGGTCGTGAACGGCGACGTCGAGGCGACGAACCTCGCCCGCTACAACGGCGCCACGCTGAGCGGTCCGGCGACGTTGCACAACGTGATGGTGATCAACGTCGTCCAGCGCCGGATCAGCGTGGAGGCCGCCGGGAACGGCACCGCGACGATCGCCGGAAACGAGTCCGAGCCAGGAACGTACGAGGTCGGCGCGCAGGTCACAGTGACGGCAGCGCCAGGATCGGATAGCGTTTTCCGGGATTGGACCGTGAACGGGACCGTGGTGTCGACAACGCCGTCGTACACCTTCACCGTCTCCGCGGACCAGATACTGACCGCCAACTTCACACCGAAGTAGGAGCGAGATGGCTGACACAGAACAGCAGGTCGCGATCGTCGGGTGCGGCATCATCGGCCGCACCCACGCCAAGACCATCGCGGAACGGCCGGACGCGATCGTCACCGCCCTGGTGGACGGTGACGCCGCGGCCCGGGAGGCACTCCAGGCGCAGCTGGTCGAGCTCGGCCAGCCGGAGCCGAAGGTGTACGACGACCTGACCGCAGCGCTCAGCGGGTCGGACGTCTCCCTCGTCGCGATCTGCACCCCGAGCGGCACGCACGCGGTGCTGGCCGAGCAGGCACTGAACGAGAAGAAGCATGTCGTGATCGAGAAGCCGCTCGACGTCGACCTGGTCCGGGCCCGCCGCCTCGGCGCGGCGGCCACCCGGGCCGGGAACCACGGCGTGCAGTCGTCGGTGATCAGCCAGCACCGCTTCGACGCGGGCAGCGCTGTCGTGAAGGAGGCGATCGACGCCGGGCGCTTCGGGCAGCTGACGTCGTCCGTCGCGACGGTGGCGTGGTGGCGCAGCGACGAGTACTACGCGTCGGCGGGCTGGCGCGGGACGTGGACGCAGGACGGCGGTGGCGCGCTGATGAACCAGGGCGTGCACACCGTCGACCTGATGCTGTGGTTCATGGGTCGCCCGGTGAGCATCCAGGCTCAGGCGCTGCGGGCTGCCCACCATGCGATCGAGGTCGAGGACACCGTCGTCGCCACGATCACCTTCGAGAACGGCGCCGTCGGCACGCTGCACGCCACCACCGCGGCGTTCCCCGGCGGCCGCACCCGGGTCTCCGTCCACGGCACCGAAGGCGGCGCAGAGATCGAGGACGACCGCCTCAGCCGGCTGAACGTGGACGGCTCCACCGACGACCAGCCCGTCGACGTCGGCAGCCCCGGCGGACACAAAGCGCAGTACGACGACATCCTCAAGGCGATCGCCGCCGGCACCCAGCCGGCCATCACCGTCCAGGACGCCATCGACGCGCTCGCCACAGTGCGAGCCGTCTACATCGCCTCCACCCTCCAACGCCCGGTGAAGTTCCAGGACGTACTAGAAGGCCGCTACGACGACGTAGACGTCTCCCGAGGCATCGGCCTACCGCCGACCTGACAACTCGTTACGTCCGAAGAACTGGCGGGACGTGCCTCCAGTTCTTCGGACGTAACGGTGTGGGTCAGGCGCCGGGGGCGCGAGCGTTCAGGATGCGTTGGTAGAGGTTGCAGTCCTGCCAGTGGCCGTCGATGTGGAGGTACGTCGGGGCCATGCCGATCTGCGTGAAGCCGGTGCGTTGCAGGACGCGTTGGGAGGCGGCGTTGCCGGTGAGGGTGCTGGCCTCGATGCGGTGCAGCTTGAGTTCGGTGTCGGCGATCTCGGCGACTGCCTCGACGGCGCGGGTGGCGAGGCCGCGGCCGAGTACGTCGACCGCGAGCCAGTAGCCGAGTGCGGCGCTGCGGAACGGACCCGGAACCAGGTCGCTCAAGGTGATCTGACCTACGATCCGATCGCCGGACGCCAGCACCCACGGGACCACGAGGCCGTTCTTGTAGCGCTCGAGCTGGTACGTCATCCGCTCGGCCTGCCCGGCGGTGGTGAACCACTTCTCGTCCCGGACCGGTTCCCAGGGCCGGAGATGTTCGCGGCTCCGGGTCTGTGCGTCGGCGAGAGCAGGGGCGTCGTCGAGGGTCCCGATCCGGAGCTCGACGTCCGAAGTCAGCGGGCGGGGCGCGATCACTGCGTCATCACTGGGTCATCACTTGGGCAGCCTACGTGCCTGACTCGATCCCGAGACCCGAGGGGTGAACGCGTCGTGGAAGATCGTCGACGCCGCCCCGACCGCGGCCGCGTCGGTCTGCAGCATCGACTCCTCGACCACGACCGGCCGGGTCTCGCGCGCCACCGGATGCGCGTTCACCGCACGCCCGATCTCGGTCAGCAGGATCTCCGAGATCTCCTTGCTGTACGCCGGCCCGCCGAGGACGACGAGGTCGATGTCGAGCAGATCCACCAGGCCGACCGCGCCCTGCCCGATCACGCGGGCGACCTGCGTGACCGCCTGCACCGCCGCGGCATCCCCGGCGGCCGCCGCCTTGCACACGGCCCGGTACCGCCTGGCCTCGTCGGTGGCGCTCGGGTCGGTCTCGACGTACCCGAACTCGCCCGCGATCACCGGCAGCGACGCCGTCGGGTTGCACTCGGGGATCATCCGGGGCCCGTCGACCGGGTCCCACTCCCCCATCCGCAGCGCCGCGATCTGCCCGAACTCACCGGCGTTCGCGGTGCCGCCGCGGTAGATCGATCCGTTCAGGATCAGGCCGCTGCCGACGCCGGTGCCGAGGTAGAGGTACGCGAAGTCCCGCGCCCGCGCCGACCGGCCGATCCACCGTTCGCCGATCGCGGCCGCCGTACCGTCCTTCTCCACCAGCACCGGGTGGTTCAGCTTCTGCTGCAGCAGTTGACGGATCTTCAACCCGCGCCAGGCCGGTTGCAACGGCAGCGCGAGCAGGGTCCCGTCCGCGTCGATCGGGCCCGGTACGGCGACGCCGACGCCGAGCATCGAGGCGAGGTCGATCTGGCTGATGCTGAGCGCCGCGTTCACCGTGGCCGCGGTCAGGTCGATCAGCTTGTCCGCCGCGAGGTCGTCGGCGAGGTCGACCGTTTCGCGCCGCACGATCGTGCCGTCCAGATCGACCACGGCGACGGTGAGCAGCTCGGGATCGATGTGGATACCGACCGCATGCGCGGCCTTCGACCGCAGCCGCACCGGCGTCCGCGGCTTGCCGAGCCGCTCCGCGCGCTCCTGCGCCTCCTCGACCAGCAACCCCTGCTGGAGGAGCAGACGCAGGATCCGCGACACCGACTGCTGGGTGAGGCCGGTACGGCGGGAGATCTCGGTCCGGCTGATGATGCCGGCCAGCCGGATCGTCTCGATGATCACGGCCTCGTTGAACGAGCCCAGGTCGTACTGGTTCGCGCCCGCCTGCCGCAGCTCGGCGAGTCCCTCGACCGAATCGCTCATCTCCGCCTCCCCGTCTCGTCCCTCACTGGCCGTGATCGTACTGCTGAATCACGGTGCTTCCAGCGCACCGTCGATCCGTCGTACCCCGGCCGCCCACTCGTCGTGACCGGACAGCTGCGCCGGATAACGAGCCGCCGCCTCCAGGTCGACGTCGATGCCCCAGCCCGGCGCCTCGTTCGGCCGCAACCAGCCGTCCTCGATCCGCAGCGTCCCGGGGAACACCTCGTACGTCGCCTCGTTGTAGAGGTGACCCTCTTGGATGCCGAAGGCAACCGACGACACGTCCAGCGCGACGTTGGCCGCGGCGCCGATCGGCGAGGTGTCGCCCGGACCGTGCCAGGCCGTCCGGACGCCGGAGATCTCGGCGAGATCGGCCAGCTTGCGGGCCGGGGTGAGACCGCCGATGTCCGAGACATGCGATCGGATGAAGTCGACACCGCCGTCCCGGATCAGCCGGACCGCGTCGCCGAACGACGTCGTGAGCTCGCCGACGGCCAGCGGCACCGGGGAGGCGGCCCGGACCTCGGGCAGCCGGTCCCACAGCTCGGGCGCGAGCACGTCCTCGAGGAAGAACAGCCGGTGCGGCTCGAGCGCACGAGCCAGCACGACGGCCTCCTTCGGCGTCAGCCGCGAGTGCACGTCGTGGAGCAGTTCGATGTTATCCGGCAGCGCGTGCCGCGCCTCGGCGAACAGCTCCGGCGTGGTGCGCAGGTAGTCCCGCACCGACCAGCCGTTGTGGTACGGCGCGTCCGGGTAGAGCGTCGGCACCCGCGGAGCGCCGTACCCGCCGCCGCCCGGCGTCGAGACCTGCAGCCGGATGTGCCGCCAGCCCTGCGCGATCAGCTTCTGTGCGTGGTCGATCGTGTCCTCGATCGTCTTCCCGCTGGCGTGGATGTAGGTGTCGGCGGCCGCGCGGACCTTGCCGCCGAGCAGCTCGTACACGGGCATGCCGGCGCGCTTGCCGGCGATGTCCCACAGCGCCTGGTCGATACCGGAGATCGCGTTGTTCGTGACCGGTCCGCCACGCCAATAGCCGGAGTACGACGCGAGCCGCGTGAGGTCACCGATGTCACCCGGGTAGCGCCCGACGAGCAGCCGGGACAGGTGCTCGTCGACGAACGTCTGGACCGCCTTCCAGCGCTGCGTGAATGTGGCGCACCCGAGCCCGTACAGGCCCGGTTCGGTGGTTTCGATCTTCACGACCACCAGCGGGATGCCTTGCGGTGCCGTGACGATCGCCTTCACCTCGCGGATCCGGACGTCGTCCCGCGCAGGCCACGGCTGGTCGAAGTTCGAGGGCATATCAGTGCTCCAGAGGGAGGGTGGGTAGGTCGAGTTCGTGCCGGGCCTCGAAGCCGAGCACGGTCCGTACGGCGGTCAGGTCGATCGGCACCTCGCGTCCGGCGAACGGTCGCGACCGCGGCACGTCCGGCGCGTACGCGTCCAGCAGGTCCTCGGTCGGGTACGGCGCGGTGGTGGTGCTCGCGGCAACGAAGAAGGTGTGCGCGCCCGAGAGCGGAGCCGTCAGTCCGAGTTCAACGGCGTACGCCGCATCGCGCGTATCCAGGTAACTCCAGCCCTCCCGCACTCCGCTGCCCGGATGCTCCCGGACGTGGTCGGACATCTTCTGCAGCACCTCCGTCGAGTTCACGTGCGGGAACCGGAACGCGACCACGTCGATCCCCCACCGCCGCCACGCCATTCGCGCGGTGTTCTCGTCGTTCTGCTTCGACAGCGAGTAGGCGTCGCCGATGTCGCTCGGCGCCTGCTCGTGCCACGGGAAGTACGGCGGCCGGATCTCGTGCGGGTTGAACGGTACGCCGGTCGCGTTGATGCTGCTCGCGATCACGGCCCGGTCGATGCCGAGCGCACCGGCCTGGGCCAGCACGTTGAACGTCGACACCACGTTGATCGAGTACACCTCGTACGGCGTACCGGCCGACGGGTGCGGCAGCGCTGCCAGGTGCACGACGTACTCCACGTCCTCCAGCGCATGCGCCACATCCGTCTCGGACCGGGTGTCGCCGATCAGCACCCGGTCCGCCTTCAGGTCCGGGTGCTCGACGTTCGACAGGGCGGTCACCTTCGCACCCAGGTCGTTCAGGTGTTCGACCGTGACCAGCCCGATCCGGCCGGCGGCCCCCGTCACCAGCACCCGCCGGCCGTTCAGTTCACTCACTCTTTGATACCTCCGGCCATCCCCACGCCGCGCAGGAATTGTTTCTGGAACACCAAGAACAACACGACAGGTATCAGAACCGCGAGGAACAACGCGCTCATCTGCAGCGAGATCTCGGTGGTCTTCTGCACCCGCGGCAGGGCGACCGAGATCGGCTGCAGCGTCGGGTCGGGCAGTACGAGCAGCGGCCAGAGGTAGTCCTTCCACGAACCGATGACGGTCAGTAGCGCGACGACTCCGACGATCGGCTTCGACAGTGGCAGGATCAGCGCCGTGAACAGCCGCAGGTTGCTCGCGCCGTCGATCCGGGCCGCCTCGATCAGCTCGCGCGGGATCGAGTCGAAGTACCGCTTCATCACCAGGATGTTGAACGCGCCGGCCGCCTGCGGCAGCCACACCGCCCAGAACGTGTTCTGCAGACTGATCCCGAGCAGCGGCATCTTCAGGACAGTCATGTACAGCGGGACCAGCGAGATGACACCGGGCAGGAACAGCGTCGCGAGTACGGCGCCGGTGACGATCGGACCCCACTTCGGCCGCAAGATGCTCAGCACGAACGCGCCCGTCGTACACACGAACAGCGTCGAGATCATCGAGCCGATCGCGATGAACGCCGTGTTGCCGAGGTACGCGCCGATCTGCACGCGGTTCCAGGCATCCGGGATGTTCTTCAGCTGAATGCCCGACGGCCACATCTGCATCGGGCCGCTCAGGATGTCCTGGCTCGTCGAGACACCGGACTTGAGCAGCCAGAGCAGCGGACCGACGCCCGCCACCGCGACCGTGATGAAGATCAGCACCTGGATCGCCGGCAGGCCGTAACGGATCACACCGCGCTGCCGGTCTTTCGGCGAGATGATTCCGCGCTCGTAGCTCATGGAGTACTCCAGCGGCGAGTAGCGAAGTGGTAGACGAGCGACAGCACGCACAGCACCCCGGCCAGCAGCACGCTGAGGGCAGTCGCGGCACCGAAGTCGCCGTTGATGAACGCGTACCGGTAGATCAACAGCAGGATCGTCGTGGTGGCGTTGTTCGGTCCGCCGCCGGTGAACAGGAACGGTTCCGTGAACACCTGGAACGTCCCGATCAGCTGCAGCAGCATCATGATCAGGATGATTCCGCGGATCTGCGGCAGCGTGACGTGCCAGACCCGGCTCCAGATCCCCGCCCCGTCCAGCTCGGCCGCCTCGTACAACTCCGTGCGTACGCCGGTCAGCGCCGCCAGGTAGATGATCGAGGTGGCACCCGCGCCGGCCCACGTCGCCTCCAGCACGATCGCCGGCATCGCCAGCGACTGCGAGTTCAGCCACGCGAACGGCCCGAGCCCGAACCAGCCGAGGATCGAGTTGAACACGCCCGCCCCGCTCGGGTCGTAGAAGAACGTCCACAACAGGATCGCGGCCACCGGCGGTACGACGGCCGGCAGGTAGGAGAGCACGTTGTACAGCCAGCCGGTCTTGCGCAGCTCGCTGATGAACACGGCCAGGAACAAGGGCACCGGGAAACCGAAGATCAGTGCCAGGAGGGCGAAGTACAGCGTGTTGACAGCGGCCTGCGGGAGTTGCGGGTCGGTCAGTACGTAGCTGAAGTTCGACCACCCGACCCATTCGGCGGGCAGCACCAGGTTGTTCTTCTGGAAGCTGAGCACCAGTCCGCGGACGATCGGGCCCCAGGAGAAGTACAGGAAGATCAGCACCAGGGGCAGGGCGAAGAAGATGGCGCTCAGCCCGCCGGAGCGGTACCAGGTGGCAACACTCCGGCCGGACTTCTGCGTTCGTTGCTGGAACATTGGGCTACCGCGCCAGACGCGCGTCGATCTTCGAAGCGGTGTCGCTCAGTAGCTTGTCGATGTCCGCGTCCTTCTTCGTGAGCACCTGCTGGACCACCGGGTCGAGCAGCGAGTAGACCTCCTGGCCCTTGTTCGACGGCTCCGGCAGCAGCTTCAGCGACGTCGTCGAGTCGATGTAGCCCTGGAACTGCTTCACCGGCACGTTCACGTACGGCTCACGCCACTTGTTGAACTGGTCGTACGTCGCCTGGCTCAGCGGGCTGATGCCGGGACGGCCGACGAACCCCTTGTCGGCGATCGAGTTCTTGGCGTCCTGGATCGCGACCGACTCGGTCGTGTACTTGTCGAACACGTCGAACTTGATCCACTTCAGCGCCGCGACGACCTCGTTCTTGGTCGCCTTCGGGCTGATCATCTTCAGCGAGCCGCCGGTCAGCGTGCCGTACGGGCCACCGTCCTGCGGCAGCGCGCCCTCACCGAAGTCGGCGGGCTTCATGGCGAACTGCTTCACGCTCATGTCGTAGGCGTCCGGCGCCTGCAGGACCATGCCGATCTTGCCGGCCGCGAAGTCCTGGCGGACCTCCTCCTGGTTGTACAGGAAGCGGCTGCCCATCGAGTTGTCGGTCCAGCGCATGTCCTTGAGCAGCTGCAGCGCCTTCTTGGTCGGCGCGTCGTTGAACGTGCTCTTCTTGCCGTCCGGGCTCTCGACCGTGCCGCCCATGCTGTACGTCATCGTGGTCAGCATCCAGCCACCGGTGTTGTTCGTGGTGAGCTGCGCGTAGCCCGCCTTGCCGGTCTTGTCGTGGATCTGCTTGGCGTACTGACGGACCTCGTCCCAGGTCGTCGGCGGCTTGTCCGGGTCCAGGCCGGCCTGCGTGAACAGGGCGCGGTTGTAGGCGATGCCGACCGAGAACACATCGATCGGTACGCCGTAGATCCGGCCGTTCGCGTCCTGGACGATCTTCAGCACGTTCGGGTTCAGGTCCTTGGTCAGGTCGACCAGCTTCAGCTCGTCGGTGATGTCCGGCAGCTGCTTGTTCGGGATCATGTTGGCCGGCTCGGTGAAGCTGATGTTCATCACCGTCGGCAGCGTGCCGCCGGCCACCTGCGCCTGGAACGTCTGCGCCTGCCACGACGTCTCGGTCGACTTCACCGTGATGTTCGGGTTCTTGGCCGTGAAGTCGGCGATCTTCTGGTTGAACGCCTTCAGGTCGTTCGGCTTGTCGGGGGTCGGACGGTCCCCGATCGTGATGGTGACCGGCGCGCTCTGGTCGATCTCGCTACCGCCGCCGGACGCCGTCGGCGTCGTCGCCTTCGCGCAACCGGCCGCGGCCAGTACCAGGCCGGCAACCCCCAGCGCGGCGCCCCACCTGTTCACTCTCGTCATCGGAACTCCTCGGGTTTCCGGATGCCGCCGATGTGCTCTGAGCCACACACCGGCCAGGTCCCGAGTAAGTTAAACCAAGCGTGTTACTAACTCAAGACCTCATCCAACTCTTTTGAGGTAACGCTTTCGCTACAGGTCAACCAGCCCGCCTCGCCGGCCCTCAGTAGCGCTGCAGCACCAGGCGTTCGGCGGTGGTGACCATGAGGTCCGCGACCGCGTCGGCCGGAAGGTCACGTCCTGTGTAGAGCTGGTCGAAGAACTCGAAACCGGTGAATGCCCACAACAGGTGCGCAGCCTCCACAGCGGTAATGCCTGGACCGAGCATGCCCTGGTCGGCGAGGCGCTCGGCGTGCCAGGCCAGGCCTGCGGCACGGTCGGAACCCATCCGTTGCACCACGGCATGGGTGACGACGCCGACGCAGGCGCCCACACCCTGATCGCGGGACCCCTCGCCAACCCGTCCGGCCGCCTCGCCGAACCCGACGAGATCGGCGCACTGACCGCTCTGGTCGCCAGCCCGTTAGGTGCCTCGATCAACGGAGCCAACCTGCGTATCGACGGCGGCTTCACCCCTACGGTCAACTGATTGACATCCTCCCGCGTACTGCCGTCGGGGTGTGGCGCGAGCTCTAGCCGAAGCCGCGGACGCGGAACTGCATGACTCGGTACGGCCAGCCGTTATCGGTGTTCCACTGGCTGACCGACAGGTGCATGTCCGAGAGCGTCGAGCCCGGGATGACGTACCCGCCGTACAACTGGGCGACGTGATTGTCGTTCTCCGAGCCCCACGCGCCGCCGTAGATCAGGGTCTGCCGGTACGCCGTGTAGAGGTTGGAGGTCGGCGTGTCCATGATCATGCCGTCGATCCGGTAGTCGCCGGCGTTGAACCACGTCAGCACCCACTTGCCGCCGAGCGGACGCAGGCTCATCTCGCCGAAGCTCCCGTTCAGGATCGGCGTCGCGGGATTGCCCCACGCCCAGACCCCGTCCCGGTAACCCCACGGTTCGTACGCCGCCGGGTTCGCGATCTGCTCCTGGCGGACGCGCTTGAGGATGATCGGCTTGTCGCGCTGGAACCCGGTCGAGTAGACGTACACGTACCCGTCGTTCCCGAGCCCCCACGTCAGCAGCTGGAACATCCCGCCGTCGAGGTTCGGGTCGAACTTCGCGCCGGTGTGGTACCAGCTCGCGCCGGAGTTGTCCGAACGCCAGATCTCTGTCCAGACGACGTTTCCGAGGCCCTTGTTCACCATCGCGTGCAGGTACATCGACCCGCCGATCGTGATCACGTCCGACGGCAGCACGGTCGAGAACGTCGGATTGTCGTGCGGGTAGTCCCAGAGCTGCTGCGCCGCGTCTCCCCCGACCGCGCCGGACCATCTCACGCCGCCGTTCAGGTCGGTGGTCGTCGACCACAGCGCGACCGGTGACCGCCACCAGCCACCGCCGACGCGCGCCTCCTCGAAGGTGTCGCCGAACATGAACAGCAGCCGCCCGTCCGGCGTCCGCGCCGGAATCCCGAGGTCGGTCGCCGCCATCCGGAACCGGTCGGTCAGACCAGGCCCGGTCAGATCGGCCACCTTGTTGGTCAGCACGGCCTGGCTGCTGCCGAAGGCACGGCCCGGTACGGCGGCCAGTACGCCGGCACCGAAGGCCGCGCGCAGGAACGTGGATCGCTTCATCATCGACTGACTCCCAGGGGCGGTGGAGGTGGGAAATCGATTGCTCAGACACCATCCCGCGCCACTGCGGCCAAGTCAACCCTTTCGTCAGCCGTGCACGAGGACAGCCGCGACCGTCGTGATCAGTGACTTTGTGCATGAGATCCGTACGGCGACGGTCGCGGCGTACGGATCTGGTGCACAAAGTCGATCTGGTTAGTCGGTGCCTGTGGCTACTGAGCGGGTGGGGTCGGTGATCCATTCGGACCAGCTGCCGATGTAGACGGTGGCGGGGAGGCCGGCGGATTCGAGGGCTAGGGCTTCGTGGGCGGCGGTTACTCCGGAGCCGCAGTAGACGGCGGTTTCGGTGGAGGGGGTGACGCCGAGGGCAGTGAAGCGGGCCTGGAGGTCGGCGGGCGGGAGGAAGTGGCCGGTCTCGTCGACGTTTGCGGTCGTCGGGGCGTTGACGGCGCCCGGGATGTGCCCGGCGACCGGGTCCATCGGCTCGACCTCACCCGCGAAGCGCTCGGGCGCCCGCGCGTCCAGCAGGATGCCCTTCGCGGCCACAGCTGCAGCACCGTCGGCGTCGAGCACAGGCAGATGACCAGGGGTTGCGGCGAAGGTACCGGCACCATCACCCGGCGATTCCACAGTTATGTCTCCGCCGGCGGCCTTCCACGCGGCCAGGCCGCCGTCGAGGACGCGTACGTCGGTGAGCCCGAAGTACCTGAACACCCACCAGGCACGGGCAGCTGACATCGAGTTGGCGGCGTCGTACACCACGACCGGGGTGTCAGCGGAGCTGATGCCGAGGCGGCGGAACGTCTCTGTGACGGTGGTTGCGGTGGGCAACGGGTGGCGGCCGGGGCCGGGTGGGGCGGCGAGCTCGGTGTCGAGGTCGACGAAGCACGCGCCGGGCAGGTGGCCGGCGTCGTAGGCCTCCTTGCCGGGCGGGCCGGCCAGGTTCCAGGTGACGTCGACCAGCACCGGAGCGGCGCCCAGCGCACGCAGGTCGTCCACAGTGATCAACGGGCTCATGACGCAGCTCCTCCGAACGGCAGGACTTCGGGTGACAGGGTGGCTCGGGCGCGGGCCTGGGTGAGGCGGCGGCGGTGGTGCCGGCGGCAGAGCACCTCGTACGCGACCTCGTGGTCCAGCGACACCATGTCGCCCACCACCAGCTGCTCGCCCTCGGTCACCATCTCCCCACCGATCGTACGGGCGTTGTGCGTGGCCCGTTCACCGCACCAGCACAAGGCCTCGACCTGGAGCAGTTCCATCCGGTCCGCGAGCTCCACCAGACGTGCCGATCCCGGGAACAGCGTCGCCCGGAAGTCGGTCAGGATGCCGAAGCAGAACACGTCGATCTGCAGTTCGTCGGTGAGCCGCGCGAGCTGTTCGATCTGCAGCGGGCTGTAGAACTGCGCCTCGTCGCAGACCACGTAGTCGATCCGGCCGCCGCGGGTCAGCTCGTTGACGACGTAGTCCCAGAAGTCGAACTCGGTGCGGACCTCGACCGCTTCCGCGGACAGCCCGAGGCGCGACGAGAGCACCGACTCCCCCGCCCGGTCATGACTGGTGAAGATCTTCCCGAGCCTCCCGCGTGCCTTGTGGTTGTGATCCATCTGGAGCGCCAGCGTCGACTTGCCGCAGTCCATGGTCCCGGTGAAATAGAGGAGCTCAGCCACGGGCGAACATCCTGCCAAGTCAGAGGTCCGGCCCGCACCCCGGGGTGTGTCGGAGGGGTGGGTTGGGTTCTGAGCCTCCGTTCAGCTTGAATGGATTGTGCGCAAAGCTCTGCTTCTCGTCCTCGCGGCCTTTCTGGTGGTCGCCACCGCCACTGTTCCGGCCGGTGCGGCGCCGCTCCGGGCCGAGGCGGGACTGCGGGCGTACTTCGTGATCACCGCGCCGAACCAGACCGGCAAGGTGACCGGCGCGATCACGCAGAACGGCGGCACGGTCTACGCGACGTACGACGCGATCGGGGTGATCGTGGCGCACTCGACGGCCACTGACTTCGCGGACAAGCTGCGCGGCGTCGACGGCGTACAGAAGGCCGGCGCGACCCGGACCACGGACCTGCCCGCGGCTGTCGCGAACCCGGCGATCCCACCGGCCGTGCCCGAAGTCACGACGGCCCAGCCGGAGATCGACCGTGCGGACATGACCCAGATCGGTGCGGATCGAGCGTGGGCGAAGAACCCGGGCTCGAAGAGCATCACCGTCGGTGTGCTCGACACCGGGGTGGACGACCAGCACCCGGACCTGAAGGCGAACTTCGACGCGTCGAAGTCGGCGTCCTGCGCGTACGGCAAGGCCGACACGCGAGCGGGCGCCTGGCGGCCGATCGCCGAGCACGGCACGCACGTGGCCGGCACGATCGCCGGTGCGAAGAACGGTCTCGGCATGGTCGGCGTCGCACCCGGCGTGAAGGTGTCGTCGATCCGCGTCGCCGAGGCCGGCACCGAGCTGTTCTTCCCGGAGAACACGGTCTGCGCGTTCATGTTCGCCGCCGACAAGGGCGTGTCGGTGACCAACAACAGCTACTACACCGACCCGTGGCTCTACAACTGCCCGACCGACAAGGACCAGGACGCGATCGCCGAAGCGGTACGCCGGTCCGTCGCGTACTCGGACAGCAAGGGTGTGGTGAACGTCGCCGCGGCCGGCAACGAGAACGACGACCTGGCCAACAAGACCGAGGACCCGACCAGCCCGGACGACTCGACCCCGACCGACCGCGCCGTCACCAACGACTGCATCAGCCTGCCGACCGAACTGCCGAACGTCGTCGTGGTCGCGTCGGTGGACCCGACCAGCGCGAAGTCGCCGTTCTCGAACTTCGGTGAGGGCAAGATCAACCTCGCCGCACCGGGCCAGGCCGTGTACTCGACGGTGCCGGGCGGCGGCTACAAGCTCCTCGACGGTACGTCGATGGCGTCGCCGCACGTCGCCGGCGTCGCGGCCCTGCTCCGCAGCGTCGACCCGAAACTGAACCCGGCGCAGGTCCGCGCCCGGCTCGCCCAGCAGGCCAACGACCTCGCGTGCCCGCCCGCGGCCTCCGGTGAGTGCTCCGGATCTGCGGGAAACAACTCGTACTACGGCGAAGGTCTCGTCGACGCGGCCGAGGCGGTCGGTGCCGCGTCCGCCCAGCCGCAGGGCGCGATCTCGGTCACCCAGCCGTCCGAGCAGCTCGGCGTCGGCGGTATCCCGGCGGTCCCGCTGCTGCTGAAGGGCACCGGTGGCACCGGTGACATCAGCTACTCGGCAACCGGTCTGCCGCCCGGCCTCAGCATCGACGCAGAGCGCGGCTGGATCACCGGCGTGCTGACACCCGGCGCCGGCCGGTACAAGGTGACTGTCACCGCCCGCGACGGCGAAGCGAAGACGGCCACGACCAGCTTCTTCTGGGACGTCTGGAGCTTCTAGTACCCCGTGTCGATGAGGAGCGGGATCTCCATCTCGTCCGCAGTCAGTGAGCCGTGCAGACCGATCAGCCCGGCCTCCTGCGCGTGCCGGCGGCTGGCCACCAGCGCAACCGGTCCGAGCGCCGCGACGATGACGTCGCCGAGGCGCGGTGACACCCGGTCCTCGACAACCGGACCGAACCAGCCGCGGGCGATCGCCTCGGAGCGTGTCAGGACCAGCGCCTTCTCGCCCAGCCGCTCCCGGTAGACGGCGAGTACGTCGGCCTCCGCGCCCGGAACGCAGTACAGGTGGCGGAAACGCGACTCCCCGCCGACGAGAGTCAGCCCGTCGGTCAGTGCAGGTTCTGCGTCGAGGTCCACGCGGTGCTCGGGGGCGATGTCGATCATGCCGTGGTCGGCGACCACGAGCAGTACGGCGTCCCGCGGCAGCGCTGAACGCACTTGCTGGGCGAACGCGTCGGCTGCACCCAGTTCCTTCTGCCACTGCCAGGAGTCGCAGCCCTGCTGGTGGCCGATGTAGTCGAGCTGCGAGTCGTACACGTAGACCAGCGACGACTTCCCTTCACGACTAGCGAAACGCGTCGCATCCAGCCGGTCCTCGACAGTGTCGGCACCGCGGTGTGCGCTCCCCCGGAACGCGGCCGCCGTCAGCCCGGACGTGTCGAACCGCGCCTTGCTCACGTTGCGTGTGGCAACACCTGCAGCGGCTACCCGATCGAAGACGGTTCCATGCGGCTGCCAGCGTCGCGGGTCGACCGGCGCGTCCCACGACAGCGCGTTCAGCAGCGCGCCGGTCTCCGGAACGATCGACGTGTAACCGACGATTCCATGTGCACCCGGCGGTAGACCCGTGCCGAGGCTCGTGAGGCTGACAGCCGTCGTTGACGGCACGCCGGCGGTCAGACTGCGGCTCTTCGGGATCAGCGACGACAGGTACGGCGCGGCGTCGGCGTACCGCTGCAGCAGGTTCCAGCCGAGTCCGTCCAGCAGCAGGACGGCGTACCGGGAGGCGGGTGGTAGGTCGAGGAGGTTGGTCTCCCCCGGCACCGACAGCGCACCGGCGACCGACGGCAGGACGTCGGCGAGCGCGCCGCCGCCGTACTGCGGCGAAACCGGCTCGATCACGGCGCTACCTGCTGGTGGTCGCGAACGAGAGGGCCTTCGCGAACTCGAGCACCTGCTGGATCCCGGCCGGGCCGTCGGCCGCGGCGCTGATCCGCAGCGAGATGTCGTCGGCCGCGACCGAACCGGTGTACCCGTGGTCGGCCTCGCAGTTCGGGTCCGCGCAGACGGCCGGCTCCAGGTCGATCCGGTTGACCATGCCCCACCCGATGGTCAGCACGACCTCGCCGCTGCCCGCGACCGCCGGGTCGGCCTTGCCCTTGGCGTAGCCCGCCGGGTTCGGTACGACGCGGTTCACGACGACCGCGTTCACCCGGTGCAGCGGGATCGCCTCGGTCGAGGTCGACGCGTACGGCGCGCGGATCAGTTCGTCGGCGGCGTGCTCGTCGGTGTGGCCGACGATCAGCCGGGTCGGGGTGAGCGCCAGGATCGTGATGTGCCGCCGGACCTCGTCCCGATCGAACGTGGGCTCGTGCTGCAGCACGTAGGCCCGGATCGGTTCGCCGGCGATCGCCACCTCGAGCGAATCGGTCACCACGTCGGGGTAGTAGCCGCACCGATCGATCGCCGCGCGCAGGTCCGCCGACGTGTCCGCGAGCTCCGGTGTATTCAGGTCACGCATGCCCTAATCCTTGCACGACCGCGCTCCGGAGCGGTTCACCCTCTGCGAGACCTGTGGACAACCGCGATCAGTTCGCACTTGCCTTCCGCAGGACCGGTGCACCGGCCGCGCCCGCGACGGTGACCAGGACGAGCCCCGCGACGACCTGCCCGAGCAGCAGCAGTACCCCGGAACTCCCCTCCGTAACGACCTTCCCGCCGCTCAACGCCAGCCCACACAGCGCACCGAACCCGACGACCGGCAGGCCGACACCGACGACCGGTACGACGGCCGCCACTCGGGACGCCCGCTCGATCACCGACAGCGGTACGCCGGACCGCCGCAGCGCGCGAGCAGGAGCTGCCTGGTCCAACGCCGTACCCACTGCACCCGCAGCGGTTGAGGCAGCCACGGTCAGGAAGACCAGCGACAGCAGCAACGCGACACCGATCCGCATGTCGCTGAAGGTCGGGTCGTCTTCACCAGGAGGCATGAACACCGAGATGAACCCAGTGACGAAGCCGGACAGCACCAGTGCGGCCACAGGTCGGAACGCACCCTTCGGGTCGTCTACCAGGCGTCGACCAGCCAGCAACGCCACAGGTCCGTTTGCTGCCTTCACCATCGCCTTGCCCACCAGTTGCACCGCCCACGGCCCGACCACGCGTACGGCGAGTGCCGCGAAGCCGACTGCGATCAGCAACGGCAGCACGGCCGCCCGCATCCCGTAGTACGCCAGCATCACCGGACCGATGACCAGCAACCCGATGCGCAGCACACTGAGGCCCTTGCGCGTTTGACCGCGTACGACGCCCAGTGGGGTGATGCTGACACGCCCGAGGCCGATGAGCGCACTGATGACGGACAGGACGGGTACGGCGACCAGTACGACGAGGACTGTCCACCACTGGACCGTGATGTCGCCGACGTACCAGCGTCCGCCGCCGAGTGGGATCTGCGCGATCAGTGGACTCAAAACGGTGTAGCCGACCAGACCGGCGACTGCACCGGCAGCAGCGAGCACTGCTTGTTCTACTGCACTCAGCCAGAGCACCTGGGTCCTTGTGGCACCAGCTAGACGTAGTGCGGCCAGTCGGTGCTCGCGACGCTTGGCTGCGACACCAGCGGCCTGTCCGACGAGGCTCAGGATCGGGAACAGCACCAGGATGATGCCGAACGCCACTGCGATGAGCAGACCGACCATGCGGCTGTCCCAGACCTTCTCGTTCCAGCTGCTGACGTACTGCGGGTGCTGGTCGGCAGGGATCGTCCGGACGCCGCGGATGATGATGAACTCCTCTGGCGAGGACAGGCCCTTGTCTGTGATCACACCGGTCGGTTTGTCAACGCCGTACCGGTTCCTGAGGCTCGACCAGCGTTTGGCGACCTCAGGCGAGACGTAGACCTCGCCTGGCTTCGGTGTGTGGTCGAGCCCGGGTGGTGGCGCGAGCTCGTTGGGACGGAGGACCGCGAGGTCGAGAACGCTCAAGCGGTGACCGTCGACGCGCTGGTCGTCGTCCAGATTCAGCGAGCCGATCGCGGTCGCCGGATCGGCCTTGTCCGCAGTCCGCCACCCGATCCGCTCCGACCGCTGCGACAAGCCGAGCGAGCCGGCAATCAGAAACGACACGAGCAGCGCGACCACGGCAGTCGCGCCGAACGCAGCAAGGTTCGCAGCACGTCCGCCCGGCCCAGGCCGCCGTACGAACCGCAGACCGAGCTCAGTCATCGGATTCATCGCACGGCTCCCATGGCGTCGCTGACCCGACCGTCGACGATGTGGAGGGCCCGGTGGCAGCGGGCGGCTACGGCGTTGTCGTGGGTGACGACTACTACTGCCGCGCCTCGGTAGGTTGCGGCGCCTACGAGCAGGTCGATGACCTGTGAGCCGGTGGTGGCGTCCAATGCGCCGGTTGGCTCGTCGGCGAATACCACCTGCGGCTCGCCGACCAGAGCCCGCGCGATCGCGACCCGTTGCGCTTGACCGCCGGACAGTTCACCCGGACGGCGACCGACCTCGGCGGCCAGCCCGACCTGGGCGAGAGTCGTACGGGCCCGTCCGATCGCCTCGCGCCGGCTCAGGCCGTCGACCATCAGCGGCAGGGCGACGTTCTCGTCCGCGGGCAGCTCGGCGAGCAGCTGGTTGTCCTGGAACACGAAGCCGAGGCGGCGGCGCCGCAGTACCGTCCGGGCAGCGTCGTTCAGCTGGTCGACGCGTTCACCGGCCAGCCACACCTCACCCTGGTCCGGCGTGAGGATGCCGGCGAGCACGTGCAGCAGGGTGGTCTTGCCGTTGCCGCTCGGGCCCATGACCGCGAGAGCTTCGCCGGACCGGACAGCGACGTCCACGCCGGCCAGGCCGACCACGCTGCCGTAGTGCTTCACCAGGCCGTGTCCGCTCAACACATTCTGAAAGTTCATGCCCAGAGCCTGTCGCGATCACCGCCAACGATCGTCGGCCCGCGGACGGGTCTTGTGGTCGCGTTCCGGTGCCTTTCGGCGGTACGGCGTACGACCCGAGTCGTACGGCAGCCTCAGATCAGTCGGTCCGGAAGGCCGACGGGTAGGCGTCGCGGTAGCTCGGGATCGTGCCGGTCGGGGTGTCCACCGACTCGGCGTTCAGCATCGCGTGCACGATCGCCCGCGACAGCGTCCGCGCGCCCGCGGCGTACACGGTCTCGAGCTGCCCGATCGCAGTCGGATCGGTCACGCTCAGCCGCGACTCGTCCGACGTCCGGGTCGAGAGCGCGAAGATGCTGTCGCCGTCGACCAGCGTGTGGATCGGGTCGATCGCCCGCGCCAGGCCGTCGTGCGCGACCATCGCCATCCGCTGGGTCGCGGCCTTGTCCAGCGGTATGTCGGTGGCGACGATGGCGATGACCGTGTTCATCGAAGGGCCGGGGATGAGGTTGCGGCCCGGCTCGGTGGCCGGCGGCGGCTCGACCGGGGTCCGTAGGTGCGCGAACTCGTCGCCGAGTCCGAGGCGGGCGCCGTACAGGTTGCCGTCGGCATCGACCGTGGAGCCGGCCGCGTTGACGACCACCAGCGCGCCGACCGTCGTACCGTCGTCGAGCCGGACGCTCGCCGAGCCGACGCCGCCCTTCAGCGACCGGGCCCGGGCACCGGCCCCGGCACCATGGTTGCCCAGGGCAACCGGGCCGTCGGTGGCGGCGGCGATCGCGTCCGCTCCCCAGGACGGTTCCGGCCGGGCCTTGAAGTCGCCGCCGCGGGCGAGGTCGAAGATCACGGCGGCCGGCACGATCGGCACCACGTCGTACTCGCCCTGACCGACGCGGACGCCCTCACCGCGCTCCTCCAGCCAGCGCATCACGCCGCCGGCGGTGTCGAGCCCGAACGCGCTGCCGCCGGTCAGGACAATCGCGTTCACGCCGCCGTTCGAGTTCACCGGCGCGAGCAGGTCGGTCTCGCGGGTGCCGGGCGCGCCACCGCGGACATCGACCCCGGCGACGGCGGTTCCCGGGACGTGCACGACCGTCGTACCCGTCAGGTACGGCGGGTCGCGGCGCTCGACCTGGCCGACCAGAATTCCGGGGACATCGGTGATCGCGTTGTGCGGTCCAGGGTGCATGCCGCCGATCCTAATCCGGTTGCGGTGAGCGTTAGCGTGAAAGACATGAACGCCGATCAGCTCTGTGGTCTGCTGGCCGAACCGTCGAGGTTGCGGACGTACTCCGCCATCGTCCTCGGCGCCTCCACTCCCGAGCAGGTTGCCGGGAGCACCGGACTCGACGCGTCGGTCGTGGTGAAGGCGCTGCAGCGGCTGACCAAGGGCGGGCTGATCGCGGCGAGCCGGGACGGGTTCACGGCGGACGAGGGCGCGTTCAAGGACGCCGTACGGGAGAGCAGGCCGGACCGCGTTCCGCTGGATCCCGATCCGGCGCGCGACAACGTACTGAAGTCGTTCGTCCGCGACGGACGGCTGACCCACTTCCCGACGTTCCCGGACAAGTACCGCATCGTCCTCGAGTACCTCGTGCAGTCGTTCGAGGTAGGCCGCCCGTACCCCGAGTCCGAGGTCAACAACATCCTCAACCACTGGCACCCCGACCACGCCGCCCTCCGCCGAGGCCTAGTCGACACCAACCTCCTCAACCGCAAGAACAGCATCTACACCCGCACCCACTGAGAGCCCCCGTCGGCTCGCCCGGCTGCAGGCCCGTGCGACAGGTTCTGGTGGGCTCGCACCACATATTCCCTGTCCGCAGCACCCAGAACATGTCCCTTCGCCCGACAACCGGCCGACCGCGCTCACGGGGAGCCGTCCGGATCCGATCCACGCTCCACCACAAGAGCGGTTATCCCCTCGCGTTGGGGGTTCTCCCCTCGCGTACCAACGGAGAACCCCCAACACGAGGGGATATCCAGTCCTGTACGTCGACGACCGGCCACTCGGTGACGCCCAACTCAACCCAACCGACCCACGCATCCGTCACAAGAGCCCGGGTAGCCGCTCTTTTGCCAGATCCATGGGTCATCGCCTGCCGCGGGAACGGCGACGCCCGGGCCGGGGATGGTGGCGGGGTTGCCGGTGGGTTGGTGGCGGGGTTGGTGGGGGTTAGGTGAGGCGGCGGGCGGGGGTGTCTTGGCGGGGTTTTTCGTTGGGGGCTATGCGGATTCTGGTGTCGAGGACGGTGGCGCCTTGGGCTGAGACGAGGACGGAGCGGAGGTCCAGGCGGACTACTTCCTCCAGGTCGAGGGTCAGGCGGGACACTCGGTGCAGGAGGTCCTCGATCGCCGGGATGTCGACGGGGTCCGAGCCGCGGTAGCCGTAGAGGAGGGGTGCGGCCTTCACCTCGCGGACCATCTCGGCGGCGTCGCGGGTGGTGAGCGGCGGCATCCGGTACGAGCGGTCGCCGAGGAGATCCGTCGCGACGCCGGACAGCCCGAACGTCACCACCGGCCCGAAGGACACGTCCTCGATCGTCGAGATCACCACCGGTACGCCCGGCGGCGCCATCTTCTGTACGACGAACTGCGCCCGCGCCGGATCCGACGCGACGCCGAACGTGTGAGTCATCTCGGCCCAGGCCGCGCGCATGTCCTCCTCGTCGTGGATGTGCCGCCAGATGTCGGCGAGGTCCGGCCGCATCCGCCACTGCTCCGCGGTCGCCTTCAGGATCACCTCGAACCCGAGGTCCGCGGCCCGGTCGACGGCCTCGTCCGCGGACAGCACCGGGTACGCCGGAAGCACCGGGATGCCGTAGAAGGCCAGCAGCCGCTGCCGATCGGCCTCGTCGAGATACGCGCCGGCCGGGTTCCGCCGCAGGAAGTCCGCGACGAAGTCCTCTCCCCCGGCGGTGTCGATGTCCGGCAGATCCGGGATCCGGCTGTCGGATCGGCGCCGCCATTCGGCGTACTGCGTCGCCTTCGCCAGCGCGCCGACGGCGTACTGCGGGTTGAGGAACGACGGGATCGAACCGCGGGCGGCGCCACCGTCTTCGTCCGGTACCTGCAGCTCGGCGGGCACACTGCGGGACGCGAGGAACGTCGACACCACCGGCTTGTCCGAGCCCGCGGCGGCCGCGGCGAGCACCTGCGCGACCTCGCCGCCGTTCGACTGCACCGGCGGTGTGTAGATCACCACGACCGAGTGCACCTTGTCGTCGGCGAACACCTCGGACAGCGCGAGACCGAAGTCGGACGGGGTCGCGTCGGCGCTCAGGTTCCGCGGCTCGCCCGCGACGTCCAGCCCACAGCCGGCCATGGTGTCGAGTGCGAGCAGCGTCAGCGCGTCCGAGTTCGAGACGATCGCGACCCGGCGGCCCTTCGGCAACGGCTGGTGTGCGAGCAACTGGGCGACGTCGAACAGTTCGCCGGTGGTGTCCACCCCGATCAGGCCGCTCTGCCGGAACATCGACTCGATGCTTGCCGGCGGCAAATGACTGCGCCGGACGAGCTGCCCGACCGGCACGCCCTGGGTGGCGCGCCCGGACTTCAGCGCGATCACCGGCTTCCGCCCCGCGAGCCGCCGCGCCACCCGGCTGAACTTGCGCGGGTTGCCGAGCGACTCCAGGTACAGCAGGACGACCTCGGTGGCCTCGTCGGAGTACCAGTACTGCATCAGGTCGTTGCCCGAGACATCCGCCCGGTTGCCCGCCGACACGAAGCTCGACAGCCCGAGACCACGGCCCACCATGTCGGCAAGGATCGGTACGCCGAGCGCGCCGGACTGGCAGAAGAACGCGACCCGGCCCTTGCTCGGCATCAGCGGCGACAACGTCGCGTTCAACGAGACCCCGGTCGCGGTGTTGATCAGGCCCAGCGCGTTCGGACCGATCACCCGCATGCCGTACGACCGCGCGAGACCGACCAGGTACCGCTGCCGCTTGCGCCCCTCGTCCCCGATCTCCGCGAACCCGCTCGACACCACGACCAGCCCGCGCACACCCTTGGCCGCGCAGTCCAGGACGACGTCCGCGACCATCTCTGCCTTGACCGCGACCACCGCGAGGTCGACGGTGTCCTCGACCTCCCGGATCGTCGGGTACGCCGGGACGCCCTCGATCTCCGATGCTTTCGTGTCGGTGTTGACGGCGTACAGCCGCCCGGGGAAACCGCCGTCGCGGAGGTTCCGCAGGAGCGCGTTGCCGATCGTGCCTTCGCGGCGGCTCGCGCCGATCACCGCGACACTCCCAGGGGTCAGCAGCCGAGCGATCGACAGCGCCTCGGAGCGCTGCTCGCGGGCCTGCATCACTCCGAACGACGTGTCGGTCGGCGCGATGTCGAACTCGACCATGATCACGCCGTCCTCGAACTCCCGGGCGACCTTGTACCCGGCCTCGGTGAAGACCGTGATCATCTTCCGGTTGTCCGGCAGCACCTCGGCGACGAACCGGTGGATGCCGTTCTCCCGGGCCGCCTGCGCCAGGTGCTCGAGCAGCAGCTGCCCGAGTCCGCGTCCCTGGTGTGCGTCCTCGATCAGGAACGCGACTTCCGCCGTACTCCGGCTGGTGCCCTCGTAGCGTCCGACGCCGATCATCTCGTCACCGACCGTGACGATCAGTGCGAGCCGCTGGTGGTAGTCGACCTGCGTGAACCTCGCCACATCGCGCTCGGACAGTTCCGGGTACGGGGCGAAGAAGCGGTAGTACTTCGATTGTTCGGACACCCGCCCGTAGAACGCCACCAGCAAGGCGGCATCGTCCGGCGTGATCGGCCGCAGGTGCGCGGTCGCGCCGTCCCGCAGGACGACATCGGCCTCGTATTCCGCCGGATAGCCGTCCGGAGGCTCGTGGTCATACTGGTCCGGCACCTAGACAGCGTACTCAAACACCCACTGGAGAGGACCCGAATTTGGTCGAGCGGATCGCGCCGGTGCTGGTGTTCCTGGTCGCAGTGACCGTCATCGCCGAGCTGGCCGACCAGGCCAAGGTGTTCGACGTCGCGGCGCGGGAAGCCGCGCACCTCGCCCGCGGCCGGGTCTGGCGGCTCTGGCTGCTGGTGGTCGCGCTGGCCACGGGCCTGACGATCGTGCTGTCTCTGGACACTTGCGCAGTGCTGCTGACACCTGTGGTCCTGTCGATGGCCCGCCAGCTGCAGATCCCACCAAAGCTGTTCGCGTTCACCACGGTCTGGCTGGCAGGTACGGCGTCCCTCCTGCTGCCGGTGTCCAACCTCACGAACCTGCTGGCCGCGCACCCGTTCCGCCAGCTGGACGTCAACTACCTGTCCGTGAGCTGGCGCCCTGCCATCGCCGCGATCCTCATCACAGTCGTAGTGCTCGCAGCGCTCTTCCACCGCGACCTGCCACGCCGGTACGTCGTCCCGCCGACACCTGCAGTCGACGACAAGGTCCTGTTCTGGGGCTGCGCAGGTGTCTGCCTCCTACTCGGCCCGGCGTTCGTCTCGGGCATCGAGGTGGCGTGGCCCGCGAGCATCGGGGCGCTCGTGCTGGTCGTCCTGTTCGCGGTACGGCGGCGCAGCGTCCTCAAGTGGTCACTGATCCCGTTCAAGCTGGTCGGCACCGTCGTGGTGCTGTTCGCCGTGGTCGGGTTCCTGAGCTCGCACGGTCTCGAGGACCTGTTGCGGCGGGTAGCCGGCACCACCTCCGAGCTTCGACTGAGCGCGACCGCTGCACTCGGTGCGAACCTCTTCGACAACCTCCCGGCGTACCTGGCCATGGAACCGGTCGCCTCAGACAGCCCGCACCGCATGCTTGCACTGCTCATCGGCGTCAACTGCGGTTGCCTGCTCACCCTCTGGGGTTCGCTCGCCACATTGATCTGGCAGGCCCGCTGCGACGCCGCCCGCGTGGACATCTCCTGGTGGTCGTTCCTGTGGCGCGGACTCATCCTTACACCACTGGTCGTCACGGGAGCCGTTCTCGCGCTGAATGGGTAGTGTGCGCAACATGGCGACGGAGCAGAGCACTTCGGAGGTCACCCGGGAGTTCCGGGCGGCGCGCGACTTCTTGGTGGCGCACCGGGAGGACTACGAGACGGCGTACCGGGACTTCAGCTGGCCGGCGTTCGAGCGGTTCAACTGGGCACGTGACTGGTTCGACGCGCTCGCCGTCGAGCAGCCCGAGGTGGCCGCGCTGACGATCGTCGAGGAGGACGGCGAGGTCAACTCGCGGACGTACGCCGAGATGGGCGAGCGGTCCCGCCAGGTGGCCGGCTGGCTGACCGAGGCAGGCCTGAAGCCGGGCGACCGGGTGCTGATCGTCCTCGGCAACCAGGTCGAGCTGTGGGAGACGATGCTCGGCTGCATCCGCGCCGGAGCGGTGATGATCCCCGCCACCACGCTGCTCACCGACGCCGATCTCGCGGACCGGATCTCGCGCGGCAACGTCCGCGCGGTCGTCACCAGCGGCGCCGACGCCGGCAGGTACGCCGGGATCGCCGACCACTGCATCCGCGTCGCCGTCGGCTCCGCGGCCGAAGGCTGGCTCAACTTCGAGGACTCGGCGTCGTACGACGGACCGGTGCCTGAGGTCGACACCGCAGCCGACGACTCGCTGCTGCTCTACTTCACGTCCGGTACGACGAGCCAGCCGAAGCTGGTCGAGCACACGCAGGTGAGCTACCCGGTCGGCCACCTGTCCACGATGTACTGGATCGGCCTGCAGCCCGGCGACGTACACCTCAACGTCTCCTCTCCCGGCTGGGCGAAGCACTCATGGAGCAACGTGTTCGCGCCGTGGAACGCGGGCGCGACCGTCTTCCTCTACAACTACACGCGGTTCAGCGCCGAGAAGATGCTGCAGGTGCTGCAGGAGTACGGCGTGACCACGTTCTGCGCCCCGCCGACGGTGTGGCGGATGCTGATCCAGGCGGACCTGTCCGCGGTCGAGGTCCGCATCCGCGAGTGCATCTCGGCGGGTGAGCCGTTGAACCCCGAGGTGATCGACCAGGTCCGGAACGCCTGGGGCATCACGATCCGGGACGGGTACGGGCAGACCGAGACGACCGCGCAGATCGGGAACCCGCCCGGCCAGCCGGTCAAGCTCGGCTCGATGGGCCGCCCGTTGCCCGGGTACAGCATCGCGCTGATCGACCCGTCCACGGACGAGATCGGCGACGACGGCGAGATCTGCATCGAGTTGGCGCCCGCGCCGGTCCCGCTGATGCGCGGGTACCGGGACGCGCAGGAGCTCACCGAAGAGGTGATGCGGAACGGGTACTACCACACCGGCGATGTCGCGAGCCGGGACGAGGACGGCTACATCACGTACGTCGGGCGCTCCGACGACGTGTTCAAGGCCAGCGACTACCGCATCTCCCCGTTCGAGCTCGAGTCGGTGCTGATCGAGCATCCGGCCGTCGCCGAGGCGGCCGTCGTACCGTCGCCGGATCCGGTGCGTCTCGCCGTACCGAAGGCGTACGTCGTTCTCGCGGCCGGGCACGAACCGTCGCGGGAGCTCGCCGGGGAGATCCTGGCGTTCTGCCGTGAGCACCTGGCACCGTACAAGCGGATCCGGCGGATCGAGTTCGCCGAGCTGCCGAAGACGATCTCCGGGAAGATCCGGCGGGTCGAGCTGCGGGCGGACGAGGCAGCGAAGGTGGAGAGCGGGACGAGCGGGCAGACGTACGACGAGGCTGACTTCCGGTAGATGTCGCTCCATACCGGACTCGGCTGGTCGGCTGTCGTCGTCCTGCCGTTACTCATCGCGATCGGCGTCGGTGCGTCCCGGTACGCCGGTCTGCGGCACGACAAGGGGATCGTCACAGCGGCGTTGCGCGCAGTCGTGCAGCTCGCAGCGGTCGGGGCTGTGGTCGGGATCGCGCTGCAGCACACGCTCGGCGCGATCGCGTTCGTGCTGCTGATGTTCGTGGTCGCGACCGTGACGAGCACGCGACGGCTCCAGCACACAGCGATAGTCCCGCGGCAGTGGATGTACTGCGCGGCCGCGATCGGGAGCGGCGCGTTCGCCGTACTGCTCCTGCTGATCCTGCCGGGCGTCGTACCGCGGAACCCGGCGAGCATCCTGCCGATGGGCGGCATCATCGTCGGCGGCGCGATGACCGCGACCACACTCGCGGGACGGCGGGTGCTCAGCGAGTACAGCACCCGGTACGGCGAGTTCGAGGCGGGACTGTCGATCGGGCTGCTGCAACCGGACGCGTTCAAACTCGTGGTCGGCCCGGTCGCGGGGGATGCCCTGCTGCCGGCCCTGGATCAGACCCGCACGGTCGGCCTCGTCACGCTCCCCGGCGCGTTCGTCGGCATGGTCCTCGGCGGGGCCTCACCGACCCAGGCAGCCGCGCTCCAACTCGTCGTACTGATCGGCCTGGTCGCAGCCGAGGCGATCTCGATCCTGGTCGTCACCGAGCTCCTGTCGCGCTCGAGGCTTCCGGACGGGCGTACCGTTTCCCCATGAGCGACGACAAGAGCATCTTCAGCCGGATCGACGATCTGGTGGCCGAGGAGCACGAGCTGCGGACCAAGCACGCGGCCGGACAGGTGGACGACGCCGACGAGCGGACCCGGCTGCGGGCGCTCGAGGTCGAGCTGGACCAGTGCTGGGACCTGCTTCGCCAGCGCCGCGCCAAGCGCGAGTTCGGCGAGAACCCCGACAACGCCGCCGCCCGCTCCAGCGACACGGTCGAGGGCTACCTGAACTAGAGCCTGGCCTAGAAACCGCGCAGTTTCCCGGGGGTGATCCGGATCAGCACCGAGTAGGCGGCGTGGAACTGGTCCGGAGTCATCCCGAGCCCGGCGATGTCGTCGGCGTACTTCGCGTTGTACGCCGCCAGCGCGTCGACGCCGATCGGGTCCGGGTCGATCGCCGCCGTACCGGAGATGACGCCGACGTCTCCCCCGCTGTGCGTGGCGTTGAAGTTGACCGTGACCTGCGGGTGACCGGCGACGTTGCGCAGCTTGGCCTTGTCCGGCTCGCTGCTGATCAGGATCTCGTCGTCGTGCCAGAGGAACCACACGGGAGTCGGCGCCGGCGTACCCGACGGGGCGACGGTGGTCAGCCAAACCACCCGTTCGTCGTCGAGCTGCCGTGCGATCCGCTTGCCGAAGCCGGTGGATGTGTCGATCGTGAACATCAGAGCCCTTCGGAAGAGATCGGTCCGAGACGTCCCCACTCGATCGCCGGGCAGTGGTCCATCACCATCGTGAGGCCCGCAGCCGTCGTCCGTGCGTAGGCGTCCTGATCCACTACGTCGAGCTGGAACCACACCGCCTTCGCGTTGATTCCCACCGCCTGGTCCGCGATATCGCCGGCCAGCTCGGACCGCACGAACACGTCCACGCAGTCCACCGGGAACGGGATGTCCGCGAGCGTCGCGTACCCCTGCTCGCCGTGCACAGTCTCCGCCGCCGGATGCACCGGCACGACCCGCTTCCCGTGACTCTGCAGGAACCGCGCCACGCCGTACGCCGCCCTGCTGGTGTTGTTCGACAGCCCCACCACGGCCCACGTGTCGCACTCGGCCAGGATCTTCCGAATCGCCTCGTCCATGACTAGGTCCTTTCTGGTACTCCAGCGCCGTCGCGAGGAGGTGCTCGGCGCGGTGCATCGGCGTGCGTGGGCGAAGGTCTCGATGCGGAGCATCGTGGCCTTTGCACCCGTGCGGCGAGGTGCCGTGCCGAGTGCCCCGCAGTAGGTGCTGGAGTACCAGAAAGGACCTATCCCCTCAGATACGTCAGCACTGCGGAAACGCGCCGATCCCACCCTTCGTCCAACCGCAGCTTGGCGAAGATATTCCCGACGTGCTTGCGTACGGCGGCCTCGCTGACCACCAGTTGCTCCGCGATCGACCCGTTCACCCTGCCCTCCGCCATCAATGCGAGCACCTCGAGCTCGCGCGGCGTGAGCGCCGACAGCGGCCCGTCGTTCCGGCGCCGCGCCAGCAGTTGCCGCACCACCTCGGGGTCAACCACGGTCCCGCCGTCCGCGACCCGGTCGAGCGACTCGAGGAACTCGGTCACATGCCCGACCCGGTCCTTCAGCAGGTACCCGATCCCGCCGGTCGTTGTCTCCAGCAACGACGACAGGTAGGCGTCGGCGACGTACTGCGACAGCACCAGGATCCCGATCGCGGGCAGCTCCGCCCGGATCGCCGCCGCGGCCCGCAGGCCCTCGTCGCTGTGCCCGGGCGGCATCCGTACATCGGTGATCACCAGGTCCGGCGGGTCTTTGCGGACGACGGCCAGCAACGCATCGCCGTCCCCCACCGTGTCCCGTACCTCGTGCCCGGCGCGATCCAGGATGCTGGCCAAACCCTCCCGCAACAGCAGAGAGTCTTCGGCCAGAACAATGCTCAATCGCCGAGTCGGCACGGGCACTCCATCCTCAATCGCGTCGGCCCACCAGGCGGGCTGTCGATGTCGAGTGTGCCGCCCAGCGCGTCCAACCGAGTCACCAACCCGGTCAGACCGGTCCCGGCGCCCAACTGCGCTCCACCGACGCCATCGTCGTGCACCGTGATCACGAGCCGGTCCCGGTCCACCCAGCCGGTCACCTCACACGTCGACGCCTGCGCGTGCTTGGCGACGTTGGCGAGCGCCTCACTGACCACGAAGTACGCCGCAGCCTCGATCGGCCCCGGCAACCGCGTCGGGATCGACAACTGCACCGTCACCGGCAGCGGCATCCGATCCGCCACTTCCCGTACGGCGGCCTCCAGCCCGTGATCCACCAGCACGCGCGGATGAATGCCTCGTACAGCGGCTCGCAGATCCGCGAGCGCCGCCTCCGCCTCGCCGTGCGCCTTCACCACCAACCGCCGACCCTCGCCGTCCGGCAGGTCCAGCTCAGCGAGCCCGAGCGTCATGGTGAGCCCGACCAGCCGCTGCTGTACGCCGTCGTGCAGGTGCCGCTCGATCCGCACCCGCTCGGTCTCGAACGCGTCGACCAGGTCCAGCCGGGAACGACGCAGATCGGCCAGATTCCGCTGCAGCTCCTCCTGCCGCGGTCCGAGCACCGCCTTCGCCAGCGAGGCCTCCGCACCGGCGATCACCCCGAGCAGGTACGAGCTGACGGCATAGAACGGCGGCCCGAACACGATCACGAACAGAACACCTTCGCCGACCGAGTTCAGGTCCCACGACCCCAGCATCACCGCGTCACCGTTGCCTGCGATCACCGGCGACGCGAGCGTGATGCCGAGGATCGTCGCGCTCAGGCCCCCGAACAGTGCGCTCAGCGGCCAGACGAACGTGCCGAGCAGGAACCCGTAACCGAGGGCCCGCATCGACGCCTGCTCGCGCCGCCGGAAGGTCAGCCGCGCCTTCAGCGACAACCCGGCGGGCAGGCTCGCGTGCGGGCTGCTGATCCCGTCAAGGAGCATCAGCCCGGCCCGCCACCGCTCGACCCGGCCGATCAGCACCCCGATCAGCGGGAACGCACCGATCATCACGATCCCGATCAGGATCGGGCTCAGCAGCGCGCTCAGACCGGCGAGCCCGATCAGCACCCCGATCGCCAGAACGCCGACCGGCACCGACGTGAGGAGGTACGCGTACACGCGCCACGGCCACGACGAGATCAGGTACCGCGGCGACGCCAGCGCGGCCCACACCGTCATAGGTCTCTCCACCGTGCCAACCCTAGGCGGGAGACAGCGCCGGCGCGGTAGCGTGCGCGCTACTGCAGGTCTCCCCCGTGGGCCAGGGCTCAGAACGCCGTACGACGGTTTGCTGGGACCATGACCGCTACCGCGCCCACCTATCCGTACACCACACCGGCCGAGCGGCCTGCGCTCGTGCTGGACGGCATCACCAAGACGTACCGTTCCAAGGCCGGAGCAGTCGACGCGCTGCGCGGCGTGACCTACCACTTCGCCCGTGGCTCGTTCACCGCCGTGATGGGCCCGTCCGGCTCCGGTAAGTCGACGCTGCTGCAGTGCGCGGCTGGACTCGACCAGCCGACCACAGGGACCGTGGTGCTCAACGGAGTCACCCTGCTGGGGCTGAATGAGGTAGAGCTCACTAAACTGCGCCGGGCCGAGATGGGGTTCGTGTTCCAGGCGTACAACCTGCTGCCGTCGCTGACCGTGTACGACAACGTGGCGCTCCCGCTGCGTCTCACCGGTCGCCGCCCGGCGCGGAACGACGTACAGCGGGTGCTGGAACAAGTCGGTCTGGACGGGAAGGCGAAGCGGCGGCCGGCCGAGCTGTCCGGCGGCCAGCAGCAGCGGGTCGCGATCGCGCGGGCCTTGATCACCCGGCCGTCGGTGTTCTTCGCCGACGAGCCGACCGGCGCGCTGGACAGCGGCACCAGCCGGCAGATCCTCGGACTGTTGCGCGAGGCAACCGACCGCGCCGGGCAGACCGTCGTGATGGTGACCCACGATCCGGTCGCGGCCGCGTACGCCGAGCGCGTCCTGTTCCTGTCCGACGGGCTGCTCGCGGGCCACCTCGATCGCGCCACGCCCGCGCAGATCGCGGCGGCGATGAGCGACCTGGAGCGATGATGTTCTTCCTCAGCCGGCAAACCGTCGGCCGGCACCGATCGCTGTACGCCGGTTCGTTCGTGGCGCTCGCGGTGGGGGTGTTCCTGCTCGGGCTGGCTGCGACCGCGACGGCCGCGACGATCGCGTACCACGGGCCGGCCGCGGCGAGCATCAGCGTCACCACCCTCGGCGGCGACGGTACGGCGCCTCAGAACGTGAGGGTGCCATTGTCGGACGCCGACGTGTCCGGTTTGCAGACCGTGCTCAGCCTGGTCGGGACGATCAGCGGGTTCATCACGATCTTCGTGATCGCCAGCACGTTCGCGTTCGCCGTCGCGGCGCGGCGGCGCGAGCTCGGGCTGCTGCGGCTGATCGGCGCGACCCCGCACCAGATCCGCCGGATGGTGCTCGGCGAGGCGGTCGTCGTCGCGCTCGCCGCATCGCTGACCGGGGCGTTCGCGGCTCAGCTCGCGACGCCGCTGTTGCTGCGCAAGGCGTCGTACACCGAGTTGGCGCCCGTGAAGCTGGAGCCGGCCTCGCCATGGGTCCCGCTCGCGATCGCCGTCGGGGCGGGGCTGCTGGTCGCGATGCTCGGTGCGCGTTCTGCAGCGCGGCGGGCGGGCCGGGTTGGGCCCATCGACGCGTTGCGGGAGGCCGCTCTGGAGCCGCCGCGAATCGGGCCGGTGCGGGTCGTGTTCGGGCTGCTGTTCCTCGCCGGTGCGATCACCATGCTGACGTTGATCCGGCCGTCGAGCGGTGAGGGCGCCGTACCGCTCGCGATGTTCACGCCGATGGTGGTGGTGATCGCGCTGACGTTGCTCGCGCCGCTCGTCGTACCTCTGATTGGACGGTTGTGGGCGGTGCCGCTGGTCGCGTGGACCCAGGTGTCGGGTCGGCTGGCCCGGAGCAACGTGCTCGCGGCACCGCGGCGGAGCGCTTCACTCGCGGCGCCGATCCTCTCGATCTCGGCGATCGCCGGGTCGATGGTGCTGAGCCTCAGCTTTGCCGCAGACAGTGCGGCGGCGACCATCCGGGACGCGGTCCGGGCGCCGATCGTTGTCACAGGTTCCGCTCCCGTTGACAGCGCTGGGGTGAAGGCGGTGGATGCGGGGTTGCAGCTTCAGGTGGTGCGGGTCGCTGCCGACTACGCGCAGCTCGAGGACGCCGAGGGGATCGATCCGGGCCTCGCATCGCAGACCCGGGACCTGACCGTGCGGTCCGGCGATCTCGGCCGGCTGACCGGCAATACGGTTGCCGTCAGCAAGGAAATGGCGGGGTTGGAGAACTATCACGTCGGCGACGAGATTCCGCTGGTGTTCCCCGACCGGACGCCGGTGAAGCTCCGGGTGGTCGCGATCGTGAAGGACGCGTTCGGCGTGAACCCGTCGTTCCTCATCCCGCTCGACCTCGCGCACAAGCACGCACCGCAGGCCCAGGTCGCCCGGAGCTTCGTGCTGCCGTACGACGGGGTCTCGCCCACCGATCTGGTGCAGCGGATTCCCGGTGCGCAACTGGCCGCCGACTGGGAGGCCGACCAGGCGGAGGGCATTCGGAAGGGGAATCGGCTCGGGCTCGTCATGCTGCTCGGGCCGGCCGCGCTCTACAGCGCCATCGCGATCGCCAACACGCTCCTGATGGGCAGCCTGCAGCGCCGCCACGAGTTCGTCACCTCACGGTTGCTCGGCGCGACGCCCGCCCAGCTGCGGCGGATGGTGCTCTGGGAGTCGTCCCTGGTCGGGACGATCGCCCTCAGCCTCGGGACCGTCATCACGGTGACGGTCGGCGTGCTGATCCGCCACGCGATGACCTCGGGTCTGTCCGACGTACCGACGACCGTGCCATGGGGCGTCCTGCTGGGCATCGGCGCACTTTGTCTGACCCTCGCGGTAGGGTCCGCCCTGGCCCCGACGACGTACCTTCTGCGGGTCGTGGCCAGGGAAACGACCGTTCACCAGCGAGAATAGGTGTGGCGCCGGACCGTCGCGGCGCTCGTACCGTTTGATCGAGGAGTTCGTAGACCCGCATGGCACGCCGTACCAGCACCGCCGAACCCGAGGACTTCGAGGAGCGCATCCTCGACGTCGACGTCTCCGACGAGATGCGTACCAGCTACCTGGAGTACGCCTACTCGGTGATCTACGCCCGGGCGCTGCCCGACGCCCGGGACGGGCTCAAGCCGGTCCAGCGGCGGATCCTGTTCTCGATGGCGGAGAACAACATCCGCCCCGACCGCGGCCATGTGAAGTCGGCCCGCGTCGTCGGTGAGGTCATGGGTAAGTACCACCCGCACGGTGACGGCGCGATCTACGACGCCCTGGTCCGCACCGCCCAGCCGTGGTCGATGCGTGTACCACTGATCGACGGACATGGCAACTTTGGAAGTCTGGACGATGGTCCGGCGGCGATGCGTTATACCGAGTGCCGGATGGCGCCGCCGTCGATGGCTATGACGACCGGGCTGGACGAGGACGTCGTCGACTTCAAGCCGAACTACGACGGCCGGGAGACCGAGCCGTACGTGCTGCCGGCCGCCTTTCCGAACCTGCTGGTCAACGGTGCCGCCGGCATCGCGGTCGGGATGGCCACCAACATGGCCCCGCACAACCTGGTCGAGGTGATCCAGGCGCTCCGGCACCTGATCAAGACGCCGGGCGCGGACCTCGACGACCTGATGCGGTTCATCCCCGGGCCGGACCTGCCGACCGGCGGCAAGATCGTCGGCCTAGAAGGCATCAAGGACGCGTACGCGACCGGCCGCGGCAGCTTCAAGATGCGCGCCACCGCCCGCGTCGAGAACGTCACCCCGCGCCGCAAGGGCATCGTCGTCACCGAGCTGCCGTACTCCGTCGGCCCGGAGAAGGTGATCGAGAAGATCAAGACCCTGGTGCAGAGCAAGAAGCTCCAGGGCATCGCGGATGTCAAGGACCTCACCGACCGCGCCCACGGCACGCAGCTCGTCATCGAGGTCAAGAACGGGTTCGTGCCCGAGGCGCTGCTCGAGCAGCTCTACAAGCTGACGCCGCTCGAGGACGCGTTCCACGTCAACAACGTCTGCCTGGTCGAGGGACAGCCGCGCACCCTCGGACTGAAGGAACTGCTCGAGGTCTACCTCGACCACCGGTACGACGTGACGCGCCGGCGCAGCGAGTTCCGCCGGAAGAAGGCCCAGGACCGGCTGCACATCGTCGACGGCCTGCTGATCGCGATCCTGGACATCGACGAGGTCATCCAGGTGATCCGGAGCAGCGACGACGCGGCCGAGGCCCGGTCCCGGCTGATCGAGATCTACGAGCTGTCCGAGATCCAGGCGAACTACATCCTGGACATGCCGCTGCGCCGGCTGACGAAGTACTCCAAGCTCGAACTGGAGACCGAGAAGGGCGAGCTGGAGCGCGAGATCGAGGCGCTGACCGCGATCATCGAGGACCCGACGCTGCTCCGCAAGATGGTCTCCGACGAGCTCGCCGAGGTCGCGAAGACGTACGGCACGCCGCGCCGTACCGTGCTGCTGGAGTCGTCCGGCGCGACCAAGACGGCCGCCGTGCCGCTCGAGGTCAGCGACGACCCGTGCTGGATCCTGATGAGCTCGGCGGGGCTGCTCGCGCGGACCAATGGTGTCGAACCGTTCGGTGCCAGCGAGTCGCGCGCGAAGCACGATGCGATCGTGTCCGCAGTGAAGAGCACTGCTCGTGGGCAGTACGGGCTGATCACCAGCGCCGGCCGGTTGATCCGGCTCGAGTCGCTCGACCTTCCCGCCGTACCGACGACCGCGAACGCGCCGAACCTGCAGGGTGGCGCGCCGATCGCGGAGTTCGTGTCGCTGGACCCGGGCGAGAAGGCGCTGGCGCTGACCACGATGGATCCGGACTCGGTCGGCGTCGCGCTCGGTACGACGACCGGCGTCGTGAAGCGCGTCGTACCAGATCACCTCAGCAACCGGGACTCGTGGGAGATCATCGGCCTCAAGGACGACGACGAGGTCATCGGCGCAGTCGAGCTGACCACGGGTGACGAGGAGCTGTGCTTCATCACGTCCGACGCGCAGCTGCTGCACTTCCCTGCGTCGGCGGTGCGGCCGCAGGGGCGGACCGCGGGCGGTATGGCCGGCGTACGGCTCGCTGCGAAGGCGAAGGTGGTCTTCTTCGGCGCTGTCGACACCGGGCGCGAGGCGCAGGTCGTCACTATCGCGGGCTCGTCCTCCGCGCTGCCGGGGACCGAGGTCGGTGCGGTGAAGGTGACGCCGTTCAGCGAGTACCCGGGCAAGGGCCGCGGGACCGGTGGTGTGCGTTGCCAGCGGCTGCTGAAGGGCGAAGACGGCCTGCTGCTCGGGTACGTCGGCGCCGCGCCGGTGAAGGCCAGCGCGAACAGCGGCGCACCCGTCGAGCTACCGCCCGTCGACCTGCGGCGCGACGGCTCCGGCGTACCGGTTGCTCAACCCATCGCTGCATGCGCTCCCGATCTGGCAGGCTGACCTCTGTGAAGAGAGTGCTCGCGCTGTGCGCGGTCGTGGTGCTTGCGGTGGCGGGCTGTAGTGACAAGAAGGAGTCCGGCGGCTCCGGTGGCGCATCAGGTGGCGACGCTGTCGCGCTGCTGACCGACGTCAAGAAGACGATCGACGACGCCGCCAGCGTGCACATCGTGCTAACCGGACGCGACCTGCCCGACAACGCGCAGACGCTCGCCAGCGGTGACGGCGTCGCGACGCACGCACCCGCGTTCAAGGGCAAGCTGACCGTGCGGTCGTCCGGTTCGCCGATCGACGCCGACGTGGTCGCGGTCGGGAGCAAGGTCTACGCCAAGGTGTCGTTCTCGCCCAGCTACATCGAGCTCACGCCGACGCAGCTGGCCGGGCTCGGCGCACCCGACCCGGCGATTCTGCTCGATCCGGCGAAGGGCCTGACCGCGGTACTGCCGACGCTCAAGGACGCCAAGGTGAAGGGCGAGACCCGCGAAGGCGCGAAGGTTCTCACCGAGGTCACCGGTTCCGTCGAGGGCAAGTCCCTGCAGGGCATCTTCCCGAAGGCCCCGGCCGACCAGGACTTCCCGAGCACCTTCAAGATCGACAAGGACAGCAAGCAGTTGGTCTCGGCGACGATCACCGGGCCGTTCTACTCCGGCGCCACCAGCAGCTACGACGTCACCCTGGACAAATACGGCGAGAAGATCGAAATCACGAAGCCGTGACCGCGAGGACCCGCCTCACGCTCGCGTCGATTGCTGTCGCGTTTGCGGCGGCCGATACGTACGTCGTGGTGCTGGCGCTGCCGGACATGATGTCCGGGGTCGGGCTGTCCGCGGACGAGTTGCAGCGGGCGGCGCCGATCATCTCCGGGTTCCTGCTCGGGTACATCGCCGTGCTGCCGCTGATCGGTCGGATCGCGGATGTCGCCGGGCGTACGCCGGTCCTCGTCGGCGCGCTCCTGCTGTTCGCGGTCGGGTCGCTCATCACAGCCGGCGCCTACGACCTGCCCCTGGTGGTAACCGGTCGGTTTCTTCAGGGAGTCGGCGGTGGCGGGCTGGTTCCGGCCACCCTGGCGTTGGTCGCTGACCTGTGGCCGGCGGAACGGCGCGGGCTGCCGTTGGGCGTGGTCGGGGCGGTCCAGGAGCTGGGCGCCGTGCTGGGTCCGCTGCTGGGTGCCGCCGTACTCGCGGTGGCTGACTGGCGGTACATCTTCTGGCTCAACCTGGTAGTCGCCGTCGTCCTCGCGCTCCTGCTCCGCGGGCGTTGGCGTCCACGTCTCTCGGGCGCCGTCGGGCTGCTCGCGTGCGTTGCGCTCGGCCTGACGCTCACAGCACCGGATCGACTCGCGTCCGGGGTCACACTCGGTCTGCCCTTCGTGCCTTTCACCGGAACGTCCCGGCTGCTCACGCCGATCGGGGTCGTCACCCTGGTACTGGCGCTTGTGTGGCTCGGCCTCGTGCTGTTGCGGACCCGTGGGCACGTGGCTGCCGTGCTCTCGCGAGTCGATCTTGTCGGGGCTCTGCTGCTCGCGGTCGCGTTGGCTGGTGTCGTGCTCGCCTTCGCGACGGCGGATCCTGAGCGCGAGCTCATGTCGCCGGCCGGGCCGTGGCTGCTCGTCGCGGCCGCCGTGTTCGCCATCGCATTCGCGCTGTGGCAGCGTCGTACGGCGGCGGCGATCGTGCCTCGTGGTTTGTTGGGTGATCGCCCGGCGTGGGGTTCGTTGGTGGTCAGTTTTCTGATCGGATGCGCGCTGATCGCGGCGCTGGTCGACGTACCGGTGTTTGCTCGCACGACCCAGGGCGGTGGTCAGTTGGCGGCCGCGCTGGTGCTGCTGCGGTTCCTGATCGCTCTGCCGGTCGGGGCGGTGGTCGGCGGGTGGTTGACGCGGCGGTACGGGCTCGGGTTGATCACCGGCGCCGGGCTCGGGTTGTCCGGGGCGATGTTCGTGGTGATGGCATTCTGGAGCCGTACGGCGCTGGATCACTGGCCGGCGACCGTCGTACTGCTCCTCTGCGGCTTCGGATTCGGGCTGGCGCTATCGCCTTTGAACACGGCGATGCTCGGCGCGACGCCCGCCGACAGCCACGGTCTGGTGAGCGCTCTCGTGGTGGTCGCGCGGATGGTCGGCATGCTCGTCGGCGTCTCGGCACTGACCGCGATCGGGCTTCGCCGGTACTACGCCATTGCCGACGGCATCAAATCGCCCAACGAACTCTGCCCGGCCTCCCCCGGCAACTGCCGCCCGTTCGTCGACGCGCTCCGCGACGCGGCCGTTTCACAAGTTCACGCGATCTTCGCCGGGGCCGCGGTGTGCGCGTTCCTGGCCGCCGCCCTGGGCGTCCTGCTCCTCGGCCGGCGTGGCACACCGCACACATGATGATCACCATGAGGGACAGCCGTCTCAGGTCGCGTACCGTGAAGCTGTGACGCCTGGTACCCCTGCACCTGTGGACGGCCTGTGCTCGACGTTCTGTCGGGTACTGCAGGAGCCGTTGCCCGGTACGGCGGTGGTCGCGACCGCATGGGTCGTGGTCGAGCAGCCCGGTCCGTGGGGTGCGAAGGCACCGACGCAGAGTCACCTCGACCGACGGTTCGGTGCGGCGTTCGACGACGAGTGCAAGAAGGTCGACGTACGGTTCGGACTGATCCGCTCCCCTGGCCGGCACGCGGACTCTCGCGAGCGAGCGCACCAGGTCTTCGTCGCCTCCACGCGGCCGGGCAGTTCGTGGCTGCTCGGCGGCCGGATCGTGGATCCTTCCGAGCTGAACAATCTCGACCTCGGCGCGGTGGCCCGCGGTGACCGCGCGGCTGCCCTTGCGTCGCTGCCTGCGCTGACGCCGGTCGCCGAGCCGATCGTGCTGGTCTGTACGAACGGGAAGCGCGACGAGTGCTGCGCCCTCCTCGGTCGCCCGCTGGTGGCGGGGCTGGCCGAGCGCGTGCCGGGTCGCGTGTGGGAGGCCAATCACCTCGGCGGGCACCGGTTCGCGCCGACCGCGACGTACCTGCCGGCCGGGACCATGCACGGGCATCTCACGGTCGACACAGCGGTCGAGGTGCTGGCCGCGGCGGACCGTGGCGAAACAGTGCTGACCGGGTTGCGCGGCCGGTCCACGTGGACCAAGCGCGGTCAGGCCGCCGAGGTCGCCGTACGCTCATTGACCGGAGATCTGTCGCTGGATTCGTTGCTGGTCGTCGGCGAAGGCGCTGACACTGTCACCGTCCAGCATGTCGACGGGCGGTCGTGGATCGTGCCGGTCTCCAGCGCACCAGCCGATCCACCCCGTCCGGACTCCTGCGGAAAGGAACCGTTCGCCATGTCGATTCTGCAAGCCGGTACCCCAGTGTCGGGCCCAGTTTCCGGTCCAGTGTCAGGTCCGGTGCGATGAGCGGCGGGTTCGACGACCTGCTCGCGGCCAACGCCGACTACGCCGCCGACTTCCACTACGGCGGATTCGACGGGATCGCCCATGCCGGGATCGGCGTCGTCACCTGCATGGACTCGCGGATCCCGCCGCTGGAGATGCTCGGCCTCAAACCCGGCGACGCGAAGGTCCTGCGGTCCGCCGGCGGGCGGGTCACCGAGATGACGATGACCGGCCTCGTTCTCGGCGTCCAACTGCTCGGCGTCCGGCGGATCATGATCATCCCGCACACCCGCTGCGCGATGGCCGCGATGTCCGAGGACGACCTCCGCGCGAAGGTCGAACAGGCCGCCGGGAAACCGGCCGGTTACCTGCCGATCTCGGTCATCCCCGACCAGCTCGAAGCCCTCCGCCGCGACGTCGCCGCCGTCCGCGAACACCCCCTGATCGGCGAGGACATCCTCGTCGGCGGCTTCATGTACGACGTCGACAACGGCCACCTCAACCAGATCGACTGACGCGCCCAACAGAAGAGCGTGATCCGGCTCTAGCGAGTGACGTGTGGGTGGTCGACGGGTTCGAGGGCGATGCCTGGCCTGGTGTGATCTGCAGCTCGACAGGACATGTCGAGTGAACGGGTAGTGCACCTGAGCGTGAACGCACCCGTGTGTACAGCGTCTCGCCAGTGCACTACCTGTCGAGCGTGCACACCACCCCGCCGCGAACAGCCGCGCCACCACCAGCCCACTCCCCAGCCGGCAACACAACACCACGCATCCCGCAACAGGACCGGATATCCCCTGGCGTTGTGGGTTCTCCCCTCTAATACCACCAGAGAAGCCACAACACCGGCGGATATCCCCTCGTGTGCAGGGGTCCTCGTCCCGCCCGGCCGCTGGCACGGACCGGGCGGTGGCACGGACCGGGCGGTGTATGCCGGACCAGGCGGTGTATGCCGGACCAGGCGGTGTATGCCGGACCAGGCGGTGTATGCCGGACCAGGCGGTGTATGCCGGACCAGGCGGTGGCACGGACCAGGCGGTGGCACGGACCAGGCGGTGGCACGGACCAGGCGGTGTATGCCGGAACGGGCGGTGGACGCGGTGGTGCCGTGGCGCGGTGCGTCCGCGCGTGCGGTGCGTGCGGTGCGTGCGTGCGGTGCGTGCGTGGTGCGTGCGGTGCGTGCGTGGTGCGTGCGGTGCGTGCGTGCGGCGGGTGCGGTGGGTGCTGTGGTGGGGACTCGAGACAGGGGCTGGTGGGTGGAGACAGGGAATATCGCGTTCTAGGCCTCCACGGCCTGTCTCGAGTCCCGGAGGCCGCCACCAGGACCCACGCATCGGGCCGGAGAGCCGGTTGTTCCCTCGGATTGCTCAAGGGGTGAGGGTGACCTTGCCGGTGTCCAGTTCGTAGTAGGCGCCGGTCAGTTGGAGCTTGCCGGACTTTTCCAATGGGGCGACGACGGGTGACTGGCGGAGTTGGGTGAGGACGTGGGTGATGTTGGCGTGGACGGCGTTGGTGAGGCGGTCGCCTGGCTTGCTGGAGACCTGACGGACGGCAGGGGCGAGGGTGTCCACGAGGTAGCCGAGCTTGCCGGGGTGCTTGGTGGGCTTGTCGAGGGCCTTGATGGTGGCGTCCAGGGCTCCGCAGCGTTGATGGCCGAGGACGACGAGGAGCGGGGTGTGGAGTTCGGCGATTCCGAACTCCAGGCTGCCGATCACCGACTGGTCGAGCGCTCCGCCGGCGCTGCGTACGACGACCAGATCGCCGAGCCCCTGATCGAAGACAAGCTCGATCGGTACGCGGGAGTCGACGCACCCGAGGACCGTCGCAAACGGATGCTGCCCCTTGCTGACGGCGATCCGCCGCGCGATCCCCTCGTCAAGATCCTGCTCCTGCGCGGCCACGAACCGCGCATTGCCCGCCAGCAACCGCTCCACCGCCTGCTTGCCATCAGCAACCACACCCGCGGTCTGCACGACTCCTGACGTCGGCGGCCGGCTCCCCACCACCCCCGCCGAGGCGCCCGGCTGACCGCCTCCCACCGATGCGCCTGGGTGACCGGGTCCCGGCGACGTCCGCGACTCAGCGTCTGTAGTGCAGGCGGGTAGTGCGCCGGCAGTCAGGGCTGCGCCGAACGAGGTGAGGATGTGGCGGCGGGATGGGGTGTTCATCGGCGGGTCTCCTCACGCGCGGACGGCGGGGCGGTGTCGTCTCATCGACCGTAGCAGATTGCATACAGTCTGCAGTACCCACGAACACCGAGGATCTCTCGGTTCCCGCCCGGAAGTCTGATAGACACCACGTATGAGACTCCGCCCCAGCTCATTCCACCGCTCCCTCGTCGCCGGCGCCCTGGCGCTCACAGCGGTCCTCTCCGGTGCCCCGATCGCTCAGGCACTCCCAGCCACCGCACCCGCCTTCCGCGGCGGACCGGTCACCGGCTGCCTGGACCAGTCGATCGTCGGCACGGTCGAGGAGCAGCGACTCAGCCGTGGCATCAACGGCGGTCCGTCGGTACCCGCGGAGATCCTGCGCCGCTCAGGCTTCGACCGCCAAGTCGACCAGTTCACCCAACTCTTGTGCCGAGTCCCCAACCGTCAGGCCGCAGCAGCCCTCGTGCGCACACAAGGCGAGGCCCTCTGGCGTACGGCGACGCAACGCGCGCAACGCGCCCCACACGGCACCGACGCCCTGCCCGCGACCGACGACCGCGGGCTGTACTGGGCACGCATCTCGATGGCCCTCGCCCTACGCCAATGGCAACCAGCCTTCGGCGTCGGTACGACGGAACGCGCCACTCTGATCCGCTCGTTCGAGTACGCCTCCCGCGGCATCAACAGCACCCGCTTCACCCCGGGCGTCCGCAAGATCCTCGTCACCGGATTCGACCCGTTCACGCTCGACGCGGACATTCGGATCGGCAACCCGTCCGGGGCCAACGCGCTGACACTCGACGGTCAGCGCTGGAGGGTGAACGGTACGACGTACGAGATCCAGACGGTGATGTTCCCGGTCCGGTACACCGACTTCGACGAGAGCATGGTCGAGAACGCGCTCGTACCGCACTACCGCCCCGGGCCGCAGCACGCGGACCTGGTGATGACGGCGAGCCAGGGCCGCGTGGGCATCTTCGATCTCGAGGTCTTCAACGGACGTAGGCGTTCGGTCAGCTCGATCGGCGACAACAACAACCTCTGGGGCGGCGGCACGATCAGCGCCCCGGTCGTCTCCCCCAGCATGCCGGCAGGCCCGGAGTGGCTGACCTCGAGCCTGCCTCTCGCGCGGATGGCGAAGACCGAGGTCGCGCCGTTCCGGACCCGCGTCAACACGTCCGTGCTAGAGATCCCCGCCGGTGAGACGACACCGGTCCGTCGGCCAGACGGTCCGACGGCCGGTTCGATCGCCTCCGAAGGCACCGGCGGTGGGTACCTCTCCAATGAAGTTGCCTACCGCAACACTCTGCAGCGCGACCTGCTCGACCCGTCGATGCCGGCCGGCCACCTGCACGTCCCGGTGCTGTCGTTCGACCTCACGAACAAGACCGGGATCACCGACCCGACGTACGAGGCCAACCGGGACGCGATCGTCGCAGGCGCCCACGCGATCCTGCGATCCGCGCTCTCATGATCAGAATAGTGGTCATGTGATCACTATTCTGATCACCACTTGAGGAGGTCGGCCGTCCGGACCGGCAGCCCGGTCTCGAAGGAACGGTTCGCAGCCAGCCCCCTCACCAAGGCAAGCGCGGCCTGCCGCGCATCGGCGACCTCAGCACCTTCGGTCTCTTCTCCGTCGAGCAATGCGGCCGGCTCACGGGGATCCGCGCCGCCGTGTCCCTCGTGGTCGTGGTCGACGGTGTGATCGACCGGCGCGGACCACAAGGGCCGCAGAACGATGCCGGTAAATGTCGACTCTTCGACACTGAGTTCGAGTCGTCCGCCGGATCCGTTGAACATCACTCGGTAGCCCTCGACCGGTGAGTACGCCGTCAGGTGGTACGTCATCGTGGCGCCCGTGTCGTACGAGACCAGCACCGCCATGTCGTCCTCGATCGATACTCCAGGAGCGAACACGCTCTGGTCCCGTAGTACCCGGCCCGCGGCGAGCAGCATGCGGTTGTGGAACGCCATCCGTACCGAGTTCGGGTCGCACAACGCGACCACGTCGTATGCGTCCCGTTTAGCCAGCCCTTCGGTGAACAGCTGGGCCCGGTGACCGGTTCCCACGATCGCAGTGCGCATGAATTCCTCCTATTGCTTGACCGCGCCGGCCAGGCCGTTGACGAAGAAGCGCTGCAGGAGAACGAAGAGCAGGATGATCGGCGTGAGCGTGATGACGGTGCCCGCGCAGAGCAGCGTCCACTCGGTCGAGTTCTCGCCGATGAACGCGTACATGCCGATCGCCAGCGTGCGCAGCTCGGGCCGGCCGAGCGTGAACACCAGCGGAATGAAGAAGCTGTTCCACGCGGTGATCGCGGTGAACATGCCGACTGTGGCGAGCATCGGGGCGGACAGCGGCAGCATGATCCGCGCGAACGCCTGGACGATGATCACCGACCACAGGCTGTTCAGCAGATGCAACCGCTGCATGAGGTCGAATACAGGGATGATCATGTAGCCGTGCGGCAGGAACAGCGTCGCGGACACCAGCCCGAGGTAGAACCTGCGCGCCCCGGGAACCGTGTGCGGGCAAGTACGTATCCCGCGCAGGAAGTGACTACTAAAGTATCACCACTGTTCCTAAGGTGATCAGAATTGTGTTCATGAAGTACCGGCTGAACGAGGCCTCCTGCCAGGCGTTCAGGTAGTTCGCCCAGAGGAAGTGCGACGGCATCGGATTCAGCCCGTCGGTGAAGAAGTCGTCGTCGCTCTTCAGTGAGCTCCCGAGCGCCCACAACAACGGATACAGCCAGACGAGCCCACTGACCAGCAGCGCCACATGAGTCATCGCGGTCACCACCCGCCGCCGCGTCATGCCAGGCTTCCTCCTCCGCGACGCTTGGCGAGAGACCGCAGTACGACGACCTGGACGACAGAGAACGCGATGAGCAGTACGCCGTACACGAACGATGCGGCCGAGGCGAGGCCGAAGTCCGGTTGTACTGCGTTCGCGTTACTCCCACCGAACGCCAGGTGGTAGATGTACGTGTTCACGACCTCGGTCGCGAAGGACGGCCCGCCGCTGGTCAGCACCTGCACGAGGTCGAAGATCTGGAACGTCCCGATCACCGCGAGGATCGCGATCACCACGCCGACCGCACGCAGCATCGGGATCGTGATGTACCGGAAGGTCGCGAACCGGCCCGCATCGTCCAGCCGGGCGGCCTCGTACAGCCCTCCGGAATCGTCTGCAGGCCGGCGAGGAAGTACACGAGGTTGTAGCCGAACGTGTGCCAGATCCCGACCAGGACGATGATCCCGAGCCCACTACCCCGACAAACCCGGCATCCCCACGACCAGCCGCCGGATCAACATCATCGCCGGCCTAACCGGCGCCGAAGCAATCCTCACCGGCCTCCTAGGCATCCACCCCCACCCAGACGGCTCCCTGACCATCACCCGAACCCAGTTGCCCAAGGCAACGTCAATCTCAGCAACTTCAACTACCGCGGCCACGCGACAGAGGTCGAGATCGAGTCCCGCCTTACGACGATCACCTTCGACGGCCGCAAGATCCACCAGGCCAGGTCATCCCGCCAAGATGACAGGAAACGCCTCCACCACCGACTCGAACTTGTAGTCGGCGGCCGGTGGGTGATGCTTCCCGATGTCGTGCGAGTGGTCGGCCGCTGGCGTACCGGTCGTGTGATACATCCCGATGTCGTGCGCATGGTCGGCCGCTGCCGGCTGATGCTTCCCAGTGCCGTGCGCGTGGTCGGTCGCTGATGGGGCGGGCGTGTGATGCTTCCCGATCTGGATTGTGCGGAGGCCGGCCGCGATGCCGCCGGCGATGTCGTGGGAGGGGTGGTCGCCCACCATCCAGCCGCCGTCGAGGGTTGCGCCGGTTCGGGCCGCGGTTAGTTCGAAGATGCGGGGGTCGGGTTTGCGGATGCCGACTGTTTCGGAGACGCAGGCGTAGTCGATGACGTCGGCGATCTGCGTGTACTCCAGCTTCAGGTTCTGCTGGACGGTGCCGCCGTTCGTCACCACCGCAACCCGCCAGCCAGCTGCCCGCAACTCGGCCAGCCCCTCGAGCACGGGCTGCTCGACCCAGGCGAACAACGGATGCTCCTCGTCGTACGACGCCACCAGCTCCCCCACCGAAGCCGCCAGACCGAACCGCGACCGAGCCATCCCGAACAGCTCCGCCCGCGGCCTGAACCCACCGTTGTCATGAGCAACCAACCACTCAACAGCGGACTCCCCCAACCCGTTCAACTCCGCCCACCACCGCCCCCACTTCAAGAACGCCCCGTCCCGATCAATCAGCGTGTTATCCAAATCAAAACAAGCCAACCGAGATCTCCGCTCCACACCCCCACCCTCACACATCCCGAACCCCAGCCCATCACAATCCCCCGCACGCCCATGTGCGCGAGCGTGCGGCACCGAGCGGCCACCGATTGTGATGGCCTGGACGTCCACCTGACGACTCACGGCAAGAGGCACAGCACGGTCGCGATCCGCCAGCACTCCGGCGACCAGAGCCCGCGCCAGCCAGCGCCCCCGACCGAGGCCGCTTTCCGGAACATTTCTGGCAGCAGGTGCAAGATTGTTTCCGGAAAGGCTCCTGGCAGTTCGCAGCCCCACGCGAGCCGCCCTCGGCTGGAGGGCGACGGACGTCCAGGCCATCAGATTCGTGTGTGGTGGGCGTGCGTGCGCGTGCGGCGCCGAGCGGCCGGCGATTGTGATGGGCTGGACGTCCGGCCGGGCTGGGCGTTCGGTCTGGACGACTCACGGCGCGTGCAACGACCACCGCAGGCCGCGACCGCTTTCCGGAACATTTGTGGCAGCAGGTGCAAGATTCTTTCCGGAAAGGCGCCCGCCAACTCACCGCCGGGCCACCCTCAACCGGGGGACGCGGACGTCCAGGCCATCACAATCGGCCGCCTTCGGCGTGCGCGAGCGTGCGTGGGCGTGTGCGCCGCGGGCGGTTGGCGATTGTGATGGGCTGGACGTGCGCGTTAGACGTCGATGCGGTTTTCGTCTAGTTCGTAGGCGCCTTGGACTAGGAACTCTTTGCGGGGGGCTACGTCGTTGCCCATCAGGAGGTCGAAGACCTGGGCGGCGGCTTCGGCGTCGTCGACCGTGATGCGGCGCAGGGTGCGGTGCCGGGGGTCCATGGTGGTTTCGGCCAGCTGGTCGGCGTCCATTTCACCGAGGCCCTTGTAGCGCTGCGGCGGCTCTTTCCAGCGGACGCCCTTCTTCATCAGTTCGGCGGTCTTCCGCTGGTACTCCGAGTCGCTGTAGGTGTACAGGTACTTGTCCTGCCCCTTCTTCGGGTTCGTCAGCTCGAACCGGTGCAGCGGCGGTACGGCGGTGTAGACGCGCCCCGCCTCCACGAGCGGCCGCATGTACCGGAAGAAGAGCGTCGCGAGCAGCGTCCGGATGTGGGCGCCGTCGGAGTCGGCGTCCGCCATGAAGATGATCTTGCCGTAGCGCGCCTGCTCGAGGTCGAACGTGCGGCCGGAGCCGGCGCCGACGACCTGGATGATCGACGCGCACTCGACGTTCTTCAGGACGTCGCTGACGGACGCCTTCTGCACGTTCAGGATCTTGCCGCGGATCGGCAGCAGCGCCTGGAACTCCGAGCTCCGCGCGAGCTTCGCCGTACCGAGTGCCGAATCACCCTCGACGATGAACAGCTCGGACCGGTCGACGTCGTTGCTCCGGCAGTCCGCGAGCTTCGCGGGCAGCGCCGACGACTCCAGCGCGGTCTTGCGCCGCTGCAGCTCGCGGTGCTGACGCGCGGCGACGCGGGTCCGGGATGCGGCGACGATCTTTTCCAGTACGGCGCGCGCCTGCGCCTTGTACTCACGTTTCGTCGATGTCAGGAACGCTTCGAGCTCGGTCTGCACGACCTTCGCCACGATCCGCGACGCCGCCGGCGTACCCAGCACTTCCTTGGTCTGCCCGTCGAACTGCGGTTCGGCCAGCCGGACCGTGACGACCGCGGTCAGACCTTCGAGTACGTCGTCCTTGATGATCTCCTCACCGTTCTTCAGCAGCCGGGTGCCGTCGAGAGCGTTCGTGAAACTCTTCGACAGCGCCCGCTCGAACCCGGCGACGTGGGTGCCGCCCTTCGGGGTCGCGACGATGTTCACGAACGACCGCAGCTCGGTCTCGTACCCGTCGCCCCAGCGGACCGCGATGTCGACCTCGAGGTCCCGCTCGACGTCGGTCGGCGTCATGTGGCCGGCGTCGTCGAGCATCGGCACGGTCTCGGTGAAGTGACCGGTCCCGGCCAGCCGGACGACCTCGGTGACCTTCTGGTCGGTGGCCAGGAACTCGCAGAACTCACTGATCCCGCCGTCGTGCTTGAAGGTCTCCTCGGTGATCTCGTCGCTTCGCGCGTCGCGGATCACCAGCTCGAGCCCCGGCACCAGGAACGACGTCTGCCGCGCCCGGGTGACCAGCTCGTCGTAGTTGAAGGTGGCGTCCTTGGTGAAGATCTGCCGGTCCGCCCAGTACCGGATCCGGGTGCCGGTGACACCCTTCTTCGCCCGGCCGGCCTTCCGCAGGCCCTTCGACGGGGTGAAGCCGGCACCGGCGCCTTCGCCGTCGAACTCACCGGCGACACCGCGCCGGAACGACGTCGTCCAGATCACGCCGCCGCGGTCGACCTCGACGTCCAGCCGCGCGGACAGTGCGTTCACCACCGATGCGCCGACGCCGTGCAGACCACCTGACGCGTTGTACGACCCGCCGCCGAACTTGCCGCCGGCGTGCAGCTTGGTGAACACGACCTCGACTCCGCTGAGCTTGGTCTTCGGCTCGATGTCGACGGGGATCCCGCGCGCGCGGTCCACCACCTCGACCGAGCCGTCCTTGTGGAGCACGACGTCGATCCGCTCGCCGTGGCCGGCCAGGGCCTCGTCGACGGCGTTGTCGATGATCTCCCACAGGCAGTGCATCAGACCGCGGCTGTCGGTGGACCCGATGTACATACCCGGCCGCTTCCGGACCGCCTCGAGTCCTTCGAGGACGAGCAGATGGCGGGCGTTGTACGCCGGGTCGATCTCGGTACTGCGAGGCGTCGGGGCGGCCACAGGGCTCCTTCACTGGTTTGCCACACTTACACACCCCAGCCTATGCGGCCGCACCCCCAAAACGTGGCAGGCGGGCCCTGCGAACACTTGCCGCCGGGTACCGGACATAGGTGTTGCGACAGGTATCGATCCGGACTCGATTAAGAGTGGCGTACGACACTCCGAACCCGAGCAGACGGTGATCGATTCATGGCGCACAGTGAGAGAAGAAGCACCCCGCCTCCGTGGCTCACCACGAAATCGCCCTCCGACGAAACGATTCCGCGTCAGCAAGCGTCATACGAAGACAGGTGGTTCGTCTCACATACGGACACGTTGTCCGCACCGGGAAGCGATCCACGTGTCAGGATGTTGCTATCTGGTGAGTACGGAACTAGATGAGATGAGGCCTCAATGACTACAGCACTCGCCCCGAGTTCGGCCCTGTCGGCCGCGGATCGCTGTGACCGCTGCGGTGCGCAGGCCTACGTCCGAGTCACCCTGACCAGCGGTGGGGAGCTACTTTTCTGCGCCCACCACGGCCGCGAGCACTCGGAGAAGCTGCGCAACATCGCGATCACCATCCACGACGAGACCGGTCGGCTCGAAGCCACCCCTTCCACGGTCGCCGTAGACGACGAGCGGTGACCCTCACGCTGTTCTAAACGCGCCAATGGCGGCGCCAAAGTCATCACAGGCTTCGATGGCGGTTCACCCGAGGGGTGAACCGCCATCCCTCTTTTCGCCCAAAAGGCTTACACGACAGGTACGCCGGGACCGGGCCCGTGCCGCCTTAGTTCCTGCCAGGCCCGCGACAGCCGCGCGACGGCATCATCAAGCACTTGCTCGGAGTAGGCGAACGGCAGCCGTAGGTAGTCGTCATGCGCGCCCGACGGATCCATCGCCTGGCCGGCCACCACCTCGACACCGTGCCGCAACGCCACCTGCGCGAACACCCGAGCATCCGTGTCCGGCAACCGGATCCACAACGCCGACCCGCCCACCGGCGACGACCATTCCCAGTCCGGTAGCCGTTCGGTCAGCAACTCCCCCATCAGCTTCTTCCGCACGGTCGCCAGCCGCGCCCGCTCCGACGTCAGCTCGGTGAGCCGCGGCAGCAGCCGCGCAGTCAGTGCCTGGTCGATCAGCGGACTCCCGAGGTCGGCCAGCGCCTTGTGCCGCGCCAAGCGTTCGGCGAGCGGCCGCGACGCCCGGATCCACCCGATCCGCAGTCCACCCCACACGGCCTTCGACACCGACCCGATCGTCAGCACCTCCGCATCGTCCGGCGCGTACGCCGCCAGCGGCGGAGGGATCTCCGGACCGGCCGGATCCCACGCCGAGTACGCGTTGTCCTCGACCACGACGACCCCGTACCGCGCCGCCAGCTGCGCGACCTGCCGGCGTCGGTTCGCCGACATCAGCCGGCCGGTCGGGTTGTGGAACGTCGGCATCACGAACAGCATCGCCGGCTGATGCTCCGCGAACGCGGCCTCGAGCAGGTCCGGCCGGATCCCGGCATCATCCAGCGGTACGCCGACCACTCGCCCGCCGGCCGCGCCGAACAGGTCGAAGCACCCGGGCCAGCTCGGCTGCTCGATGGCTACCGCGGCGCCATTGCGCAGGTACATCTGCGTGGCCAGCGCGATCGCCTGGTGCGCGCCGGTGGTCACGACGATCTCGTCCGGCGACGTCGGCAGTCCGCCCTCGGTGAAGTGTTCCGCGATCCGCTCGCGCAGTACCGGCAGACCGCGCGGGTGGTACCCGACGTCGCCGAGCAGTGCGGGCAGCTCGTCGGAAGCCAGCGCGATCAGCTCCGACGACAGTTCGGGCAGCCCGGGATCCACGGCGTACGTCAACGAGATGACCTCGCCCGGTCCGACGGTGATCCGGTGGAACAGCGACTCGCCGTACCCGGTGGGCATCTGCTTGTCGGATCGTGAACGACCGCGTCCGGCGGCGTGCGCGACCGTCGTACCGCTGCCGCGCCGGCTCTCGACCAGGCCGCGGGCGCGGAGTTCGTCGTACGCCGCGACGACTGTCGATCGGCTGATCGCCAACGAGTCGGCCAGTCGTCGCTCGGCCGGGAGGCGGGCGCCGACCGGGAGCTCGTCGGAGCCGATGAGGGCAGCTATCTCGTCGGCGAGTCGCCGGTACAGGCCGCCGGTGCGCGTGCTCAGCCGGTGCCCGATCAGGTCGGCCAGCGCCGACGGATCTCCAGAACGGTCCACTTCTCCTCGGATTGGCTCGGGTGGACTGCTTCTCGCGCCGCCAGGCTAGTACCGGAAGGCAGTCCAGTTCGAGTACGGAGGCGAGAAACACATGATGATCGGTCAGTGGCTGGGGTTCACCGGCGCGACGGTGGTGCTGGTCGGGATGCCGGGGCCGAACAACCTGTACATCTCGCTCCGCAGCCTCACCCAGGGCCGTCGCGCGGGCGTCGTCTCGGCGCTGGCCGTCGAGACCGGGACGCTCGTCTACATCGTGGTGACCGCGCTCGGTCTCGCCACCGTGGTGCAGGCCTCGCCCACGCTCTTCACCGCGATCACCGTCGCCGGAGCGCTCTACCTCGCCTACCTCGGTCTCAAGCTACTCAAGGTTCCGGCGAGCGATCACGCCGCCGATATCCAGGCCGCGCCGCTCGGCCGTGTCTTCCGCGACGGCGTCGTGGTGAACCTGCTCAACCCGAAGGCAGCGCTGTTCTTCCTCGCGTTCCTGCCGCAGTTCGCGACCCGCGGCGCGGATCCCGCTCAGCTCCGCAGCGAACTCCTCCTGCTCGGCGTCGGCGCCTTGATGATCGGCCTCACCCTCGACCTCTGCTACGCGGTCGGCGCGGACGCCGTCGGTCGGCGCTTCCGTTCGGTCCGTACGACGAGCCGCCGCCGCAACCTGATCGTCGCGGCGATCTACCTCGGACTGTCCGCGTTCGCGCTGATCACAGCACTCTGAGGGGCGTCCACGACCACCACTGAGCCGTCCTCGAACCGCAGCGACAACGTCTCGCCGCCGACCCGCAACCCGTCGAGTTCAAGCACCTGCCAGGGCACCGAGTCCGCAGGATGGATCGCCAGCGTGCCGCCCGGTACGTCGGGCTCGATGCCGAACGCAGCCACCAGAACCGCGACCGCCGAAGCCGCCGCCCACGCCTGCGGACGGCACGAGAGCGGGTACGGCGTCGGCGTACCCTCCTCGCCTGTCCCGCGGCCGCCGTACAACTCCGGCAGCCGGTAGTCGAACGCCTCCGCCGCGCGGATCAGGCCCTCGACGTACGACGATGCCACGTCGGACTGACCGCTCGCGAACAGGCCTTCGACCGTCATCGCGGTGTCGTGCGGCCACACGCTGCCGGTGTGGTAGCCGAGTGGATTGAAACGGGTCATCGCGGTGGACAGCGTGCGCAGCCCGAAGCCGCTGTTCAGGTCGTCGCCGGCCAGTACGTCGGCGACCGTCTGCTCCTCGTCCGCGTCGAGCAGCCCCGTGCCGAGCAGGTGGCCCATGTTCGACGCACGACCCGCGACCGGGTTCTTCGCGCCGTCGAGCGCGATCGCCGGGTAGCCGTCGATCCAGAACGTCGCGCGGAATCGTTCCTGCAGCGCGGCCGCCCAGGCCCGCCACTCGTCGCCGGACTCGTCGTGTGCCTCGAGCAGTTCGGCGCCCTTCACCGCGGCCGCGTACGCGTATCCCTGCACCTCGCACAGCGCGATCGGTGCCGTCGCCAACGTCCCGTCCGGCCACTGCACCGCGTCGTTGGAGTCCTTCCAGCCTTGGTTCGCGAGCCCGTGACCCGACTCGTCGACGTACTCGAGGAAGCCGTCGCCGTCCGGGTCGGCGTACTCCTTCATCCAGGTGAGGGCGCGCTTCAGGTTCGGCAGCAGGTCGCGGACCTCGTCGGCGGGCATGCCCCAGCGCCACGCCTTGTGCAGCGTGATGATCCACAGCTGGGTCGCGTCGTGGGTGCCGTAGTACACGGCCGGGAGGACCAGGCCGCCGCCATGGTCAGCGACCTCGGCGCGTAGCTCGTGCGGGATCTTGCCCGGTTGTTCGGCGGATCCGGCGTCGATCTTGGTGCCTTGCCTGGCGGCCAGTGCACGCAGCGTGCCGGCTGCGAGCGTGGGGTCCACGGGGATCAGCATGCCCGACGAGATCAGCGAGTCGCGGCCGAAGAGCGTGAGGTACCAGGGCGGTCCGGCGCCGAGGTAGCGGTCGTTGTCGGCGGCGAGTTGAAGCGCGCGGACGTCCTGCAGCGAACGGTCCAGCCAGCGTTCGACGCGTCGGTCGTCACAGTGGACAGTCACGTCGTACGGCGTGCGCTCGGCCGGCGGCTCGATCGAGAAACCGGTGTTCGACTTCGGGAAGTCGGCGGTCACGCGCAGGGTGATGGTGAACTCCTCCCCCGGCTCGATGCGCGGCGTGGCCGAGACGCCGGGGTCCGCGGTGACGACCACGCGGGTGTCGTCGCTCTCCCAGCGCGTGCGGCTCGGGCCATCCGGAAGCGGAGCAAGTTGCGGCAGGCCGGTGGCGGCGCCGCTGCGGACCGCGGCCGTGCCGGCGAGATCGGTGCCGAGGGCAACATCCAGCCGGCATTCGATCGCCGACCGCGAGCGGTTCACCAGGGTGATCTGCTCGGTCAGGCCTTCGGAGTCGACGGTCCGGGTCCGGTACAGCATCACGGTCGGATCGTGCCGGGTGTCGCCGAGCCCCTCGACCATCGCGACGTACTGGTGGGTGGCCGCGTCCCGTTCGTCGACATGCACCGGGACCGGTTCGCGTCCGTCGACCGTCACGCTCAGGTTGGACAGGATCCGGCGGTCCCGGGCGTACACGCCCTCGGCGCCGGCGCCGGTCAGCTGACCGGACCGCGGCGACAGGACCACCCACGGAGCGGCGAGGGCGGTGACCAGTTCGTGCAATGGGGACATGCCTCCACCCTAAAGGTGCGCCGGTGCGAGAGAGTGTGGGCATGGAGACAGGGGTGACCGTACTCGTCGGGATCGCGATCCTCGTCGGGATCGTGGGCATCGTCGTACCGATCCTGCCCGGGGCGATCCTCAGCCTGGCGGCGATCCTGGTCTGGGCGCTCGTCGAGCGCAGCGCGACCGGGTGGGTGGTGTTCGCGATCGCTGTGGTCCTGATCGGTGCGAGTCAGGTGGTGAAGTACGTCGTACCGGAGCGTCGGCTCCGTGAGGCCGGCGTACCGCGGCGGTCGATGTTCTTCGGAGTTCTGGCCGGCATCATCGGGTTCTTCGTGATCCCGGTGGTCGGGATGTTCGTCGGGTTCCCGATCGGCGTCTACTTGTCCGAGCTGCAGCGCCAGCGCGACCACGCCGCCGCGTGGACCTCGACCAAGCACGCGCTCCGCGAGACCGGCGTCTCGATCCTGATCGAGCTCGTCGGCACGTCACTCGCCGCTGCCGTCTGGTTGATCGCCGTGCTGTTTGTGGTCTGACATTGCCAGCGACTTTCCAGTCCCACCGGAGGGCCGTCCAAGGTAGGAGAGGACGACTTTCTTAGGTGATTGCCAGGTTGTTCTTATCCGCAGGCAAGGTTCGTCCCAGCTCCGCGCGCCACCGTGTGAAACGACAGTGCCGGGTGACGTCCCGGCACGCAGTACGGAAGGCGCAGCAGGATGAAGCTCTCACAGAAGCGATGGCGGCTGCTCGGCACGGTGGCCGCCGTGGTCGTGACCACCACGGCCGGCGGGGTCGCCTGGGCAACGAGCAACGCGGACCCGACGCCGTCGGCCTCCCCCTCCAGCCCGGCGACGCCCGGCCAGCAGAAGCCCGGTGAACCTGGTGGACCGGGCAAGGGCGGATTCGGGCGGGGCGAGTTCGGGCTCGGCGGGGCGCTGCACGGCGAGTTCGTCGTACCGAAGGACGGCGGCGGGTACCAGACCGTCGCGACCCAGCGCGGCGAGGTCACCGCGGTCAGCAAGGACTCGATCACCGTGAAGAGCGCGGACGGGTACAGCCGGACCTACACGCTCACCGAGGACACGCTGGTGAACGCGGCCCGCGACGGCATCGCCGACGTGAAGACCGGGAACACCGTCACCGTGACGGCCGTGGTCACCGACGGTAAGGCCACCGCCAGTTCGGTCAACGACGGGACCGTCCGCGACGCGGCGGGCCAGAAGTGGGGCTTCAAGCACGGTCCCCGCTGAGCTTGCTCTGAGTAGTCGCGGACGACTCACAGGCGATTGCCAGGAACCTTGCAGGGTTCACATGGGATTCGCCTGCACACTGAGACCATGAGTCCGCATCTGCTGGTTGTCGACGACGAGCCGAACATCGTCGAACTGCTGTCCGCGAGCCTGCGTTTCGCCGGGTACGACGTGACCACGGCGACCCACGGCGCCGAGGCGCTGCGCAAGGCGCGGGACGTGGAGCCGGACCTGGTCGTGCTCGACGTGATGATGCCGGGGCTGGACGGTTTCGAGGTCGTACGCCGTTTGCGCGGTGAGGATCGGCACGTGCCGGTGCTGTTCCTCACCGCCCGGGACGCGGTCGAGGACAAGGTGCTCGGACTGCAGACCGGTGGCGACGACTACGTCACGAAGCCGTTCAGCCTCGACGAGCTCGTCGCCCGCGTCCGTGCGCTGCTCCGGCGTTCCGGTCACCGCGAAGAGACCACGACAGAGGCCGCCGTACTGCGCTATGCGGACCTGGAACTGAACGAGGACAGCTACGAGGTCTTCAAGTCGGGTCAGGCCGTGCAGCTGTCGCTGACCGAGTTCAAGCTGCTGAGGTGTCTGCTGGAGAACGCCGAGCGGGTCATGTCGAAGGGCCAGATCCTGTCCGCGGTCTGGAACTACGACTTCGCGGGGGACGCCGGCGTGGTCGAGTCGTACATGTCCTACCTGCGCCGTAAGGTCGACACCGGCGACCAGAAGCTGCTCCACACCGTCCGCGGGGTCGGCTACGTCCTGCGTACTCCGCGAGGCCCCAACTGATGCAACTGAACCACCGGCGGTTCGCCGACCGGTACCCGCTGCGCATCACCATCGTCGTGGTCCTGCTGGCGCTCGTCGCGCTCGCGCTGGCCGCGTCCGGTGTGCTGGCGACCACGATCATGCGCGGCTACCTCATCGACCGCGTCGACGAGCAGCTGCAGCAGACCGCCGCACAGCTGTCTCATGTCCGGGCCGACCGGCGTCCGGTTCCGCCGCCTAACGGTGGGGGCGGCCCACGGCAGCTGCCGAGCCAGTTCGTGGTGCAGTTCAACGAGTCCGACGGGTCCAGTGTCAAGGGGCCGGTCGGGTCACGCCTCGACGAGCCGGAGCCGTTGCCGAAGCTGCCGACGCTCAACCTCAACCAGGTGCGGCTGCTCGAGGGGCGGCCGTTCGGAGTCGATGCCGAGTCCGGCGGCGTCAGGTGGCGGGTCCTCGCGGTGCCGACCGACGACGGCAAGGGCTCCGTCATGGTCGCGCAGAGCCTGAAGGACATGGACCACACGATCCAGCGACTGGTCGGGATCCAGGCCGCGGCCGGGGTGATCCTTCTGGTGCTGCTGGCCGGCGTCGGGACTTACGTCGTACGGCGAAGTCTGCGCGGACTCGAGGACGTGGAGCACACCGCTGTCGCGATCGCCGGCGGGGACCTGAGCCAACGGATTCCGCAGCGGGACCCGCGGACCGAGGTCGGTCGATTGTCGCTGGCGCTGAACCAGATGCTCGGGCAGATCGAGACCGCGTTCGCGCAACGCACCGCGTCGGAGTTCGCGGCGCGTCGGAGCGAGGACGTGGCGAAGCAGTCGGAGGAGGCCGCACGGCAGTCCGAGGACCGGATGCGGCGCTTCGTCGCGGACGCGTCACATGAGCTGCGTACGCCGTTGACGTCGATCCGGGGGTTTGCGGAGCTGGCCCGGCACCGGGGCGACGTGGCAGACGCCGACACGATGCGCCGGATCGAGGACGAGGCCAAGCGGATGGGGCTGCTCGTCGACGACCTGTTGCTGCTCGCGCGACTCGATCAGCAGCGTCCGTTGCGGATGGAGTCCGTCGACCTGCTCCCGATCGCGGCCGACGCACTGCACAACGCGCAAGCCGTGCAGCCTGATCGCCACCTCTCGCTGACGATCCTGCCCGATTCCGAGGCGCCGGTCGTCTCCGGTGACGAGGCACGTCTGCGGCAGGTCCTCGGGAACCTGGTCAGCAACGCCCTCCACTACACGCCAGTCGACGCGCCCATCACCGTCTCCGTCGGCACCCGCGGCCCCGAAGCCATCCTCGAAGTCAGCGACACCGGCCCCGGCCTCACCGACGAACAGAAGGCCCGCATCTTCGAACGCTTCTACCGAGTGGACACCGCCCGAACCCGCTCCACCGGCGGCTCCGGCCTAGGCCTGTCCATAGTCGCGGCCCTGGTAGCCGCCCACCACGGCCACGTAACCACCACAGACACCACCCCCCACGGCGCAACCTTCACAGTCCACCTCCCCCTCACCCCGTAAAGCCCCCCCCGCGCGCTCCCACCCACCCCCGGCTTGGCGCCGTGCATCCGTTCCCGGCCTGCGCCGGGAGTTGCGGGCTACCGCCCGCGGGCGACAGCGGGCTGCGCCGATCATGCCGACCGCAGCGTCACGCGACCCAGCGCGTCGTCCAACTGCACGACCTCAACTCGATGCACCGAGTCGTGGCGTTTGGTCGGCGGCTGCATTCGCGAGTCGTGGATCCTGGTTCGCGATCCGGCCGATTCTCCGCCAATTCCCACGACTCGAGGGATGTCAGAGGACTGGGAAGGTTCGGGTGGCGGACTCGCCGTGTTCCAGGACTTCGGTGGCGGGGCCCAGGATTTTGGGGTCGGGGTGGCCTACTAGGGCCTCGTCCTTGTCTGTGTAGTCGTAGCGGGAGAGGACGTGGCGCATGGCTTCCAGGCGGGCGCGTTTCTTGTCGTTGCTTTTGACAACGGTCCAGGGGGCGTGCGGCGTGTCCGTGTAGTGGAACATCGCCTCCTTCGCCTCCGTGTACGCCTGCCACTTGTCGAGCGACGCGAGGTCGGTCGGTGATAGTTTCCACTGTCGGACCGGGTCGATCTGCCGGATCGTGAACCGCGTCTGCTGTTCGGCCTGCGACACCGAGAACCACAGCTTCACCAGGCTGATCCCGGACCGCACCAGCATCCGCTCGAACTCGGGCGCCTGCCGCATGAACTCCTCGTACTGCTCCTGGTCGCAGTACCCCATCACGTGCTCGACGCAGGCGCGGTTGTACCAGGAGCGGTCGAACAACGTCATCTCCCCGGCCGCCGGCAGGTGCGCGACGTACCGCTGGAAGTACCACTGGGTCTGCTCGCGCTCGGTCGGCTTCTCGAGCGCGACGATGCTCGCCCCGCGCGGGTTGAGGTGCTCCATGAACCGCTTGATCGTCCCGCCCTTGCCCGCGGCGTCACGGCCCTCGAACACGATCACGAGCCGCTGCTTCGACCGCTTCACCCAGTACTGCAGCTTCAGCAGCTCGATCTGCAACAGGCGCTTGTCCCGGTCGTAGATCTCCCGCGGCAACCGTTCGCCGTACGGATAACCCTCGCGCCACGTGTCCACCGGCGTACCGTCGGCGCGCAGCAGCACCGGGTCGTCGTCCTCCTCGTCCAGCACGCGAAAGCCGAGCTCTTGCACCAGATCAGGCGTGTTCATGACGACAGGGTCAGCCCCGAGGATGACGCCCAGGTGAACAGGCTCAGTGGCGTCGCAGCTTGACCGTGCAGTCGCGGCGATTGATCGGTACGCCGTCGCGCAGCACCTGCGCCCGCTCGTGCACACGGCTGACCAGCGTCTCCCACCCGCCATCGGGAAGCGCCAGGCTCTCGATCACCTCGTCAGGCTCCGGGAAGTGGATGTCAGGGTGCGGGTTGTGCTCACCGGACGGGAAGCCCAGGTGCCCCTCGATCAGCAGTACGCCGCCTGGCGCGACAGCAGCCGCCGCGCTCCGCAGGATGCCGTCGCGCGGCAGTTCGGTCTTGGAGTGCAGGAACTGGGCCGACACCAGGTCGAACTCCCCGTCCGGGAACGACTTCCCCAGTTCGTGCTGCTGCCAGTCGATCCGGTCGCCGACGCCGGCGGCCTTCGCATGCTCGGCCGCACGGCCCAGCGCGACCGACGAGATGTCGACAGCGGTGACCGTCCAGCCCCGCTGCGCGAGCCAGATCGCGTCGGCCCCTTCGCCGCACCCGAGATCGAGCGCCCGGCCCGGCGTCAGGCCGGACACCTCGTCGACGAAGGCGACGTTCGGCTTGCCGCTCCAGATCTGCTCGTGCTCGGTGTAGAACGCGTTCCAGTGCTCGCCAGGGAGCTGTTCGGTGGTCATGCACCGATGCTGCGCGACCCCGGCAGGATGTGGCAAACAATCTTGCCGGGTTGGCAAACCTAGCTGTCGCGGACCGGGAGCGGTTCGGCCTTCCCGACCACGAACGCGTACGTCAACGCTCCGATCACCGCCACCACCCCGGCGAGCGCGAACGACGGCAGGTACGACCCGTGGTAGATGTCGAGCAGCAGGCCGAAGACGTACGGGCTGATGATGCCCGCGATGTTCGACGCGAAGTTCTGGATGCCGCCGATCGACGCCACATGCCGCGACGACGGCGCCACGTCACCCGGCAAGGACCAGATCCCCGTCGCCGCGATCGCCAGGCTCGCGTACGAGATCGCCAGGAACAGCAACGCGACGTACACCGACTTCGCCGGCGCCGCGAACACGATCGCCGCACCGCCGAGCAGCCCACCCACCATCACGGTCTTCCGCACCCGCGTCACGTCCGCGCCCGCCCGGATCCGCCGGTCGGCGACGATGCCCGCGATCCACCCGCCGGCGATCGCGGTGATCCCGGGCAGTGTCCCGAGCGTCCCGAGCTCCTTCAGGTCGAGCCCGCGGGCGTCCTTCAGGTACGACGGGAACCAGGTGAGGAAGAAGTAGATGACGAAGTTCAGGCAGAAGAAGCCGAGCATCATCCCGCGGATCGTCCGGTACCGGAACAGGTCCCGCCACCGCACCTGCGCCGCGGCCTCGCTGTCGTTCTCGTCGAGCCGCGCACCGTTCGACACGATGTAGTCGCGTTCCTCGGCGTTCGCGTGCTTGTGCTCCATCGGGTCGCGGTAGTACCAGTACCAGACCGCCGCGAGCATGATCCCGAGCACGCCGAGGACGACGAACGAGAAGTGCCAGCTCACCAACGCGATCAGCCCGGTCACGACCGGCAGCGACAACACCGTCCCGACCCGCGAACCCGAGTCGATGACCGCGCTCGCGAACGCCCGCTCGTGCGCCGGGAACCACCGCGACGCGGCCTTGGTCGCACTCGGGTACGCCGGCGCCTCCCCCGCACCGAGCGCGAACCGAAACGCGAACAACGACCAGAACCCGCGCGCCAGCGGCGTCAGCGCGGTGACGACGCTCCACCACAGCGCGGCGAACGTGAACGCCTTCCGCGAACCCACCTTGTCGGCGAACCAGCCCGCCGCGAGCATCGCCCCGTCGTACGCCCAGAAGAACGCGCCGAGGATCAGACCCTTCTCGGCGTTGCTCAGGTCAAGATGCAGATCGTCCTGGATGAACGGCAGCGCGACGCTGAGGTTCGCGCGGTCCAGGTAATTCAGTGAGAGCCCGACGAACGCGAGCCCTAGGATCAGGTACCTCGTACGGCTGGCTCCGGGTGGAGCTTTCACAGAGGTGGCGGTCACTGTGTGCCTCCGATCGAGTGCGGATCGTGGCACATTACCCTGCGCCTCTTCTTTGTGCAGACAAACGTTTCACCCAGTGGAATGAGGCTTTGAGTGATCGAGGACGGCGAAGAGAGTCCGCTGCTCGGCGGCGACGTGACCGAAGGCCTGGTGCGCGTCGGCGACACGGTACGGCGGCCGCCCGGTGAACGCGCCGAACTTGTCCAGGACGTCCTGCTGCACCTGGAGAAGGTCGGGTTCGACGGCGCACCGCGCTTCCTCGGCATCGACTCGGCCGGCCGCCAGGCGCTCACGTACGTCGAGGGCGAGGTCGCGGGCCGCCCGCGGCCGCCGTGGATCGCGGACGAGGACCGGATGGTCTCGGTCGCGCGATTGCTGCGTGCGTACGACGACGCGGTCGAGGGCTTCGGCATCCCGGAGAACCTGCCCGCGCCGATCGAGCCGCCCGGGTTGCCGGACCTGAACGATCCGCCGGAGCTGGTCGGGCACCAGGACGTCACGCCGGAGAACGTGGTCTTCCGGGAAGGTTGCGCGTACGCCCTGATCGACTTCGACCTCGCCCGCCCGGTGAGCCGGGCCCGTGAGTTCGTGAACCTGATGCTGTGGTGGGCCCCACTCGGCGCCGAACCCGACCTCGACCCCGAGTTCCGCGGCCTCGACCGCCCGCACCGCTGCCGGCTCCTCGCCGACGCCTACGACCTCTCCCCCACCGACCGCGCCCGCGCGCTGGAACTCACGATCGGCTTGAACGAGCGCGCCTGGCACACCATGAAGTACCGCGCCGAAACCCTCGGCGGCGGCTGGCAACGCATGTGGACCGAAGGAGTAGGCGACAAGATCCGCGCCCGCCAAACCTGGCTCGAAGCCAACGCCAACTCCCTCACCACAGCCCTACTCGACTAAAGCCCGAACCCCTCACCACCCACCGCCCCTCACCCCGGGAGTGGTTGCCCGGGGTGGTTGCCCGGGGTCAGCAGCCCGGGCAACCGAACCGTCAGCGGGCGATCTTGACCTCGGCGCCGCTCTTCGCGGACTCGTAGATCGCGGACAGCATGCGGGCCATCTCCAGGCCCTGCTCCGCGGTCGCGTCGGCCGGGATCTCGCCGCGGCAGATCTGCAGGAAGTGGTCGATCTGGTTCGCGAACCCGACCCGGAAGTCGAACCCGAGCGAGTCGATCTGCGGCTGGATGTGCAGCAGCGTGTCGTGCAGTTCGGTGACCATCAGCAGCTCGGGCTCGATCTCCGCACCGCCCTTCTCGCCGTGGATCCGGACGCTGATCTCGTTGCGCGCATGCAGCGAGTACGACGTGTCCACGTCGAGGACCGCCCCGCCCTCGAAGCGGATCTGCGCGGTCGCGTAGTCCTCGACCGTGTTCGGCCGCGCCGCCGACGCGGCCTTGTACCGGGTCAGGTTCTGGATGTTGTCGCGGGCACCCAACGGCGCGAACGTCGCACCGGACGCGGACACCGGCTTCGGCATCCCCATCAGGTACCAGCACAGGTCGATGATGTGTACGCCGAGATCGATCAGCGGACCGCCGCCGGACAGCTCCACGTCACCGAACCAGCCGCCGGGGTTGCCGGCCGTCCGCAAGAGCGTGGCCCGGGCCGCGTAGATGGCACCGAACTCGCCCGCGTCCAGGAACCGCTTCGTCACCAGCGCGTTCGGCGCATACCGCCGTACGTACCCGATCTGCAGCGCCTTCCCGGTTTCCTCGACCGCCTTCACCAGCGCCTCGGCCTCGGGCACCGTCACGGTCATCGGCTTCTCGACCAGGACGTTCTTGCCGGCCCGCAGCGCCGCCTCGGCGATCGGGGCGTGCAGCGTGTTCGGTACGCACACGCTCACCGCGTCGATGCCCGGGTCCGAGAAGATCTCCTCGGCGTCGCCGGTCACCCGGTCCACGCCGAACTGCTCGGCGCGGGCCTTCGCCCGCTCGAGGTCCACGTCGCACACGGCGACGAGCTCGGCCTGGGGGTTCTTCTGGTACGCGCTCAGGTGCTCGACAGCGATGGTGCCGAGCCCGATCACCGCAATTCGCGTCGTCATATCAGGCAATGCCTTCCGTCAGTCGAAGAATGTTCGCGAGCGAGCGCTCGATGGCCGGCAGCGGTGCCTCCATGCCCTCGAACTCCAGGCTCACCGGTACGTCGGGCTTGGTCGCGGCCAGTGCGAGCAGGCCGGCCACGTCCACGTCGCCGTGGCCCGTCACCGTGCCGAGCAGGTAGTCGCCGGCCAGCGTCTTGAGCCAGCCGTCTCCCGCCGAACGGCGGATGTGGAAGTCCTTCACGCCGATCGACGCCGCGACGTCGATCAGGCCGGCCGCCGTCTTGCCGGGCACCTCGCCGACACACAGGCCGTTGCCGAGGTCGAGCGTGACCCGGAAGTTCGGGCGGTCCACGGCGTATACGAGCCGGGCCAGCCGGTCGCTGCCGTTCATGAAGAAGCCGTGGTTCTCGATCGTCGACACGATGCCCAGGTCCGCGGCGTGGTCGGCGACCGCCCGGCAGCCCTCGACGACCTTCGCGAAGGTCGACTCGAACTCACCCGGATCCTGCTCACGCCACGCCCACGGCGCGACGTCGTGCCGGAAGATCCGCGCGCCGAACCGGTGCGCGACGTCCAGCTGCTTGCGAAGGCGGTCGATCTCCTCGGTGTCAGCGGTCCGCAGATCGCCGCTGACCAGGTAGTTCACGATCGGTACGCCGATCTCCTCGGCGTGCTTCGCCGTGTCGCGGACGACGTTCTCGTTCTCCAGGTAGTACTCGCCGTCCATCGCGGCGACCTCGATGTGCCCGGCCGACGAGGCCGCGACCCAGTCCAGGACCGCGATCAGGTCCATCTCGCCGCTCGTCATGAGCTGGCGGAAGCAATACGAGCTGACTCCTAGCTTCACTGCGTGGTCCTCTCGAGTTCATGAGTGATGTGGTGCCACGGACTCGGGTAGTCGTGGACACCGTAGATACCTGAGCTGCACCGGTCGAACGCATTGCCTACCGCCCCGAGCACCACCGCCTCGCGCCCCAGAGCCGAGGCGACGAAGGGCGGACGTTCGGGGAAGACCAATTCCTGCTCCACCGCTGCGGCGAGCGGACGAAGCAGCGCGCCGCTGTCCTGCAGAGCTCCGCCCCGCACGACCACGACCTCCGGATCGACGACCAGCAGCACGGTCGCGATCCGACCGGCGATCTGCGCGCAGAAGTCCTCGACCTCCGCCTGCGCGTCGGCGTCGCCCGCGGCGGCTGCACTCAGCACCTCCGCGCTGGTCGGCCGCACGGACCAAACCAACTGCCCGCGTTGCGCGTTGCGCGTCCAACGCATGCCGCGCTGGGCGCCGAGCTCACCCGCGAGCCGGTGGCGGCCCTGCCTGATGACTCCGTTCAGGACGATCGATACGGACAGCCGGTGACCGATCTGGAGGTAGACGACGTCGGAGTACCCACGGCCCGCACCGCCGCGTTGTTCCGCTAGCGCCGCTAGCTTGATGTCGTTGTCCACGACGATCGGCTGCCCGAGCTCCTTCGCCACCAACTCCGCGACAGGCAGTCCCACCAGGTCCGGCATCGCCAGACTCGCCCGCAACCGCCCGTCCGCCTCGATCACCCCCGGCAGCCCCACCCCAACCGCCCGCAACCGCCCAAGATCGAGCGAGGCGGTCGGCGCGAGGTCGTGTGAGGTCACAGGCGCATCCGGCCCACGAAGCACGGGGTCGTATGAGGTGACGGACGCACCCTGCGCGCGAAGCACAGGGGCTTGTGAGGTGACGGACGCATCCTGCGCGCGAAGCACGGGGGTTTGTGAGGTGGCAGGCGCGCCTGCTGCGCGGTGGTCGGGGTCGGGCGAGTTGGCTGCGGCTTGTAGGGCGCGGGGGATCAGCGAGAGGTCCGCTCGGGTGTCGGGCGATACCTCGGCGTATCCGACGCGGCGGCCGGACAGGTCGCAGATGATCGCGCGTGCTCCGCGGGGACCGAGGTCGACGCCGGCGACGAGCCCGGTTTCGCGGGCGAACCGGAACGCACGGGCAGGCCGGCCCGGCCCCGCCGTCGCAGGGCTGGTCGCCTCGACCAGCCCGGTCTCGAGGAGATCGTCCAGGACGGCGTGCACAGTCGGTCGCGACAGGCCGGTCCCCTCGCTGATCGCCCCGACCGTGCGCGCCTCGTCGGCGTCGGCGAGGAGCCGCAGACACGCGACCTGATTCGCAGACCGCTCCGCCTGAGCGGCGCCGCGTGCAGTATCCATCGACCCCAACCCATTATGGAACCGGCTTTAATAAAGACGGTAACAGAACGCGGATCGGACCGCCAGGCCATCACAATCCCCTGTGGCCGAGGCGTCTCCGCCTCACGAGGCACGCCGGCACGAGATTGTGATGGCCTGGCGGTCCCCCAACACGCCACCCGGCGCGCGCGAGGGTGCGCCGACCGAGGTTGGGGAGAGTTTCCCGCCCGATCCGGGACGCAACCCTCCCCAACCTGGCAATAGCCCTAGCGCTGCAGGATCGTGCGTTCGGCGAGCGTCCAGGTGGTGGTGGTCAGTAGATAGAGGCCGGCCGCGAGGGGTACGAAGGCGGCTGTCACCAGCGTGCCGAAGGGCAGGAGTCGGGCGAGGCGTCGGGACAGCGTGCTCGCTGACCCGTCCAGCTGGCGTAGTTGGAGTCGCGCCGAGAACCATGCGACGACGGCGAGTAGTACCGCGATCACGATGTACGCCGGGGTGCCGGTGAGGATCGGCCAGTGCACGCCGAGTGGAGCGCCGAGCAGGTTGCCGCTGATGAGCTGGTTCGACTCCCCCGCGACCATGGTCCGCGAGAACAGCGTGTACATCAGCCAGAAGAACGGCAGCTGCGCGAGCATCGGCAGGAAGCCCGCGAACATCGACGTACCGGACTCCGTCTGCAGTTTCGCGATCTCACGCTGCAGGCGTTCCGGGTTGTCGCGATGCCGCTCAGTCAACTGTTTCAGCTGCGGCATCAACTCGGCGCGGGCCTTCATGCCGCGGTGCGCCCGCACGCTCAGCGGGACGAGGGACAGCCGTACGGCGAGGGTGCACAGCACGATCGCGATGACCGCGGCGTACGCACCGGTGAGTGGTTCGAGGGCTGCGACGAGGGACGTGAGCAAGTGATAGGCACCGGCGACCGGTGCCTCCAGAAAGGAAGGCACAGCAGAACTCCACGAGTGTGTAGGAACAGGTAGCGAGGTGGAGCGCTACCGTCCCGGTGCTCGTGGGCGTGATCGACCGGCCGCGTCAGGATCGCGCAGCCGCAGGAACACGGTCTGCTCGGCGCGATCCCGGACCGAGGTGGCTCGCGCGAGCAGCGGTGCGGCCGTGTGCACGGACCAGCGTGCGGACGTCCGCGCGACCACGACCAGCGCCAACAGCAAAGCCGCCGCCGTGAGCACGGCGGCGGCCAGTGAAGCCGTGTCGAACACAGGGATCACCGACGCGACCACGCCGGCGATCCACTGCGTCATGACATCAGTCCAGGTAGTCGCGGAGCACCTGGGACCGCGACGGGTGCCGGAGCTTCGACATGGTCTTGGACTCGATCTGGCGGATCCGCTCGCGGGTCACGCCGTACACCTTGCCGATCTCGTCGAGCGTCTTCGGCTGACCGTCGGTCAGACCGAACCGCATCGACACCACGCCGGCCTCTCGCTCGGACAGCGTGTCGAGGACCGCGTGCAGCTGCTCCTGGAGCAGCGTGAACGAGACCGCCTCGGCCGGCACGATCGCCTCGGAGTCCTCGATCAGGTCACCGAACTCGGAGTCGCCGTCCTCACCGAGCGGCGTGTGCAGCGAGATCGGCTCGCGACCGTACTTCTGCACCTCTATGACCTTCTCCGGGGTCATGTCGAGCTCCTTGGCGAGCTCTTCCGGAGTGGGTTCGCGACCGAGGTCCTGCAGCATCTGCCGCTGGACGCGGGCCAGCTTGTTGATGACCTCGACCATGTGCACCGGGATCCGGATGGTGCGGGCCTGGTCGGCCATCGCGCGGGTGATCGCCTGCCGGATCCACCAGGTCGCGTACGTCGAGAACTTGTAGCCCTTGGTGTAGTCGAACTTCTCCACCGCGCGGATCAGACCGAGGTTGCCCTCCTGGATCAGGTCCAGGAACAGCATGCCGCGGCCGGTGTAGCGCTTGGCCAACGACACCACCAGGCGCAGGTTGGCCTCGAGCAGGTGGTTCTTGGCGCGCCGGCCGTCCTCGGAGATCCACTCGTACTCGTCGCGGACCTTCTCCTTGAGCTTGGCGGTCTCGTCGGCGATCTGCTCCTCCGCGAACAGGCCGGCCTCGATCCGCTTGGCGAGCTCGACCTCCTGCTCGGCGTTCAGCAGCGGGACCTTACCGATCTGCTTCAGGTAGTCCTTGACCGGGTCCGCGGTGGCGCCGGCGACCATCACCTGCTGCTCGGGCTCGTCGGTCTCGTCGGCCTCGGAGACGATGAAGCCCTGGTCCTCGGTGAGCTCCTTCTCCAGGGGCTTCACCGCTTCCGGGCTGAAGTCGGACTCGTCCACTTCGTCGAGCGCGCGCGGCTTCCCGGTCTTCGGGTCGATCGCCAGACCCGCCTCGGACACTGCCTTCTTCGCCGGAGCCTTCTTGGCAGCGGCCTTCTTCGCGGGGATACCGTCCTCCTTGGTGCCGGCGGCCTTCACCGCCGCCTTCTTCGCGGCCGCCTTCTTGGCAGCGGGGTCGGTCACTCGGGCGCTGGTCCTCGGAGCCGTGCTACGGGCCGTGGCGGCCACGGTCCAGGCCGGCTCGGCGGGAAGATTCTCGGACGAGCTGGACGACACGAATTACCTCTCGTCTGACGCAGGGTTTGTACGACGGTACGGCGTTGTGTTGCTGAGTCTTTGGGTACTGCGGTTCGCGGCTGCTCGCTGGTCAGGCGGCGGCAACAGTCCATTGTAATCCGCGAACCAAGCCCCTGCGTGCCGCGACCCCCCGCCGACGTCATTTCAGGGGGGCCGCTGCCGTCGATCGTCTCACCCGTTGCGGGTCTGCCGCAGTGGACGTGCCACCACCCGCTGCCGGACCATCTGCTGCTCCTGCTTGAACTGCCGCACCTTGACCAGCGACGCCACGTCGATCACGTCGGCGACCGACTTGAACGCGCCGTCCTCGCCGTACGGCTCCGAGGCCTCGCGCCAGCCGCGCGGCCGGACCTTCAGCTGCTTGCCGAGCAGCGCGACGAAGATCTTCGCCTTCTGCGCGCCGAACCCCGGCAGCGCCGACAGCCTGGCCAGCAGGTCGTCCCCCGACTTGACGTCGGACCACAGGCCCGAAGCGTTCCCTGCGTAGTGGTCGTCCAGATGCTTGGCCAGCGTCTGGATCCGGGCGGCCATCGCGGTCGGGAAGCGGTGCACGGCCGGCGGGCCGGCGACCACCTCGACGAACGCGTCCGGGTCGTAGTGCGCGACCGTGGACGGATCGAACGGACCGATCATCCGCTTCGAGATCGCGACCGGGCCGGCGAACGCCCGCTCCATCGGAATCTGCTGGTCGAGCAGCATGCCCACCAGCAGGGCGAACGGATCTCTGCTCAGCATCTCGTCGGCGTCGGGCTGCTGCGCCAGGCACAGCTTTCTGCTGCGTGTCGAAGTCACCTCAGTCCTCCTCCCCTTCAGACAACTCAGGCTCGGCCTTCACGGCCAGCACCGGACACGGAGCGTCGAGCAGCACCCGCTGCGCGTTGCTGCCGAGGATGAGCTTGCCGACCGGGGACCGGCGCCGCAGCCCGATCACGATGAACTCCGCATGCACCTGCTCGGCGACGGCCACCAGGTCCTCCGCCGGGTCCAGGCCACGCACCAGCTGCCGCACCTCATACGGCACGCCGGTCGAGTCGAGCTGCTCCCGTACTTCCGTCAAAGCGGCGTCACTCGCCGCAGCCTCGTCGCTGTCGAAGCTGCGTCCGCCCCGGTGCGAGTTCACCACTACCAACTTCGCGTCGCGCAGCGTCGCTTCCTCCGCTGCTCGCCGAAGAGCCGCACGGCCTTCCGCCTTCGGCACATAACCCACGACGATGGTCGTCATCGCCCTGCCTCACCTCCGGGTGTGTGTCGACCCGTCTCGAACGATACTGCTCCCGACCGCGGTCGGCATCCGCTGCATTTCCACCTGTTGTGTCGCACCGGTGACGGAGGGCTGCCGGTGCCCGGGTCCTACCCGCGGCGGGCCCGCCTAACCTTCCAGTTGCCACACCTTTGCAGGGCTGTCACCAAATGCGCCACCCCTGTAGTCCGGGTCGTTATCGAACTCGCCCGGAAACCGTCGATCCCGTTGCCTTGGGCAAGCGCGAAGAGGTTCCGCCAGAAGGACCGGGGTTCCGCCGCCATGCGGTCCCCCACTGTCCTACGTTGTCCTGCGTACGCCGGCGTACGAACCGGTTCAGTCCACCGGCCATTCGTGCACCGGCGTGTTGTCGTGCATGTGGTCGCGGTACCGGCGGAGCATCTCGCGCAGCGCGTCCTTGCGGCCGTGCGATCCCTTTGTATACAGGCGGTGGAACTCGTCGGCCTGCCACGACGCGCCGTTGCGGCCGGTGAGGCAGCGCTGCTCGATGATCCCGAGCAGCCGGTCCCGTACGGCGACGTCCACGCCCCAGGCGTCGAGGCCCCGAACCGCCAACGGGAGAAGGCGTCTTAGCACGAGTTCGGTCGCGCGCGCCGTACCCACGCCGGGCCAGAACACCTCTGCCTCGATCCCGTTGCGGGCCGCGGCGTGGAAGTTCTCCTCGGCGGCGCTGAACGACATCTGCGACCAGATCGGCCGCTCGTCGTCGGCCAGCGCGCGGACCAGGCCGAAATAGAAGGCGCCGTTGGCAATCGTGTCGACGACGGTCGGTCCGGCCGGCAGGACACGATTCTCCACGCGCAGATGCGGCTTCTCCCGGACAACGTCGTACACGGGCCGGTTCCAGCGATAGATCGTCCCGTTGTGCAGCCGCAACTCCGAAAGGGCCGGCGTGTCACCGCGGTCCAGGACCGCGATCGGATCCTCGTCGGAGGTGACCGGCAACAGCGCCGGGTAGTATCGCGAGTTCTCCTCGAAAAGGTCGAAGATCGAGGTGATCCATCGTTCGCCGAACCAGACCCGCGGGCGGACGCCCTGCGTCTTCAGTTCGTGCGTGCGCGTGTCGGCGGCCTGTTCGAACAACGCGATCCGGGTTTCGCGGAGCAGCTCCTTGCCGAACAGGAACGGCGAGTTCGCGCCGACCGCGAGTTGGACGCCGGAGATCGCCTGTGCAGCGTTCCAGTACTTCGGGAATGCCTCCGGCGTGACCTGGAGGTGGAACTGCGTCGACGTACACGCCGCCTCGGGGACGATGCTGTCCGCGGTGACCTGCAGCCGTTCGATACCGTCGATGGAGATCTGCACGTCCTCGCCGCGGGCGGCGAAGATCTGGTCGTTGAGCAGCGCGTACCGCGGGTTGGTGCTGAGTGCGTCGCGGCGGATGTGCTCGGTGAGCAGCGTCGGCAGGATGCCGATCACCACCATCGACGAGCCGGTCCGGGCGGCCTTGTCCTCGGCGGCGTTCAGGCTGTCCCGGATGCTCGACTCCATGTTGTCCAGACCGAGTCCGTCGATCTGGCCGGGCGGCACGTTGATCTCGATGTTGAACTGGCCGAGCTCGGTCTGGAACGCGTCGTCCTCGATCGCGCTCAGCACCTCGGTGTTCTTGAACGCCGGGTCGCACAACTCGTCGACCAGGTTCAGCTCGATCTCGATCCCGGTCATCGGCCGGTCGGGGGCGAACCGGTCCTCGCGCAGCATCCGCGCGAAGGCGTCCAGATTGCGATGGACCTGCCCGCGGAACGCGGTCCGGTCCGCCCGGGTGAACTCGACCCGGTCGACTTCCTCACCCATCAGCGCCTCCCCTGGTGGCTCTTCCGCTCAGTGTGCCTGAAGGTGCCCGTTCGTGTACGGCGCAATCGCGTGGTGGACTCAGACCGGGTAGACGATGAAGTGGTCGCGCTCGATCCGCACCGGCTCCTCCCCCGCCTCGGCCAGTACGCCGGCGAGCTCGGACAGTACGTCGGGACGCAGCTGGAGCACGTGCTCGCCGGGGTGCTTGTCGGCCCCCATCTCGTAGTCCTGCCCCGCCTGGCTCGTCAGCTCGATGTGCGCGCCGAGGATCCACTCGACCGGATTGCCGTCAGCAACGAACTCGGCCAGCCGCGCGACGCTCGCCCGGAACGCGGGCCAGTCGAAGACGTACAGCCGCCCCGGGTAGAGCGAGTCGCCGCTGAACAGGATCCGGGTGCTCCGGTCGTACACCGCGATGTGCGACGCATGGTGGCCCGGGATCGGCACGACGTCGAGAACCCGCCCGCCGAGGTCGACCTGCACCACGCCGTTCGGCCAGTCGGCGAACCCGAAGTACGTCGCGACCTCCTCAGCGGACCGGCCGACGGGCTTGTCGAACTCGCCGTCGCCGCCCACGTGGTCGCCGTGGCCGTGGGTGTGCGCGACGACCAGCTCCCGCTCCCCCGCCAGCTCCTCGATCAGCGGCCGTAGCTTCACGTGCCCGGTGCCGGTGTCGAGCAGCAGGGCGCGCTCGTCGCCGAGCAGGAGGTAGAGGAACGGGCCCTCGAAGTTGGTCCGGAGCGACTGGCGGATGATTGCGGTGCGGTCGTCGTACCAATGGATCTGGTGCTCGGGGCTGGACGGGTCGGTTCCGTCGTCCCACTGCTCGGGGAAGGTCATGCCGGAAATTGTCGGTGATGGCAGGGACACTGGAGCGGTGCGAGGGGATCCGTCGGTGCTGCACGTCGATCTGGACGCGTTCTTCGCGGCCGTCGAGCAGCGGGACAAGCCGTCACTGCGGGGCAAGCCCGTGGTCGTCGGCGGCATCGGCGTGCGCGGAGTCGTGTCGACGGCGTCGTACGAGGCGCGCAAGTACGGCGTGCGCTCGGCGATGTCGACCGCCGAGGCGCGATCCCGTTGCCCGCACGCGGCGTACCTGAGTCCGCGCTTCGAGGTCTACCGGCAGAGCAGCCGGGCTGTGATGGCCGAGATGCGGACGCTGTCGCCGCTGGTCGAGCCGCTGTCGCTGGACGAGGCGTTCATCGATCTGGCGGCGAGCGGGCTGACCGGGCTGACGGTCGAGGACGTGCAGGCGATCGCCGACGACCTCAAGGCAGCGATCCACAAGGTGTCCGGCGGGCTGACCGCGTCGGTCGGTGCGGGTACGTCGAAGCTGATCGCGAAGATCGCCAGCGATCTGGACAAGCCCGACGGCGTGGTCGTCGTACCGGCCGGCACCGAGGCCGAGTTCCTCGCGCCGATGCAGGTCACGGTGATCCCGGGCGTCGGGCCGGCCACCGCGCAGCGGCTGAGCATGGCCGGCGTCCGCACCGTCGCGGACCTGCAGCAGCTCGACGAGGACGAGTTGATCCGCCAGGTCGGATCCGCGCACGGCACCAGCCTGCACCGGCTCGCGGTCGCGGCCGACGACCGGCCCGTCGTGAGCGATCGGGAGACCAAGTCGGTCAGCGTCGAGGACACCTTCGAGACCGACATCATCGACCGCGCGCTGCTGACCGCGATCGGCGACCGGATGGCGCACCGCGTCGCCGAGCGCCTGCAGAAGGCGCAACTGTCCGGCCGGACGGTGACGGTCAAGACGCGGATGCACGACTTCACCACACACACCCGCTCGTCGACCTTGGCCGGACCGACCGACGACCCGCGGGTCGTCGCGCGGGTTGCGCGCCGGCTGCTCGAGGAGAGCGACATCGGCGGCGGTATCCGATTGCTCGGTGTAGGCGTCTCGTCACTCGCCGACTGGATCCAGGACGACCTGTTCACCGAGGGCGAGCACGCCGAGAACCCGATCGAGGTGGTCGAGCTGCCGGCCAGACCGCGCGACCAGCTCGGCTTCCATCCCGGGCAGGACGTCGCACACCCCGACCACGGCCGCGGCTGGGTGTGGGGCTCGGGACGGGGCCGCGTCACGGTCCGGTTCGAGACCGCCGACACGCCACCAGGCCCGGTCCGAACCTTCGCGATCGACGATCCGGCCCTGACAAAAGTGCGAATCGTCGGTGCGGATGCAGACGAAGGACCCGAAACCAACCAGAATGTGTCGAATGAATGAGGAACGGCGGGGGGTCTACCCGTTCTGTGCACCATGTACGGCGTCCTCGCAGGCCTGGGCAGCCGAGACAGCAGGGCCGATGGGCAGCCGGTTCTACGGCCACCGCGACGTGTGCGAGAACTGCGGGTCGTCGGTGCGGACGCTCTACAACACCGTGCTGTGGTTGCCGGTCTCGAAGGTCGGCCAGTTCCGGATCATCCCGACCGGCGGGCGCACGTACGTCGGCCGGAAGGTGGTCACGCTGCCCGTGCAAACCGTCGTACGGCGGGAGCCGCTGTCGGCGATCGCCGGTCATCCGGAGCTCGACGCGGACCCGGCGTACAAGCAGGCCGAGGCGTTCTGGGACGAGCACGAGCCGGGCCAGGCGCTGCCGTTCTACCAGTCGGCTCTGACCGAGCGCGAGAAGGTGCTGGCGGCCGACGACCCGGCCACGTTGCGGGTTCGGCTCCGCGTGGCGCAAGGGTTGCTGGCTACCAGGAACTACGGGCGCGCGATCGCGTGGTTCGAGCTGCTGACGCCGCAGCTGACGGAGGTGTTCGGGACTCATCACGAGCTGACCCGGGCGGCGACCGAGGCCGCGACCGGTGCGCGGCTGATGGTCGGCGGACCGCGGTCAGAGGCACAACTGCTCGCGGACATCGTTGCCGTCGACGAGGACAGCCTCCTGGCCCGGGATCCGCAGGTGGTGCGCGACCGTGCCGCGTTGGGCCGGGCGTTGCTCGCGTGCGGCGACATCTCGGAGGCGCTCGAAGCGCTGACGCAGGTGGTTCGCGACGCGACGCCCGGGCATCCGGACACAGCGGTCTATCGCGCGGCGCTGGCGGAGGCGTGCGAGCTCGCCGAAGGGCGCGGGAAGAAGCGCGAGGTGCAACTCGCCCAGGTGGCACGCCGGGTGCTCACCGGCGAAGGCGCACCGACAAGCATGTGACGCATCCTTCGAGCTTCTCGAACTCACTGATGTCCACGACGACGGGCGTGTAGCCGAGCTCCGCGAACAACTCCGCGGACCTGGGCGCCGACGCGGCCATCAGCAACTGATCCTCTCCCAGCAGTACGACGTGCGCGCCGGCCTCCTCGGGCACGGGCCGGAAGCTGTCGAATGCCGACGGGTCGTCGACGAGCGGTTCGTACCCGATCACCGTCCCGTCGGGCAGCGCCGTGACAGCCGACTTCAGGTGCAGCACCTTCCGCACCGGCACAGCGCGTACGTCGGCGCCGAGTGGAGCGAACGCGTCGCGCAGTTGCTCGATGCCGTGGGCGTTCGTCCGTCCGCCCTGTCCGACATAGATCGTCGAGCCGATCTTGAGTACGTCGCCGCCGTCGAGCGTGCCGGGATCGGTGACGTGAGCGATCCGGTAGCCCTGCTTCGCAACGGTCTCCTCGGCGGCCGCGGCCTCGGGGCGCCGTTCGTCGGCGCCGGCGCGGGCGATCACCGCGAGGTCGCCGTACACCACCATCGTGTCCTCGACGAAAACGCTGTCCGGGCACTCGTCGATCGGCGGTACCTCGACCGTGGACCAGCCGCTGCGGTGCAGCGCGTCGACGTACTGCTGCCACTGCGTCGCGGCGAGCTCGAGGTCGACCGGCGTGCGTTCGATGTGTGTGACGAGGCCCTCGGCCAGGCGCGGGCTCGGACGGCGGATGAGGGCGGTCAGCGACCTCACGCGAACGGCTGGTTCGTCGGCACGATGTGCTTGCCGAGCGGCACCAGCGAGACCGGGATCAGCTTGAAGTTCGCGACGCCGAGCGGGATGCCGATCACCGTCAGGCACAACGCGATACCGGTGCTCAGGTGGCCGAGCGCCAGCCACCAGCCCGCGACCACGATCCAGATCAGGTTGCCGAGCAGCGCGCCCGCGCCGGCGCTGCGCTTGTCCACGATGGTCCGCCCGAACGGCCACAGCGTGTACGCCGCGATCCGGAACGACGCGATCCCGAACGGGATCGTGACGATCAGCACGCAGCAGATGATCCCGGCGACCGCGTAACCGACCGCCAGCCAGAACCCGGCCAGTACGAGCCAGATCAGGTTGAGGAGCGTCTTCATGTCTCCCAGCGTGCCACCTGGCCGGTGTGTTCCAGCACCAACTGGGCGACAAGTCCGGGATCGTTCCGGGGCATCCAGTGGCCACCCCTGATCACCTTGACCGTGAGGTTCGGGGCCCAGCGTGCGACGTCGGTCTGTAGCGGCGTGGTGACGAACGGGTCGGCATCTGGTGACACCGCCAGCACGGGTACGTCGGTACGCCGTTGCGCCGGGCGGAGGAGCCGTGGGAGGACGTTCGCGCGGTACAGCTTGATGCCGTTCACGTAGTCGCCGAGAGAGCGGTTGTCGTCCGCGTGCTGCTTCTCGAGGCGGTTGAACGCGCGGTGCGCCCAGCCCTTGCGCCAGCCGAGCTCGGGGAGCCACGGGATGTGGAAGTAGAAGATGTACCAGGAGTGCAGCAACTGCCTGAGAGAGGCGAGAGAGCGTTTTCTGAGGAAGAAACCGGCGTGATCGAGTGACGGTCCGGAAATGGACGTGAAGGAGGCGATGCGGGGTTGCAGGTCCGGGGCGGTGACGAAATGCCAGGCCTGGATGGAGCCCCAGTCGTGGGCCAGGACATGCACCGGCTGGTCAGGCGATACCTGGTCGATGACCGCACGGAAGTCCTCTTGCAGGCGATCCAGTGCGTACGCCGCCGTGCTGGTCGGATGGTCCGAGTCGCCGGCGCCACGAACGTCGTACGCAACCACCTGGAATTCGTCGGCCAGCAACTCGGCCACCGGCTCCCAGAGCGACGCATTGTCCGGGTACCCGTGCACGCAGATCAGCACCGGTCCGCCGCGGTTGGCGTAGTTGTAGACGGCGAGGGTGGTGCCGTCGGGGCTAGTAGCTGTCGACTTCGAGGGTGGCAAAGGTCAGCCCCGCTTTCACCAGACGCTCGCGCAGAGCGGGGCCCATGGCCGCGGCCGTCGTGGTTTGGCCGGCGGTTTCCGGCAGGTCGTCGAGCGCCAGACACAGCGCGCTCTCTCCGAGCATCTTCGCGGTCTCGTCGTACCCGGGGTCCCGGCCTGCGACCTCCGTGATCACCTGCTTGCCGCCGCCGCGTCCGACGAACCGCACGTTGAACCAGGACTGCGCCCGCCGTTCCGCGCTCGGTCCGTCACCAGGCAGGAGCCGGCTCAGCAAGGCGTTCCGAACCGGCGGGATCTGGGCGGCCGCGATCAGCAGACCGACCCCACCGATGCCTGCGGCAACAGTCGGGAGATGCTTCACGGCGGCGTAGTGCGAGTAGCGGAAGTCCGGCCCGTAGCGCTCGAGCAGCCGGCCCGAGTACCCGACGATCTGCGGATCGATCGTCGGCAACGGAACCGCCCAGAACCCTTGCTGGCGGTGGATCCTGCCGGCAACCCCTCGCGCCCTCCGGTCCGCCGGCCGAGGCTCGGCCGCGCGCCGCGCGCGATGTGCGTCCAGGTTCTGCTTCGGCCGCGAGAACGCGGTGATCGCGGTGTGGAACGTGCCACCGGACGGCCGTCCACCGGCGCGGAGCAGCCCGTCGACCTGGATGAGCACGTTCTCCGGAAGTTGCTCGACCGTGTACTGCACGCCGAGGTCGTAAGGGATCGAGTCGAAGCCGCACGCGTGGATGATCCGCGCGCCGGTCTGCGTCGCGCGCTCGTGGTACCGCACGTACACCCGATCCAGGAACTCCGGCTCACCGGTGAGATCGAGATACCCGGTCCCGGCCTCCGCGCACGCGGCGACGAGCAGCTCGCCGTACTCGACGTACGGGCCGACCGTGGTGGCGACGACCTTGGTGGACTCGGCGAGTTCCCGCAGCGAGTTCGGGTCGGTGACGTCCGCGACCAGGATGTCCCGGCCGAACCGCTCGAGCTTCTGTTTGTTGCGTCCGGCAACAGCCCAGCGCAGCCCTTCCGGCGCGTTCTTCTCCAGATACTCTGCAGTGAGCGCTCCCGTGAACCCGCTCGCGCCCAGCAGAACAACGTCGTACTCGCGGCTCATCTCGGCGTTCACTTCTGCGCTCACTTTTGCGCAGCCTCAGCGTCCGCGAGCCCGCCAGCGCCGCTCGGTCGCGAGGACTCCGCGGCACCACGCGCCTGGACGTCGGCCAACGCGGCCGCGTCCGCTTTCGGCACACTGAACCGCGAACCGGCCTCGATGACGTGCGGGATCACCCAGCGGAACACCTTGAGCGCGCCGATCCAGCCCGGCACGTGAACGGTACGAGAGCGTTTTCTGATGCCCTCGACGAACTTGTCCACAGCGAACTCCAGCGAGTACGTCTTGCCCACTCCCGGGATCCCGGTCCGGACCTTGCCGAACACCGGGTGCGCGTCGACCCCGCGCACCATGTCGGTATCGACGAACGTCATGTGCGCGACGCCGACCCGGACGCCGAGGTGCTTCAGCTCCGGCCGCAGCGTGTCGCCCATCGCCTCGACCCCGGCCTTGGACACGTTGTACGACGCGAGGCCCGGGATGTGCACGATCGCGGCGAGGGACGAGACGAGCAGCAGATAACCCTTGCTCTCCAGCAGGTACGGCAGCGTCAGGTGAACTGTGCGCCAGACGCCGATCAGGTCGACGTCCAGAACGCGCTCCCAGACCTTCGGGTCCATGCTCCGGCTGAAGCCCGGCGCGGCGATCCCGGCGTTCGCCATCACCACGTCGATCCGGCCGTAGCGCTCGGCGATCGCCTCGACCGCAGCCTGCAGCGAGTCGGTGTCGGTGACGTCCGCCTCCCACCAGCCGGCGTCCGGCCCGCAGTCCTCCGCGACCTTCTTCAGCTCGTCCGGCTCCAGACCGACCAGCGCGAGCTTCGAGCCGTCCTGCGCCAGCTTCCGGGCGACCGCGGCGCCGATCCCCCGGGAGGCGCCGGTGATGAGCACGACTTGACCGGCCAACGGACGCATCGGGAACCTCCAGCTTGTTGAGTGGATACTCAACAGTAAGTGCTTATTGACCGAATACTCAATAGACTGGCCGCATGAGCCAGACCACCTCCTCCGGTGCCCGGCTGCGGCCCGACGAGCGGCGCGCGCAGATCCTCGCGGCCGCGCGCCGGGTGCTGCTCGCCGACCCGCACCGCGAACTCACGGTCGAGCTCGTCGCCGTCGAGGCCGGCGTCTCCCCCGCCCTGCTGTTCCACTACTTCGGCTCGAAGAAGAAGTTCCAGTACGCCGTGATCGAGGAGGCCGCGGCCGAGGTCATGCTGCGCACCGCTCCGGACCCGTCGCTACCTCCCGACGAGCAACTGCGCGCCGGGATCCGCGCGTTCGTCCGCGCCGTACTCGAAGCTCCTCAGCTGTACCGGGCGACGCTGCTGATGTCGGCCGCCGGCGACCCCGACGTCAGAGCGCTGCACTCCGATCTCCGCCGGGTCTTCAGCCAGTGGGTGATCAAGGCGGTCGCTGAGCGCGGCATCGAGATCACCCCCGTCGTCGAGCTCGCATGTCACGGCTGGCAGGGTTACGTCGAACAGACCCTGCTGGTGTGGATCGACAACCCGACCGTCTCGCCGGAAGCCCTTGAGCATCTGTGCGAGCAGTCCCTGGACGCGATCCTCACGACAACGTCCGATTGAGAGCTATGAACAAGTTCTTCCTGACGGTCCATGTCCTCGCTGCGATCCTCTGCGTCGGTCCGGTGACCATCGCGGCCGGCATGTTCCCGCCGATCGCGCGCAAGCTGCTCACCGCGGAGACGCCGGCCACGGGCGGGCTCGACGTGCTGCACCGGATCACCCGGGTGTACGCGTGGGCCGGCCTCGCCGTTCCGGTCTTCGGGTTCGCGGTCGCGGGTGGCATGCAGGTGATGGACGAGGCCTGGCTGATCATCTCCATCGTCCTGACGCTGGCCGCCGCACTCGTGCTCGCGTTCTTGGTGGTGCCGGGGCAGACGGCCGTACTCGCGGCTGCTGACGCATCGGCCGAGGCGCGGAGCGAGGTGCTCCCGAAGGCGAAGCTGTTGTCGATGACGAGCGGGATCTTCAGTCTGCTCTGGGTGGTCGTCCTGGTGCTGATGGTCGTCAAGCCAGGGCACACAGGAGGGTAAGGTTCCGCCCGTGCTGACGGTTGCCACGGTGAATGTGAACGGGATCAGGGCCGCCTTCCGGCGCGGGATGCAGCCGTGGCTGGACGGCACGGACCCCGACTTGTTGCTGATGCAGGAAGTCCGCGCGTCCGACGACGTACTGCGGGAACTCCTCGGCGGCGACTGGAACATCGCGCACGCGGAGCCGGCCATCGACGGGCACAAGGGACGCGCAGGCGTCGCGGTCGCGAGCCGGCGTCCGATCAAGGACGAGCGCGGCGAGATCGGTCCCGAGCGGTTCGCCGGGACCGGGCGCTGGGCCGAGGCGGACGTGGTGCTGGACGACGGTACGACGTTGACCGCGATCAGCACGTACGTGTTCACGGGCGAGTTCGAGACACCGCCGCGGCAGGAGGAGAAGTACGCGTTCCTGGACGCGATCACCGCGCGGCTGACCGAACTGCGGGCGGACGGGAGGCACGTACTCATGTGCGGCGACCTCAACATCGCGCACCGCGAGGAGGACCTGAAGGCCTGGAAGGCGAACCGCAAGAAGAGCGGTTTCCTGCCCGAGGAACGCGCCTGGCTGGACCGCCTGTTCGAGGCCGGCTGGGTAGACCTCGGCCGCCGCTTCGGCGGCGAAGGACCCGGCCCGTACTCCTGGTGGTCCTGGCGGGGCAAGGCCTTCGACAACGACGCCGGCTGGCGCATCGACTACCAGATCGCCTCGCCGGAGTTGGCCGCGGCCGCCACCACCTGCGTCGTCCACCGAGCCCCGACGTACGCCGAACGCTGGAGCGACCACGCCCCGGTCGTCGCGACGTACAACCTCTGACCCGGACACACCCCGGCCGCTGCCACTGCCGTCGGAAGACCGGCTTCATCCCCGGGCCACCACATGAGGGGTTCTCCCCTGGTCTTGTGGGTTCTCCCTTTGCATACCAACGGAGAACCCCCAACACGAGGAAATAACCCACCACGAACGACCCACCCCGGGGGAACCCCCGCGGGTATCACTTCCGTCGGCGGTTGAGCGCCCCGGCCCGGCTCGGGCTGACTATGTGCACCGGATCCGCCCGTTCAGCACCCAACGGCACGGATCCCGTGCACAAAGCCACACGCGAGGCGACCACCCCAACTCCACCCCGCACGGCACATATCTCACCCACACACGTCACAGCAGCGCCGGATAACCGGTCCTTGTGCGCGTGGGTCATCGACGCGTACAGCGTCCCGCCGGTGCTCTACCTGTCGAGCTCGCACACCATCCGGCCGCACCGCACCCACACCGGTACCCGTCACGACCCGCTGCCCCTTCGGCCCGGGCGGCTTGCTGGAGAGTTTCGAGTACGTCAGTGGAGAGATTCTGGCGCTATCGCAGGAAAACCCTCCCACCAACCTCCGGCGTGCGGGGCGCGGGTAGTCTCGCGGCATGTCTGAGAGTTCTGCTTCCCCGACGCCGCCGGTGGCGGCGCGGAAGCCTGTCGAGCGGACCCATCACGGCGACACGTTCGTGGACGACTACGAATGGTTGCGGGACAAGACCGACGACGAGGTACTGGGGTACCTGCGCGCGGAGAACGCGTACACCGAGGCGCGGACCGCGCACCTGGAATCGTTGCGTGAGGCAATCTTCAAGGAGATCTCGGACCGGACGCTGCAGACCGATCTGAGCGTCCCGGCGCGGTACGGCGGGTACTGGTACTACTCGCGCACGATCGAGGGCCGGCAGTACTCGCTGCACTGCCGGGTCAAGGTGGACGGCGACGAGCCGCCCGCGACCGACGGCGAGATCGCCGGCGAAGAGATCATGCTGGACGGGAACGAGGTGGCGGGCGACTCCGAGTTCTTCTCGCTCGGCACCGTCGACGTCTCCCCCGACGGACGGCTGCTGGCGTACTCGGTCGACCTCAAGGGCGACGAGCGGTTCACCCTGCGGATCAAGGACCTGAGCACCGGTGAGCTGCTGCCCGACGAGCTCCCCGAGGTGCACTACGGCTCCGCGTGGTCGGCCGACGGTACGACGATCTTCTACACGAAGGTCGACGACGCCTGGCGTCCGTACCAGGTCTGGCGGCACACGCTCGGCGCCACGGACGACGTCCTGGTCATGGAAGAGCCGGACGAGCGGTTCTGGGTCGGCGTCGACCTGACCCGCAACGAGCAGGCGATCATGATCGCGCTCGGCAGCAAGCTGACCAGCGAGGTCTGGCTGCTCGACGCCCAGGACCCGACGGGTGACCCGGTCGTCGTCGCGCCCCGCCGCGAGGGCGTGGAGTACGACGTGGAGCACGCGGGCGACCAGCTCCTGATCACGCACAACGCGGACGCGGCCAACTTCTCGCTCGCCTCCGCGCCGCTCGACTCCCCCGGCGACTGGACCACCCTGATCGAGGGCGACGAAACCAGCCGCCTGCTCGGCGCGGACGCGTTCGCCGACCACGTGATCCTCTACCGGCGCCGCAACGCGCTCACCGAGCTGGCGATCATGCGGCGCACGGACGATGGGTTCGGGGATCCTGAAGTACTGGAGTTCGACGAGCCGATCTACACGGTCTCCCCCGGCCGCAACGACGAGTGGCACGACACCCGGTACCGCTTCGGCTACACCTCCCTCGTCACGCCGGGTTCGACGTACGACGTGGATGTCGCAACCGGTGAGCGGCGACTGCTCAAGCAGCAGCCCGTGCTCGGCGACGTGGACCTGACCGCGTACACGCAGTACCGCGAGTGGGCGACCGCGCCGGACGGGACGCAGGTACCGATCTCGATGGTCGCGCGCAAGGACGTCGCGAAGGACGGGAACGCGCCGGTCGTGCTGTACGGGTACGGCTCGTACGAGACGTCGGTCGACCCGTGGTTCTCGATCCCGCGGCTGTCGTTGCTCGACCGCGGCGTGGTGTTCGCGATCGCGCACATCCGCGGCGGCGGCGAGCTCGGCCGGCACTGGTACGACGACGGCAAGATGCTCACCAAGCGGAACACGTTCACCGACTTCGTCGCAGCCGCGGAACACCTGGTCAAGGCCGGCTGGACCAGGCCGGAGCGGATCGTCGCGCAGGGTGGCAGCGCCGGCGGGCTGCTGATGGGCGCGGTCGCGAACCTGGCTCCGCAGGCATTCGGCGGAATCGTCGCGGAAGTCCCGTTCGTGGACGCGTTGACGACGATTCTGGACCCGTCGCTGCCGCTCACCGTGATCGAGTGGGAGGAATGGGGTAATCCGCTCGAAGACGCGGGCGTCTACGAGTACATGAAGTCCTACTCGCCGTACGAAAACGTCACCGCGCAGCACTATCCGCGCATCCTCGCGATCACCAGCCTGAACGACACCCGGGTGTTCTTCGTCGAGCCGGCGAAGTGGGTCGCGAAACTCCGGGCGACCGCGAGCGGCGACACCGACGTACTGCTCAAGACCGAGATGGACGCCGGGCACGGCGGCCGCAGCGGGCGGTACGACGCCTGGCGCGAGGTCGCGTTCTCGCTGTCCTGGGAGCTCGACACGCTCGGCCTGAGCTGACTCGCGGGAATATCCGCCCCCGGGCGTGTGTTGTGCAACACATCCGGGGGCACCGGAACACGATGATTCTGGACGAATTCTCAGCTTCCGCAGCGCGTGTTGTGCCGAATTGTCCCGTCAGCCTGACGGACACCGGTTTCCAGCGCGATTTCGCTGCCAGGAACTCTCAGGGAACGTTCAGGGTGTTTACACACTCGTCCTGGAATCTTGAACCCTACTCGAGCGTTGCTCTCCATGTAACGACGAAGGGAGTTTCGGTGGCTCGCATGGCTCGTGTCCGGTCCACGGACGACGGTATCGACGGCAAGGACAGCGTCGGTCTCTACCTCGAGGAGATCGCTCGCACTCCTCTGCTGACAGCTGAGGAAGAAGTCGAGCTCGCTGAGACGGTCGAAGCAGGACTCCTCGCGGAGCAACTGCTGGCCGAGGGGCGGGTTGGACGTAAGAAGGGCGGAGCGCCCAAATATGCCACGGAGGAGGAGCTGGAGTGGCTGGCCGACGAGGGCCGGCGTGCACAGCAGCGGTTCGTGACCGCGAACCTCCGGCTCGTGGTGTCGATCGCCCGCCGCTACGGGCGTTCCCAGATGCCTTTGCTGGACCTGGTCCAGGAGGGCAACACGGGACTGATCCGGGCGGTGGAGAAGTTCGACTATCGGAAGGGTTTCAAGTTCTCGACGTACGCGACCTGGTGGGTGCGGCAGGCCATCACCCGCGGTATCGCGCAGCAGGCCCGGGTGGTCCGGCTGCCGGTGCACGTGGTGGAGCAGCTGAACCAGATCGGGTCGGCACGGCGCACGCTGGAGCGCAAGCTCGGGCGGGAGCCGGAGATCGACGAGATCGCGGCCGAGCTGGGCCTGGACCCGGAGCGGGTGACAGAACTGATCCGCATCGGCCGGGACCACATCAGCCTGAACAGCCCGGTCGACGACGAGGGTGAGACCTCGCTGGGTGACCTGATCGCGGCCGAGACCGCGCCGGGTCCGGACCAGCTGGTCGCCGACGCGTCGGACCGTTCGGGGCTGTTCAGTCTGGTCGACCAGCTCGACCCGCGGTCCGCGGACGTGATCCGGCGCCGCTACGGTCTGCACGACGGCCGCCAGGCCAAGCTGGCCGACATCGGCGCGGTGCACGGCATCTCCGCCGAGCGGGTCCGCCAGATCGAGCGCGAGGCGCTGGGCCGCCTCCGCCTGATGGCAGACCCGACGCTGGCTGCGTAACACCCACCCCGAAACCCCTCAGGACCCCCGAGTCACGATCTGGCTCGGGGGTCCTTCGGTTGCCGGCCCAAATCAGCGTCGCTAGCCGCAGCGCGTCGCCGACGTGACGTTAAGCTGCCGCTTCGTTCCAGGAGTCGATCAGCAGGGGCAGCTCGGACAGGCGCTGGACGGTCGCGTCCGGCGTACCTTCCGTGTGCCCGATCTGCTCGGTCGGGATCGCGCTGTGCGGCAGGTGCGCCGCCCGCATCCCAACGTTCTGCGCGCCCCAGACGTCGTCGAACAGCCGGTCGCCGACGAACAGACACTGGGACGGCTCGGACACCCCGACCGCCTGCATCGCGGCCAGGAACGCCTCCGGGTGCGGCTTGGTGTGCGCGATCTCGCTGGTGTAGACGGCACCGTCGAGCAGGTCGAGTACGCCGTCGCGCGCGAATACCTCCTCGTGCCGCCGACGCGGCCAGATCGTGTTCGACAGGACGCCCACCTTGAGACCGCGGGCCCGAAGCGCCTGGAGCGTGTCGACCGCGTCCGGCTCCAGCTCCGTGTGCGCGTCCCACTGCCGCTCGTACTCCGTCAGCGCCTCCGGTGTCATCACCACACCGGCCAGATCGCACACCTCCTCGAAGGTGCTGCTGCGGTGCTCGTCGCGTGAACGCCGCCACACAGAACCCTCAGCCGCGACCAGCCGGGCCGCCACCTCGTCGGCGTTCTTGACGTCGAGCAGCGCGGCCACAGCCCGCCAGGTCTCGTACAGAGAAATGTCGTGCCAGGTTGCCAGCGTGCCGCCCCAGTCGAACAGGACGGCTTCGATCTTCGCGTTCGTCACCTGGCAAAGCCTGCCAGAGCGGACCGACAGTTTTCGCCCGCTTTTCAGCTCAGTCGGCTGAGCTCCTGCCGGCGCGCCAGCCAGGTGACGGCAATCGCGTAGAACGCCAGGCACGGGATGTCAGCGACGAGGAACGTCCACGGAGCGCCACCCTGCACGTTCCACTGATCCCCACGGCCTGTTGCCGCCGGCAACAGGAACGCGATCAGGTTGTTCAGCACGTGCAGAGCGATCGCGGCCTCCAGTCCCCCGGTCCGGACGGTCAGCCAGCCGACGACCGCCGCGAACAGGAAGACGTCGGCCATCGCCCAGCCGGTGTACCCGTGAGCCAACGCGAAAGCGACGCCGCTGACGACGATCCCAGGCCACGGCGAGCGGAAGAGTGTCCGCAACCAACGCGCCCGCCCGTTCGGATCGTCCGGCCCGTAGGCGCCGACCGCCTGGATCAACCAGCCGCGGAACACGAACTCCTCGGCCGCCGACTGGAACGGCACGAGGAACAGGATCACCAGCGCCGGTACGACGAACGCGCTCAGACCGATCCAGTCTCCGCTGGTGGTCCCGACCGCGTCTGCGGGCGGAAACACCGCGTCGACCAGCATCCCCATCGCGAACGAGAGTGCGACGTACCCGGACGCCGGCAGGCAGCACCACAGCAGCCAGCGCCAGCGGATCCGGTTCAGCACCGAGGCAACACTCCAGAACGGCCGGCGCTGGACCATCCACGCGACGAGGCCGACGAGCGGGGTCAGGACGCCGAGCATCACGAGGGTCAGGGCCAGGTTCTCGGTGTCGCTCGGGAAGATGTTCGCGCCGCTCGGGGTCGGGAACGGTCCGGCCAGAGCGCGGTGCGCGATCACCCAGACCACCACGATGAGCGATGTCAGGACGAAGGCGAAGAGGCCGAGCACGACGGTTCCGACAAAGGGCCGCCACCACGCGTGCTTCGGCGTACGGGCGAGCCGGTGGTACGGCGTACCTGCGGGTGCGGCGACCGTCCGCGGCTCGCGGGACGCGTAGGGCGCGGGGTACGCGCCGTACTGACCCGGATACGGCGCTGGGTACTGCTCTGGATATGGGCCGGCGTGGGGCGGCGGTGGCGGCGGCTGCCCCGGCTGGGAGTATGGGCCCGGTTGCGGAGAGGGTCCGGGCTGCTGCGGGTCCATGACTGGACTCTAGAAGATCGGGCCAACTGGACGGAGGGAGAACGCGGTGGTTACAGAACCGGATCGGGAGACGGACGCCTTGCCGCAGTCCGTACTGATGCCGTTGAGCGGTTCCGCCATCTTCCTGGTGATCCAGGTCGAGCCGGGCGGCGAGAGCCGGACCCGCGACCTGCTGGAGCGATTGAGCGGCCTCGTGCGCTCGGTCGGATTCCGCGTGCCGGCCGGCAACCTCTCCTGTGTCACCAGCATCGGCTCGGACGTCTGGGACCGTTTGTTCAGCGGTCCGCGCCCGGCCGAGCTGCATCCGTTCGTCGAGCTCAAGGGCGCCACCCACCACGCGCCGTCGACCGCCGGCGATCTGCTCTTCCACATCCGGGCCGCCCACCAGGACCAGTGCTTCGAGCTGGCCAGCCAGATCATGAACGCGCTCGACGGCGCCGCCACGGTCGTCGACGAGGTGCACGGCTTCAAGTACTTCGAGATGCGCGACCTGCTCGGCTTCGTCGACGGCACCGAGAACCCGACCGGCAGCGAGGCACAGGCCGCCGTCCTGATCGGCGACGAGGACCCCGACTTCCGCGGCGGCAGCTACGTGATCGTGCAGAAGTACCTGCACGACCTGAAGGCGTGGAACGCGCTGACCGTCGAGCAGCAGGAGCTCGCCGTCGGCCGGACCAAGCTCGACGACATCGAACTCGCCGACGCCAAGAAGCCCGGCAACGCGCACATCGTGCTCAACGTGATCGAGGACGAGGACGGCAACGAGCTGCAGATCCTGCGCGACAACATGCCGTTCGGAACCGTCGGCACGCAGGAGTTCGGCACCTACTTCATCGGATACGCGAAGACGCCGGCGGTGACCGAGCTGATGCTCCGGCGGATGTTCATCGGGGTGCCCGAGGGCAACCACGACCGCCTGCTCGACTTCTCCACCGCGGTCACCGGCTGCCTGTTCTTCACACCGCCCGCGGACTTCCTGGACGACCTGCCGCAGTCGCCCTGACCGTCATTCCCCGAACAGCGGTGCGTCGACAACGCTGCCCCAATTGAAGTCGACCTGGTCGCCGGCACCTTGCCGAGCGAGTCGATCACGGCGGCGGTCCCGTTGGCGTGCCCAACGGCGTACAGATAACCGGCGCCCGTCTTGGTCCGCACGGGCTTCACGACCGGCTTCATCGGCGACGTCAACGGGATGTGGATCGTGTAGAGCGCGCCGCACCCACCTCCCACCCGCGGCACCCGGCGGGGCCTGTGAACAAGCAATTGCTTGTCGCCACCCCCCATCCCCCGTCCCCGGTGCGATCCACACCGGCTTTCCGGAACATTTCCGCCCCCAGCTGCAACAAATGTTCCGCAAACCCCCGCCCAGCCGCCCGCAGCCGAGCGCCACGCCCCGCCCGCCAACCACCCACGCCCTTCACCACACCCCGCGCACCGGCGAAGCCGACCAACAAACAGCCGCGCCCCATCTACATCCCGCACCACCAGGACCTCCCGCCGAGCGCGCCAGCCCCACACCACCGCTCGCGCACCGGCCAACTCGTCCCAGCCGACGGGGACTGGGAACAAGCAATGGCTTGTCACCACACACCATGGCTAGTGCCCAGTCCGATCCACTCCGGCTTTCCGGAACATTTCTGCCACCAGCTGCAACAAATGTTCCGCAAAACAGCCCACCCGGGCCCCCGGAGCCGAGCGCACATGCACCCAACCAATCGCCCGCGCCCCTCACCACGACCCCGCGCCCTCACCACACCCCCGCGCCCCTCACCACACCCCCGCGCCCCTCACCACACCCCCGCGAACCGGCCACACCGCCGAGGAGCGCGCCGAGCGAACTAAGCCGACGCACAACCAGCCGCGCCGAAGGCGTGACCGCCATGGCTAGCGCTGCTAGCGCTGCTAGCGCTGCTAGCGAACGACGCATCTCGACTCCTCTGGACGTGGTCCATTCGCGGCCGATCTATTGACCTCGAAGCGTGCTCGCGGCGGAAAGTTGCGTGCCCGGAACTGTCTGTGGGGTGAGTAACACTTGGAGCATGTTGCTCACCGAGGTGGTCGAGACGTCGGCCGCGCTGGCCGGGACCCGGTCGCGGCTGAAGAAGGCCGAGTTCATCGCCGGGTTGTTGTCCAAGGCCACCGAACCGGTCGAGATCGAGCTCGTCGTGACGTACCTGTCGGGCGAGCTGCGGCAGCGGCGCACCGGGGTGGGCTGGCGGACGTTGATGGAGGCGCCGGAGCCGGCCGTCGAGCCGACGGTCACGGTCGAGGAGGTCGACGCCACGTTCGCGGAGCTGGCAGAGATGTCAGGCACCGGCGTACAGGCTCGCCGACGGGCCGCCGTGGACGGGTTGTTCGGGCGGGCAACGGCGGACGAGCAGCGGTTCCTGCGGCTGCTCGTCGGCGGTGAGCTGCGCCAGGGTGCGCTCGACGGCGTGATGGCGGATGCGGTCGCGCGGGCGACGGGCATTCCGCTCGACAAGATCCGGGCCGCAGCGATGTTGCGCGGGGCGGCCGCTCCGGTCGCGGTCGCCGTACTGACCGAGGGCGAGGCGGGGCTCGCGCAGTTCGGGCTCGAGGTCAGCCGCGGCGTACAGCCGATGCTCGCGCAGTCCGCGACGAGTGTGGCGGAGGCGTTGGAGAAGACCGGTACGCCGGCCGCGCTGGAGTGGAAGCTCGACGGGATCCGGATCCAGGCGCACCGGGACGGCGACAAGGTCGTCGTCTACACACGGACGCTCGACGACATCACTGAGCGCGTGCCTGAGGTGGTGACCGCGGTGCTCGCGCTGGACGCACAACAGGTTGTGCTCGACGGCGAACTCATCGCGTTGCGGACCGATGGGCGACCGGAGCCGTTCCAGGTCACCGGATCGCGGACTGCGACGCGGGCGGCGACGGGGCCCGAGTCCGTGCCGCTGACGCCGTACTTCTTCGACATCCTGCATCAGGACGGTGAGGATCTGCTCGGGCTCGACGGGGCCACGCGACAGGAGTGGCTGGCCAAGCTCGTGCCTGAGGAGCGGCGGGTGCCCCGGCTCGTGACCGATGACGCGGAGGCCGGTCACGCGTTCTTCACGGAGGCACTGCGCCGCGGGCACGAGGGGGTGGTGGTGAAGTCGTTGACCGTGCCGTACGAGGCCGGTCGGCGCGGGTCGGGATGGGTCAAGGTCAAGCAGACGCACACGCTCGACTTGCTCGTGCTCGCGGCGGAGTGGGGTCACGGGCGGCGGACGGGCTGGTTGTCGAACCTGCATCTGGGCGCGCGGGACGACGAGACCGGCGAGTTCGTGATGCTCGGGAAGACGTTCAAAGGGCTGACGGACGAGCTGCTCCGGTGGCAGACAGAGCGGTTCCAGGAACTCGCCGTACAGCGGGACGACTGGGCCGTCTACCTCCGGCCGGAGGTGGTGGTGGAGATCGCGTTCGACGGCGTACAGACCTCGCCGCGGTATCCGGCCGGGATGGCGCTGCGGTTCGCCCGGGTGATCCGGTATCGCGAGGACAAGCGGCCTGCCGACGTTGATACCGTGCAGACGGTGCGCGAGATCCATACCGGCTCGGACGGGGTGAGAGATGACTGAGGATCCCGATGTGGTGTCGCGGCGGATCGCGCGCGAATCGCTCGACCGCGACGACCCGACCGGCTGGTTCGAGAACCTGTACGCCGCGGCCGCCGATGGCTCCGCAGTCGTCCCCTGGGACCGCGGTACGGCGCACCAGTTGCTGCTCGAGTGGATCCAGGAATCCGAGCCGGACGGTGCGGACAAGACAGCACTGATCGTCGGCGCGGGCACCGGGTGGGACGCCGAACTGGTCGCGGACCGCGGGTACGACACGACCGCGTTCGACATCTCCCCCAGCGCGATCGAGACCGCGCACCGCAACCACCCCGACTCGAAGGCGCACTATCGCGTCGCCGATCTACTCGCGCCACCGCCTGACTGGCACCACGCGTTCGACCTCGTCGTCGAGATCTACACCGTGCAAGCGCTACCGATCGCGCTGCAACCCGAGGCCGTCAAGCACGTCACCTCATTCGTGGCGCCTGGTGGCACGTTGCTGGTCATCGCCGCCGCCCGACCCGACGACCAGGCTGACGAGGACATCCAAGGTCCGCCGTGGCCGCTCACCCGCGCGACCATCCAGTCGTTCGCGACCGCAGATCTCCGACTCATCCAACTCACCAAGTCCCCCAGCCCAGCAGACGCAACCGTCCAGCGGTGGCGAGCCGAGTACCTGCGCGACTAACCGGCGCGGTTGTCTGGCGCGGATGTCTGGCGAAGCTGACTGGCGAAGCCGATCGGCGCGACTGACCGGCGAAGCTGATCGGCGCGACTGACCGGCGCGGCTGAGAGCTCGTGCCCGTCCTGCCCGCGCTCGTGCAGCGCGCCCAGGACGCGGCCATCGCGGTGGGGAAGCCGCTTCGGCGGGAGGCAACCGGACCGGCCTGCGGCGCACCAGACATGGGCCGATTTCTGGCCGTACTGGCGGCGGGGTCCACCGGCGGACGCCAGGCTCGGGATGTACCCGGCGATCGCGCCGATCCACGACTGATCGGGGAGGCGCGACCCGGTGTCGGCTACGACGCAGCCTGGATGGCGTCGGCGATGCCGGCCGACTGCCAGTGCGGCGCCGGTGAGGTCGGCGAGGGCGTCTGGTGACGGTGGCGCTCGACGTGCGCGGGTGGCTGCGGCTCGGAGCGTCTTGGCGGATATGCCGCAGGTTGAGGTCGTGCACGTGGACTCGTTCGACGACCTGGCGGCGCGGGCGCCGTTCGATCTGCTCTTCGCGGACGGCGGCCGCCACCCCGCCGCGATCGTCGACCTGCTCCGGATCGGCGGGCGACTGGCGAACGACGACCTCACGCCCGTGGACGTGCTGCCGGCCGATTCGCCGTACCGCGAACGCGATCCGAAGCGGTCGTTCTTCTTCAGCGATCCAAGGCTTGTGGCAGCCGAGGTAGTGCTCCCCGACCGTCGGAACTCGCTCCTCATGGTCACCCCAGATGTGTCACCGATGTCCTGATGCAGAACCGTCACCGATGTCCTGCGACATGACAGTGGGCACCCGAGTAGGACGAGATCGCATGGGAACATTTGTTCGATAATGATGTAGACTCGGGTTATGGCGGGGCGAGGTGTGGTGGGGCCGACGGCGTTGCGGATGATGCTCGGAGGGCATCTGCGGGAGCTGCGTGAGCGCGCCGGCGTCACCCGCACCGATGCTGGCTGGGCGATCCGCGCGTCGGAGTCGAAGATCAGCCGCTTGGAGCTCGGCCGCGTCGGGTTCAAGGAGCGGGATGTCTCCGACCTGCTGACGTTGTACGGCGTGCAGGACGCTCGCGAGCGCGACCGGCTGCTGCAGCTCGCCCGCGAGGCCAACGATCCCGGCTGGTGGCATCGGTACGGCGACGTCACACCCGAGTGGTTCGACTCGTATCTCGGGCTCGAAGCGACCGCCGAACTGATCCGCACGTACGAGATCCAGTTCGTCCCCGGCCTCCTGCAGACCGCCGACTACGCACGCGCCGTCGCGCAACTCACGCCCAGCGGCGCCCGCACCGACAGCGAGATCGAGCGGGTCGTCGCCCTGCGCACCCGACGTCAACGGGTGCTCGACCGCGAACCGCCACTCAAACTCTGGGCAGTCATCGAGGAGTCCGTGCTGCACCGTCCGATCGGCGGCACCGACGTACTGCGAAGTCAGCTCGGCGCCCTCCGCGAGGCCATCACCCGCCCGAACGTAACCATCCAGATCATCCCCCTCGAAAGCCCCGGCCACCCCGCCACCGGAGGCGCCTTCAGCCTGCTCCGCTTCCCACAACGCGACCTACCCGACATCGTGTACCTGGAACACCTGACCAGCGCCCTGTACCTGGACAAACGCGACGACGTGGAGTCCTACACCCAAGCGCTGGACCTATTAGCCTCCACCAGCCCCTCCCCCCAACAAACCGAACAAAAACTAACCCACCTACTAGCCCGCCTCCCCTAATCCCGCAAGCCCCACCACCCCAGGCGCCCCACGAGCCACCGCCCGCTCCACCGGAGTTGACCCCTCACCGGCCCACGCCTAACGAACCCCCCGCGCCCGCTCCGCGTGTCGGACGCCGGCAACCCCACCCCCAACCCGTGCGCCTGGCGCAGCAAGCCCCCGCACCGCTCCCGCCCGCCCGACGCCAGCACTGCCCCGCACCACACCCGCCCGCCCGACGCGCCTGCCTGACTTGGCAATCCCGCGCACCGCACCCGTGCGTCCGCGGACTACGAGCCGGAGATCACCGACAAGGTAATCGACCTCAGCACCGCCCCACGCCTGCCGCACCAAGCCCCGCGCCGGCCAGTCCTTGCGGCCAGCAGCCCCTCGCACCACCCCGCCCCGGCCCGTCGCAAGCCCCACGCCGGCCAGTGCCTGAGGCCAGCAAGCCCCACCCCGCACCGCTCCCGCCCGGCCGCACGCCGTGCCTGACGGAGCAGCCCCGCCCCTGCCCCGTCCTCGCCCGCCGCGGGCCTGCCGCAAGCTCCAACACCAGGGGATAACCCATGCCGTTGTGCCTTCTCCCTTGGTGTACGAGGGGAGAACCCACAACACGAGGGGATATCCCCCCGGAATGGTTGTCACCTCGGGCGAGCCGGCGCCGGGCCCCCGCACCCGCCCCCGTCCTCGGTCCGCCGCCGGCCCTCCGCAAGCTCCAACACCAAGGGATAACCCTTGCCGTTGTGCCTTCTCCCCTGGTGTACGAGGGGAGAACCCACAACACGAGGGGATATCCCCCCCGGGAATGGTTGTCACCCTCGGGTAGGCGCGGCGCCGTACGCCTCAGGCTCTTGGCCAGCACGTCGTGTGGCCGCCGACCGGTTGTGCGCTCGTCGGCGCGTTGTGCGACTGCTAGCGGGCTGTGCACCCGCCGGCGCATTGTGCGACCGCTGCCGGGTTGTGCGAACGCTGCCGGGTTGTGCACCCGCCGGCGGGTTGTGCGACTGCTGGCGGGTTGTGCGACCGCTGCCGGGTTGTGCGAGCGCTGGCGGGTTGTGCGACTGCTGGCGGGTTGTGTGGCCCGTGGCGGGTTTGTAGCGGGGCAGCGGGGAAGTAGCCCGCTATCCGCGTACGAGCCCAACAGGTGCAGCGCGCGGGCCGGTGCCTGGCGCAGGGGGCGGTGGGTTAGAGCTCTATCTCTTGGGTGTGGTCGGTGATGGCTAGGTCTGGGTGGTGTAGGTCGAAGGCTGGGGATTCGGAGCGGATTCGGGGTAGTTTCACGAAGTTGTGGCGGGGTGGGGGGCAGCTGGTTGCCCACTCGAGTGAGCGGCCCCAGCCCCATGGGTCGTCGACCTCGACGCGTGGGGTGCGGCGGGACTTGTAGATGTTGTAGAGGAACGGCAGTGTCGAGATCCCGAGGAGGAACGCGCCGACGGTCGACACCTGGTGGAGGGCTGTGAAGCCGTCGCTTGCCCGGTAGTCGGCGTACCGTCGCGGCATCCCCTCGACCCCGAGCCAGTGCTGTACCAGGAACGTCGTGTGGAATCCGATGAACAGCATCCAGAAGTGCAGCTTGCCGAGCTTCTCGTCGAGCATTCGCCCGGTCAGTTTGGGCCACCAGAAGTAGAACCCGGCGAACATCGCGAACACCACGGTGCCGAAGACGACGTAGTGGAAGTGCGCGACCACGAAGTACGTGTCCGACAGCTGATAGTCCAATGCCGGCGACGCCAGGATGATCCCGGTCAGGCCGCCGAACAAGAAGGTCACGAGGAAGCCGACCGACCACAGCATCGGGGTGTCGAACGACAGGGACCCGCCCCACATCGTCCCGATCCAGTTGAAGAACTTCACGCCGGTCGGGACCGCGATCAGGAAGGTCATGAACGAGAAGAACGGCAGGTTCACGCTGCCTGTCACGAACATGTGGTGGGCCCAGACCGCGATGGACAACGCTCCGATGCCGAGGGTGGCCGCGACGAGACCGTAGTACCCGAAGATCGGTTTGCGGCTGAATACCGGCAGGATCTCGGTGATGATGCCGAAGAACGGCAGCGCGATGATGTACACCTCTGGATGCCCGAAGAACCAGAACAGGTGTTGCCAAAGGATCGCCCCGCCGTTAGCGGCATCGAACACGTGCGCGCCCAGCGAGCGGTCCGCCTCCAGTACCAGTAGCGCCGCCGCCAGGATCGGGAACGCGATCAGGACCAGGATCGACGTGACCAGGATGTTCCAGCAGAAGATCGGCATCCGGAACATCGTCATACCGGGCGCGCGCATGGTGATGATCGTGGTGACGAAGTTGACGCCGCCGAGGATGGTGCCGAGACCGGCCATCCACAGACCCATGATCCACAGGTCTCCCCCGACGCCCGGCGACCGCGTGCCGCCCGACAACGGCGAGTACGCCGTCCAGCCGAAGTCCGCTGCCCCGCCCGGGCTCAGGAACGCACCCAGCGTGATCAACCCGCCGAACAGGAACAGCCAGTAGCTGAACATGTTCAGTCGCGGGAACGCCACGTCCGGCGATCCGATCTGCACCGGCATGATGACGTTGGCGAACCCGACGAACAGCGGGGTCGCGAACAGCAGCAGCATGATCGTGCCGTGCATCGTGAAGAGCTGGTTGTACACCTCTTCGTTCACGATCTGCAGACCCGGCTCGGCAAGTTCGGCGCGGATGATCAGCGCCATCACGCCGGCGATCAGGAAGAACGCGAACGACGTGACGAGGTACAGCTGGCCGATCACCTTGTGGTCGGTCGTCGACAGCAGCCGGCCGATCACCTGCCCCAGCGGCCGCCGTCCTACGTTCGTAGCGGCCGAGGTGCGCTCGGTGACTCCGGGATGCCCACTGACAGTGACCATGCGACCTCCCTAGTCCGCATCCCTTCGATTAGACACCTCTGGATCGTCGTCAGCTAGCTCTGAGGACCGGCCGCGATCATCGCGCGTACGTCGGCCAGCCGCAGCGTCGCAGGATCGACGTCCATCAGGCACCACGTCGCGCCCGCCTCGGCGTACGGGCGTGGATCGGCCGACGGCTCCAGGGCCACCGCGATGTCGTAGTCGTCCAGGTTGCCGCGCAGTTCCCGCAGTACGGCGGCAGGCTCGGCCACCTGATCGGGTGAGGTGAGGTTGACCGGGAAGAAGCCGTCGTACCGCGCTGCTCGCCGGATCGGCTTCGCGTTGCCCGGGAACCCGGCGAGCCACACCGGCACTCGGCCGGCCACCGGGCGCGGCAGGAACTGTACGTCGTCGACGAGGTAGTGCTTCCCGTGGTGGTTCACCGGCTCCCCCGTCCACCCGGCGGTCAGGATCTCGAGCGTCTCGTCCATCTTCTCGGCGCGCGCCCGGTCGTCCACCTCCTCGCCGGTCTTCGAGTACTCCTGCGCGAACCGGTCGCTGCCCAGCCCGACCCCGAGAATCAGCCGCCCGCCCGAGAGCCGGTCGAGGGTCGTTGTCTCACGCAACAACTTGGTCGGCCGCCGGCGCGCGATCGGCGAAACCATCGGACCGATCAGCAGCTCTTCCGTCGCGGTCGCCATCGCGCTCATCGTGATCCACGGATCCGACACCTCGCGGATCGGTTCCCGCCACCACAGCTGGTCCCAGAGGAAGAACCCGTCCCACCCGGCCTCCTCGGCCGCAGCCGCGAGCCGCGCAACCTCCACCGGATCGGACAACTCGTCGAACAACGGCAGCCAGATCGCGTACTTCATCGTCGCCCCCCCAGCCTGCGAAGTGTGGTCTACAAGCTCGTCGACAAAGGTCCTCCAGTACGGCGCCGACAGCCCGTGCCCCATGCCCGCTAGCACTGCTAGCCGAGCGCCCGGCACCGCGTCACGAACCGCTTCGCCATGCGGCAACGGAAACAACGGATCCGCGTCACCGTGCAGTACGAGAACCGGCATCGCCAGGTCGCCGAACCCACCGTTCCGCGGCCCGTCGAAGGTCATCGCGAAGTGGTTCGTCAACGAGCCCTCGAAGTTCCGCGCCCGCGCCATGTCCTCCCGCACCAGCGCGCGGGCCTCAGCCTCGTCGAAATGTCCAGCCGCCTCAGCTTCGATTGACCGTACGACGTACTCCTCGACGGCAGCGTCGTCGGCGAAGTCCGGCCAACCCAACCGTGGCATGTCGGCCGATGGCGGCGGGAGGCCCTCGTCGCCGGTGCTGGTCGACACGAACGTCAGCGACGCGACTCGCGACGGGTGGTCGACGCCCAGGATCAGCGCCGTACCGCCGGACATCGACTGCGCCACCACGTGCGCCCGCTCGATGCCGAGTGCATCGAGCAGACAGACAGCGTCCGCGGCCAGGTCGCTCATCGCGTAGCCCGGCGCGCCGGTCGGGAAGGACGTCGAGCGGCCGGTGTCGCGCTGGTCGTACCGGATCACGAAGCGCCCGCTCCCGGCGAGCTCGGTGCACAGCCTGGCATCCCACCAGAGCATCGAGGCACCGGCGCCGTGGATCAGCAGGACCGCGGGGTCGGCCGGGTCGCCGTACGTCTCCGCGCAGAGTTCGACGTCGTTCACTGGATAAGTTGTCATGCTTCGACCGTAGAAGCGGACGATCATCGTGAAAAGCGATTGATTCTTATCAAAGCGATCGCCACAAGCGATAGAGTGTCAGGCATGTACGAGTTACGTCATCTCGCGACGCTGGCCGCGGTCGCCGACGAGGGGTCGTTCGGCCGCGCCGCGAGCAGGCTCAGGTACACCCAGTCGAGTGTCAGCCAGCAGATCGCGATTCTGGAGAAGGCGGCCGGCGGCCCGCTGTTCGATCGTCCCGGCGGTCCGAAGCCGGTCCGGATCACCCCGCTCGGCACTGTCGTCCTGCAGCACGGCCGCGACCTGCTGCGCCGCGCGGACGAGATGCGCGACGGCATCGAGCGCTTCCGGGCGGGCGACAGCCGGATCGACATCGGCACGTTCCAGACCGTGTCGAACACGCTGCTCCCGCAGGTGATTCGCGAACTCCGCGACGCGCACCCGGGCTGCGACATCCGGCTGTTCGAGGAGGAGACCGACGATCCCGACCTCACCGGACTCGACCTGATGTTCTTCGACGGCCCGGCCGGCGACGGCATCGAGGACCTCAAACTGCTGGACGACCCGTACGTTCTCGTCACGCGGCCCGGCGACTTCCCAGCCGGGCCGGTGCCACTCGAGACGCTCGACGGCCTGTCCCTGGTCGCGCATCCGGCCATCTGCCACCAGGCAGTCGTCGAAGACTTCCTGACCGCGCGCGATATCCGCCCGCAGTTCGTGTTCCGCACCGAGGGCAACGAGGCGCTGCTCGCGATGGTCCGGGCCGGCCTCGGCGCAGCACTGATGCCGCGCCTCGCCGTACTGCGGGACGACGAGAGTCTGGCGCGGCATCAGCTCACGCCAGAACTCCCGCCGCGGGAGATCTTCTTGCTGTGGCAGGCCGGCCGCACACACTCACCGCTTGCGGCACACGCGATCGAGCTCACGCGGAGTGCGGCGGCCGCCCTGATTTAGCTCACCGTCAGCACCTTCGACGCCGTCTGCGTGCCCTGGTGGTCGGCGTCCGCGAGCCACACCACCCGGTACGTGTACGTGCCGCGAGCGGCCGGCTTGATGCTGAACGCGTACTTGCCGTTCGTCGTCAGCTTCCCGGTCGTCACGGCCGCCCACGACGTACCGGAACGACGCTGCAGGTACGCCGTCGTACCGGCATGGGCCGGGTTCAGGTAGCCGTACAACAAGGTCGATCCGCCGAGCCTGATCGCCGCCGGAGTCAGGTACGCCGACATCGCCGGATGGACCTGTACCAGCGCCGTCGCGCTCCGCGTCCCGAGCACGCCGGCGGCACCGTTGTAGCCCCACATGTAGTACGTCGACACCGCCGGCTTCTGCGATGTCTTCGCCACACCATTGGCGTCCGACGTGAACGTGCCGACCGTCGCCCACTTGCTGCCGTTCTTCGCCTTCGAGTACAGCACCACGGGTACGCCGGCCAGCTTGGCGCCGTCGAGCCGGGTCACGGCCGTCGACAGCGTCACCGCGCCGGTGTACATGATCGACGCCGCGCTCGCCCCGAGCGTCGCCTTCGAACCGACCAGCCGTACGTCGACGCCCGGCCCGATCTTGCCCTTGCTGTCCTTCACCCACACGCGATACGCATAGCTGGCCGAGTTCGCCAGCCCGGTGTGGGTGAACATGCTCGCGGCGCCGTTGTAGATCGGCGTACCCGACGTCGGCAGCGGCGGCGGTGTCGAACCAGACGCGGCACGAACCGTGATCTGCCCGAGCGTCGTGCTGGCCGGCGCCGTCCAGCGCAGCGTGGCGGCCGCGACCCCACCCGACACAGTGAAGCTGCTCACCGGCGGCGGCGGAGCAGTCAGGTTCAGATAGTTCTTGTCGATGGACATCGTCACGCCACCGTTGGTCTCGCTGACGTCACCCGCGAACTGGTGCACGCGCTGATGGTTGCTCCAGTAGGTCGAGTTGATGAAGCGGCTCGTCCCGACAGCAGATCCCCAGTGCGCGAACCAGATGTTGTCCGGTCGCGTGTACGCCGTACTCGTGTAGACGCTGTTCAGATCGGCACCACCGGAGGCCGCGCCGACATACGCGCCGCCGAGGTAACCGCGCGAGTTCAGCTCCTGCGTCCACCCGGTCAGGTACGACAGCACGGCCGCCTTGCAGGCAGCGGTCGACGTGTACGCCTCGATGTCGCTGTAGATCGCACTGCGCTGCGCGAACCCGAGCGCCTGCGCCGCGGCGACCGCGTTGATCGCGGCGTTCTTGCCCTGGACGAGAGCAGTCGACGCGACCGACGACATCCGGCTGTTGTACGTCGTGCACGGCGCCTGCAAACCGACGTCGACGAGCAGGAACTGCCAGCCCTTGCTCGCGTTCGCCGCGACCCAGTCCGCGGTCAGGTTCGGCTGCGCGCACGCCCGCAACCCGCCGCTGATGTAGATGCCGACCCCTTGGTACGTCGGCCGCCAGGCATCCATCGCGTCCTGCGACGGCGCGGCGCAGGTGTCGAACCCGTTGCCGGCGTAGTTGCCCGTCGCAACGATCGTCGGCGCGACCGCGGCCTGCTCGGCAACACGCGCCGACGACGTCGTGGTCACCACCTTGCCGGTCGCGAGTACGTCGTTCGCCGTGGCCTCGGCACCCGGTGCGTAGTACGCCGTCGCCAGCACGCCCGCGTCGGCGATCGCGCGACGGAGCAGTCCGTCCGTCGACGGCTGTGCGGTGGTCAGCGGCTCCAGAACGAGGCCGGAACTGCGGCCGACGAGGTGTGCCGGGCAGTTGGCCTGTGCCGTGCTGCGGCCCAGGTACACGGCCGGTTGATCGAGCCGCACGCAGGCGGTCGGGTTCGCGGCCAGGTCGACGACCGGCCAACTGGCCGGGACCGTCACCTGGTAGCCGCGGTACGAAACGGTCTTGGTGTCTTCAGCGGTGGCCGGTCCACTCACAGCGATTCCGGCGACCAGGCCAAGGGCAAGAGCGAGCCCCCCAGGTCTGAACAGCCTCACATTGCTCCCCAGTTCATCGTTGGACGGTGCCCCCAAGTGAAGGCGAGCGCCTGCGCTCCTGTCGAAGAGCTTCCGGCACTCGCCTCGATGCCCAGATGCTATCGGCGCACGAAGTTCACCCGTCGTGCAGCGTGTTTTGGACCGATCAGTCCATAACGTGTTATGCTCGGCGGCATGCCGAGACCGAGGACCTTCGACGAAGACCGTGCCGTGGATGCGGCGATGCGGGTGTTCTGGACGTCGGGCTACGAGGCCACCTCGACACAGGACCTCTGCGCGGCGACCGGGCTCGGCCGGAGCAGCATCTACAACACCTTCACCAGCAAGCGCGACCTGTTCGACCGTGCGCTGCGGCGGTACGCCGACCGCTTCACCGCCGCGCAGCTCGAGGTCATCCAGGACGCGACGCTGCCGATCCGCGAGCGGATCCGGCAGATCCTGTGGACCGCGGTAGAGCCGGATCCCGACGAACCGGCCGGCTGCTTCGTGATCAACACGATCGTGGAGCTCGGCCCGAAGGACGCCGAGGTCGTCGAGCTCCTCGATCGCGACCACGAGTCCAAGCTCGCCGCGCTGACGACCGCCATCCAGGCGGCGCAGGCGGCCGGCGAGGTCGACCCGGAGCAGGACGCGACCGGGCTCGCGACGTACGTCTTCACCGTTCTCGGCGGCCTGCGCGTGGCCGCCCGCCGCGGCGCGACACCCGAGAGTCAGCGGATCGTCGTCGAGGCAACCCTGCGCAGCTTCTGAATCCCACCAGCCCTCGGTTCGGCACGCCCGCGTTGTGAACCGATCGATCTAATACTGAGAGGCCCTCATGCCCCGCGCTGTCTATCTGCTCGGCCTGGCGATCTTCGCCCAGGGCACGTCCGAGCTGATGCTCGCCGGTCTGCTCCCCGAGATCGCGACCGATCTGGACGTCTCCATCCCCGCGGCCGGTCTGCTGATCTCCGCGTTCGCCGTCGGCATGCTCATCGGCGCACCGATCCTGGCGGTCACGACGCTGCGCTTCTCCCTGCGCGCGGCGATGCTCGCGTTTCTCACGATCTTCGCGCTCACCCACGTGGCCGGCGCCCTCACGTCGTCGTACGGCGTGCTGCTCGCGACCCGAGTCGCGGGCGCCTTCGTGTACGCCGGGTTCTGGGCGGTCGCTTCGGTGACCGCGATCGAGCTCGCCGGGCCGGAAGCGCGTGCGAAGGCGATGAGCGTCCTGGCGAGCGGTCTCACCGTGGCCACGATCGTCGGGCTGCCTGCCGGGACGTTGCTCGGCCAGCACCTCGGTTGGCGATCGGCGTTCTGGGCGGTGGCTCTGCTGTCGGTCCTGGCGATCGGCGGTGTGGTCGCGACGATTCCCAAGGGACGCTCAGAGAGCGTTCCCCGGCTGCGTCTCGAGTTGCGCAGCATGGCGAATCCGCAGCTCTGGCTCGCGTACGGGACGACCGCCCTGTCGACCGGCGCGATCTTGGTGATCTTCAGCTACCTCGCTCCCCTGCTCACCGAGACCACCGGACTGTCCGCGGCCTGGGTGCCGGTGATCCTGGCGCTGTACGGCGTCGGCGCGCTGGCCGGTATCACGATCAGCGGACGCACCGCGGATCAGCGACCGTTCAGCACGCTCGCGATCAGCCTGGCCGGAGTGATCGCCGCAGCGATCGTGCTCGCGCTCGCGACCGGCACGCCGTGGCTCGCGATCCCGGCGATCATCGGGGTCGGAACGTTCGGCTTCGCGACCAACCCGGCGGTGAACTCGCGGGTGTTCAGCGTCGCCGGATCCGCACCGACGCTCGCCGCCGCCTTCAACATCTCGGCGTTCAACGTCGGCATTACGGTCGGTCCCTGGCTCGGCGGCCTGGCGCTCGACGGAGGCGCAGGCTATTCGTCGGTCGGCTGGATCGGCGCGGCCCTCGGAGTGCTTGCCTTCGGCACCATTCCGCTCGCCGTCCGGGCCGCGGGCCGCGCGACTCAACCGGCGTACGAGACCGCAAGCTCGATGACCGGCGCGTAGGCCCCGCGGCGAGCGTCCGTCCAGGTCGGGGCGCCGCCCGCGAGGTCGTCGGTCGTCATGCGGTAGATCAGCGCGCGCACGAGCATCTGGCCCCACTCGGGTAGGTGGGCCCAGCGCGCCGCGAGTTCCGGTTGGGCGCCGTACCAGCACAGTGCATCGGCGACCGCGACAGCCGCCGCCCACGACGGCGGTCGCCAATAGACGGGCCAGTCGATGATCGCCGGCGGGAGACCGTCGGCGAACATCACGTTCCCCGGCAGGTCCCCGTGCACCACCTGCGACACCAGTTCCACCGGCCGCCACGCGTCGACGAGCGGCCCGACAAGTTCGACGTACGCCGGACTTCCGTCGACGGACTGTTCGCGCCAGGCGACCCGGTCGCCGTCCGCCCACGGATCCTGGCGGGTGTCGATGAACTGCGGCCGAGACAACCCGGCGACGGCCTCATGGAACGCGGCCGCTGCGGTCAGTACCTCGTCCTGCCGCCGAACATCCGTCGCACCAACCAGCAGCTCACTGGCCTCCCACCCGAACGCGACCCACGCACCATCCCGAGCCCGCACCGGCCGAGCCACCCGAAACTCCCCCGACTCCGGCAACGCGTTCAACACCTCGGCCCGCCAGGCGGCCTCGGCATCCGCACGCTTGATCACCACACCCCCGGAGCACCAGGTCTCCCCCTGCCCACCCGGCAGCCGTACCACAGGCTCAGCCAACCCAAAGGCGTCCAGAACCTCATCCGATGGACCGCGCATGCCTGCACCTTCTCATTAAGAGCGCGTCGGAGTGCGCTTGTCGGGTGGGGGCGCTCTAGGATTCCGCGGTGACTGATCTTGATCTGTTCGGCGACCTCGACATCGGGGCGCTTCCGGAGCGGCAGCAGCGCATTCTGGTGGTGATCCGGGACTGGGTGATGCGGTACGGGTACCCGCCGAGCAGCCGGCAGATCGGTGACGCGGTCGGGCTGCGCTCCTCGTCGTCGGTGTCGAAGCACCTGGCCAGTCTGGAGGAGAAGGGGTTCCTCCGCCGGAGCCCGTCGGTGTCGCGGCCGATCGACGTCCGGATGTTCCTCCAGGAGCCGGGCGCCGGGGCGACGAGTGACGACAACGTGCCGGTGCCGGTGGTCGGCGACATCGCGGCCGGTACGCCGATCTCCGCGGTCGAGCACGTGGACGACGTACTGCAACTCCCCCGCGGGCTGACCGGCCGCGGCACCGTGTTCGGCCTGCGCGTCCGCGGCGAGTCGATGATCGACGCCGCGATCTGCGACGGCGACATCGTCGTCGTCCGCCAGCAGTCCGAGGCCCACTCCGGCCAGATCGTCGCCGCGATGCTCGACGACGAAGCCACGGTCAAGGTCTACCGCCGCCGCAACAACCACGTGTACCTGGAACCCCGCAACCCCGCCTACGAAGTCATCGACGGCGACAACGCAACAATCCTCGGCGTAGTCGTCTCAGTCCTCCGCAGCGTCTGACCGTCCGCTGTGTGAGCGGGCCGTTGGACAGGTTCCGGTGGGGTCGCACCTGATATCCGGCGCTCCGGTCAGATGTGTGGGCGTCAGCGGCGGCATCCGGAGACTCACGACAGACCGTGGAGACCCGAAACCCGACATTTCCCGCCTCCGCCCACCAGCTCCTGTCTCCAGTCCCACCGCCCGCCCGCACCACGGCCCCGCACCACCGCTCGCACCACGGCCCGCACCACCGCTCGCACCGCACCACGGCTCGCACCGCACCACGGCTCGCACCGCACCACCGCCCGCACCACCGCACGCACCGCACCACCGCCCGCACCGCACCACCGCATGCACCGCCTGCACTGCCCGGTCCATCCCGTCGGCCGGCCCCGAGGTCGGGCGCGACAAGAGCCCTCGCACACGAGTGGATATCCGTCCGTGTTGTGGCTTCTCCGTTGGTGTTAGAGGGGAGAACCCACAACGCCAGGGGATATCCGTTCTTGTGCTGGATGGGTGGATGTTGTCTTGCCGGCTGGGTGATGGGGTTGGTGGTGGGACGGCTGCTCGCGGCCGGGGTGATATGCACGCTCGACAGGTAGTGCACCGGTGAGACGGTGTACGCGCGGGCGCGTTTACGCTCAGGTGCACTACCCGGCCACCCGACACCTCCTGTCGAGCGTGCACATCACATCAAGCCCGGGACCGCCCTGGCACCCGTCGACCACCCACACGTCAGGCACAAGAGCCTGACATTCCCTGTCCGCACGACCCGGAAGGTGTCTCCCCCGCGGATGGCCGACCGTGCTCACGGGTGTCTCAGCGGGTCGGGGTCGCCCGTTTGACGCCGAGGAGTTGGTTGACTGCTGGGGTGGATGACAGGAGCCAGGCCAGGAGGGCTGAGGCGGTGAAGGCGGTGGGGAGGAGTACGGCGTACTTGAGCCAGAGGGTCGTGTTCCAGGTGACGATGAAGTAGGCCAGTGCGAGGATGATCGGCTGGTGGACGATGAAGTACGGCATTGCGGCTCGGGCCAGGCGCGGGGGTAGTGGGCGTTGGAGTGCGGGCGCGCGGAGGCCGAAGCCCAGGACCGCGACGAGCCAGCCCCACACGGCGAGGGTGATGAGTGGCGAGTACCAGATGTACTGCCACGAGTAGCCCGGGTCCGGCCACCAGCCGTCGAGGAAGTCGATGATGCCGGTGACGACCCCAAGCACAAACGCGCCGGCGCCGAGCGCGAGCCCCGCTCGAGCGTCCCGTCGTACCGCGGCCAGCAGTCGCTCGTCGGACATCACCAGATACCCGACGACGAAGAAGTCGAAGAAGAACACGAACTCGCCCCACCCGTGCTCCGGACCGGGCGCCGCGAGCAGCAGAAGATGAACCGGCACCAGCGGTACGACGAGCAACAGGATCGACCCGCGCCGCTGACACCGGCGCGCGATCCAAGCCGTCCAATCAGACTTGCCCCGCAGCAACAGGAATACCGGCAGACCGAGTACGGCGAACTGGATCAGGTAGACGAGGAACCACAGGTGGTACGTGTCGCGCAACCACAGCGGCGCATCGCCGGCGAGATCGCTGAAGAACGTCCTCACATCACCGAAGAACGAGTCCGTCGACCGGCCCTTGTGGTGCTCCTCGATGAAGTACTGCAGCGGTGACAGCAGCACGTACGCGACGAAGAACGGGACGAGCAACCTCAGCGAGCGCTCTCTGAGGAACTCGGCCGCGCTCCGCCACCGCAGCGCCAGCCACGCGGCGGAACCGGAAATCATGAAGAAGAACGCCAGCCCCCACAACCCCAGGAACGCGATCGCGATCGAGATCCCCGCACTGGTCTGCGCGTTCTTCACGTGCCAGTCGCCGTCGTCGAACGGCCGCAGGGTGTGGAACACGAACACCCCGAACACCGCGATCACGCGCAACCAGTCGAGAAACCACAGCCGTTCGCCCCGTCCCTCCGCACCCATGGAGCAAGGATGGTGGCTCAGCGGGCCAGGCGCTCCTTGAGCAGCCCGAGCTGTGCCGGATTGGCGGTCAACTCGGCTGCGCGCTCGTCCGCGTCATGGGCCTCGGCGAGGCGGCCGAGGTCGCGGAGGAGTTGCGCGCGGGTCGCGTGGAACAAGGAGTACTGCTGAAGGTCGGTGGCCATTCCGTCGAGTTCTGCGAGAGCAGCGGCAGGTCCGCGTACATAGGACAGTGCGATGGATCGGTGCAGTCCGGTGACTGGGGTTGGCTGCAGGGTGAGGAGCATGTCGTACAGGACGAGGATCTGTGGCCAGTCCGTCTCGGGCCAGGTGGGTGCCTCGCTGTGGCAGGCGGCGATCGCGGCCTGGAGTTGGTACGGGCCGGGTGCGTGGTGCCGTCGGGCGGTGCGGGTCAGGAGAGCCGTTGCGTCCGCGATCGCCGCGTGGTCCCACGACGTACGGTCCTGGTCCTCGAGGAGGACGAGGTCGCCGGCCGGCGTGAAGCGGGCCGCCGTACGGGCTCGATGCAGTCTGATCAGGGCGAGCAGGCCGGCTACCTCGGGTTCGTTGGGCAGGAGTCCGTGGAGCAGCGCGGTCAGCCATTCGGCGTCGTCGACGAGATCGCGGGAGTGCGCGCGTTCCGCCGTACTCGACAGGTAGCCCTCGTTGAAGAGCAGATAGATGACTGTCAGTACTTCGTTGAGGCGCTCGGCGAGCTCGTCGTCGCGCGGGATCCGGTACGGGATGCCGGCGTCGGTGATCTTGCGCTTCGCCCGTGTGATCCGCTGCGCGACGGCGGACTCGGACGCCAGGAACGCGGCCGCGATCTGGGCGGTCGTCAGCCCGCACACCACCCGGAGAGTCAGCGCCACCTGAGCCTCACGCGCCAACGCCGGGTGGCAGCAGGTGAAGATCAATCGCAGCCGATCATCCGGCGGCGACTGCTCCAACGGTTGCAGGAGCGCGAGTTTGGAGCGGTAGTTCTGCTGTCGACGCAGTATGTCGAGACCGCGGCGCTTCGCGACCGTGAACAGCCACGCGTCCGGCCGCTCCGGAATACCTTCGACCGGCCAGCGCCTCAGCGCGATCTCGACCGCGTCCTGCACCAGGTCCTCGGCCGCGGAGAAGTCACCGAGCATCGACACCAACGCGCCCGCCAGCCGCCCTGCGTGGTCACGCACCACGCGGGCCAGTTCGTCGTCGGTGCTCACATCTCCGCGACCGGCCGGATCTCGATCACCGGGCAGGCCGGCCAGGTCTTCACCATCCGCAGGGCCTCGTCGAGGTCCTCGACCTCGATCTCGGTGAACCCGGACACGACCTCCTTACCCTCGATGAACGGTCCGTCCGTCGTCAGCTGCCCGCCGTCCAGCCGGACCGTCGTCGCGGTCTCCCGGCCTTGCAGCTTGCTGCCCCGGTTGGTGATCTTGTCCGCATGGTCGTCGAACCACTGGTACACCCGCCGGTACGCCTCCTCCTTCTCGGCCGGACCCATCGCCGCGAACTCCGTCGCGAATTCCTCGGTCTCGATGAACATCAGCACGTACTTCACCCGCCACCTCCTTGATGACAGTCTCGCTCAGGAGACGATCGACCCGGGCCGCGATCCGACAGTCTGCGAGGGTGAGTTCATGAGACGGCCGGCCCGCACATTCTCGGCTGGGCGCGGCTCAAAACGTTCAGGGCATGAGGTCCATCGCGGCACTGCCGTCCTCGAAGTTCGACGGGACGGAGACCTGGTCGTGCACGATCAGCCATTGGCCGTCGATCTTCTGCCAGGCGGCCGTCCAGCGCAGCCAGTAGTCGATCTTGCCGCCTGTCTTCAGCACGGCGTTCATGTGGTTGAGTGAGTACACGACAGCGAGGTCGCCGTCGACGAGGACGGTCAGGTCGCGGACCTCGTACTCGAGCGGCAGCTCGAACGCCTCGAACACGAACTCCCAGTTCGCCCACTTCGTCTCGGCGCCGAGGTGCCGCAGCGGCGGCTGGATGTCGAACGAGACGATGTTCGGGGCGAAGATCGTCCTGACGGCGGCCCGGTCGCCGGTGCGGATCGCGTCGAGCAGGATGTCGACGCCTTCCCGGATGTCGACTTCGGCGACAGCATTCTGTGTGGTCATGATCGGTACGACGAGACACCGGCGCGGACTGTGAGACCTCACAGTCCGGCGGCCTGTTCCGTCGTACCAGGTATGAACGAGGAGAGGACCGCCATGAGTGACCCCGGCCTGAGCGCGATCATGAGCGAGCGGCGGCAGCTGATCAATCTCGCGTACCGGCTGCTGGGGTCGCTGGCCGACGCCGAGGACGTGGTCCAGGAAACGTATGCGCGCTGGTACGCGATGACCCCGGACGGCCAGCAGGCGATCGACAACCCGGCGGCGTGGCTGACGAAGGTCGCGAGCCGGATCTGCCTCGACCTGCTGCGGTCGGCCCGCGCCCGGCGGGAGCGGTACGTCGGTGAGTGGATCCCGGAGCCGTTGCCGGAGACTACCGAGTGGCAGGCCGGATCCGCCGACCCGGCCGACCGGGTGACGCTGGACGAGTCCGTGAACATGGCGTTCCTCGTCGTACTCGACGCGATGACGCCGGCCGAACGGGTCGCGTTCATCCTGCACGACGTGTTCCGGTACCCGTTCCCGGAGGTCGCCGAGATCGTCGGCCGTACGCCGGCCGCGTGTCGCCAACTGGCCTCGTCGGCCCGCCGCCGGATCCGGGACGCCGAGCACCCGGCGGCACCGTCGGCTCGGCGGGCGGAGCTGGTCCGCGAGTTCAAGGCGGCCTGGGAGGCGACCGACATCGCGGCCCTCGTCAACCTGCTCGATCCGGAGGTCACTGCGGTCGCCGACGGCGGTGGCATCGTGACGGCCTCGCTCGCGCCGGTGCACGGCGGCACCGACGTCGCGCAGTACTTCGCCCGGCTCCCGGTGTTCACCCTCGGCCGCACCATCATCGAGCGCACGGTCAACGGGCAGCCCGGGCTGGTGATCGAGTTCGAGGGTGTCGTCGAGACCGTGATCGCGTTCGATGTGGACGGCGATCACATCACGAACATCTGGGCGATCAGGAACCCGGAGAAGCTGCAGCCCTGGAAGAGCTGACCAGCGTCGTCACGGTCTCCTGGGCGCAGGCCTTGTTCACGCCGATCCCGCCGCGAGCGCCGCGTTTGATCCAGCCCGCCACGTAGTGACCGGGCCGGCCGACGACGGCGCCGCGGACGTTCGGGACGATCCCGCGGTCCGCGTCGAACGGCAGCCCGTCGATCGGCCGTCCCTCGAACCCGATCGCGGTGAACAGGTTGCCTGCGGCGATCGTCTCGCCGGTGTCGAGTGTCAGTCCGTCGGACGTCCAGCTCGTCGGCCGCGCGTGGTACCGGAGCTCGACCCGGTCGCCGGCCGCGGCGAGCAACTCCTGCAACGCCGTTTCCGTGTACGCCGCCGCTTCGGGCCCGCGCCGGCCGAGCAGCACGACTTCCTTGATCCCGCTGGCCGCGAGCGTACGACGTACCGCCGGGGTGACGTCCATCGAGCGCAGCCGTTCCTCGTCGCTCAGCAGGATCCGCGCGAGGTCGATCGCGACGTTCCCGTTCCCGATCACGACGGCTCGCGGTCCGGTCAAGGCGACCGGCAACGACGCACCGGGCCGCCCGTTGCACCAGGCAACGAAGTCTTCGGCGGTGCAGGCCGCCGGCTCGCCGGTGATCCCGAGCCGTCGGCTGCGGCGCGCTCCGACCGCGTGGATCACCGCGTCGTACCCGCTGGTCATCGAGGCGGCGTCGGTGCCCGGCAGCCAGCGCACCCGCGAGTGGCCGACGATCCGCTCGAAGGTGTCGATGATCTGCTTGGTCTGCGGATGATCCGGCGCGACGCCGAACCGCACCAGGCCGCCGATCCGGTCGCTCCGATCGACGAGCGTCACCTCGGCCGTTGTCCGCAGCAACAACTCGCGCGTCGCGTACATCCCGGCCGGTCCGGCGCCGACGACCAGCACCCGGCGCGGCCCGTCGCCCCAGGTCTGGTACGACGGCGGCTCCCAGCTGTCCAGATCCGTGGCCTCGAGCGGCTCTCGCTCCGCGAAGTACGCGGTGTTCCGTTCGACATCCTCAGGCGCCGCCTGGTCGGCCGGTTGCGCCGCGTCGACAGGGCAGATGTCGGCGCACGCACCGCAGTCGATGCAGGTCCGCGGATCGATGAACAGACTCACGCCCGCGCCGAACCCGGGCTCGCCGGGCGACGGGTGGATGCTGTTCATCGGGCAGACCGCGACACAGCTCGCGTCCGAGCAGCACTCCCCCGAGATCACGTAACTCACAGCAGACCGGTCCGCCGATACACCCGGGACGCGGCGGGCGTCAGCAGCCCGACCGATCCGAGGAAGTCCATCAGGTTCGCGCAGCTTGTCCGCAGCAACGACCGGTGATGCTCGTTGCGCTGCGCCTCCCGTACGGCGCGTTCGACGTCCAGCCCGACGTTCGCGTAGACCTCGCGGCTCACCATGCTCGACACGATCATGTCGGCGGCGATCGCGATCACGAGCGCACTCACCCAGCGCCGCCCGCGCCCCGCACCGGCCAGCCGCTCGCGGGTCTCCTCGCGCGCGAACACCATGTGCCGCGACTCCTCCACCACGTGGATGTGGTTCACGGTCCGCACCAGCGGCTCGACCCGGCGGTCCCGCATCCAGTCGCGCTGCATGACGTCCAGCACCTCTTCCGCCACCAGAATCGCGGCGTACGCCGTCTCACCGGTCGCGACCGTCTTGAACATCCGGCCGAGTTCGCGCGCGAGCAGCCGCGGGCGGTACGTCGGCTCGGCGAGGCGGCCGGACGCCTTCGCGAACATGATCGAGTGCCGGCACTCGTCGGCGATCTCGGTCAGCGCCCACTGGAACTCGGCGCTGCGCGGCGGCTTGTCGTACACGTCCCGAAGGATCATCTGCTGCAGGATCATCTCGAACCAGATCCCGGTCGAGGCCACCGACGCGGACTCGTGCCGGGTCAGCTCCCGCTGCTTCGCCTCGTTCAGCTCGTCCCAGTACGGCGTCGCGTAGAGCGTGCTCCACTCCGGCGACATCCCGTACCCGTCGCCGACCGGCGCGTCCCAGTCGATCTCGGTCTCCGGGTCCCGGGACAACGTGCCCGCCGACCCCAGCAACCGCTCAGCAGTCTCGTCCATCGGGTGCACCTCCGAGTCGATATGACATCGTCTATGTAACATAACTGATGGTTCAAATCCTGTCGAGGGCTACAGTCCTCCTGTGACAGATCGAGCGGTACGGATGTGGCCGCTCTACGCGGCCGGTTTCACGACCGCGTTCGGCGCGCACGCGGTCGCGGCGAACCTCGGCGGATCCTCCCCCGACGCCGTCACCTCGCTCCTCACCCTCGGCCTCTTGCTCGCTTTGTACGACGGCGCGGAGGTGCTGCTGAAGCCGGTGTTCGGCACGATTGCGGATCGGATCGGCGCCCGCCCGATGCTGCTGTTCGGCCTCGCCGGGTTCGCCGTTGCCTCAGGCACCTATGTACTCGTGGACCGGCCCGGATGGCTGTGGGTCGCGCGCCTCGGGCAGGGCGCCGCCGCTTCGGCCTTCTCCCCCGCCGCCTCGGCGTTGGTCGCCCGGTTGAACCCGTCGGCGAAACACGGGCGGGCCTTCGGTAGCTACGGGTTCTACAAGAGCATCGGGTACACGGCCGGGCCGTTGCTCGGCGGTGGGCTGGTGTGGCTCGGCGGATTCCGGCTGCTGTTCGGGGTGATGACTGTTCTCGCCGCGGCCGTTGCCGTCTGGGCGTTCATCGCCGTACCTGATGTGCCGCCGCTGCCTCGGACCCGGCAGACCGTGCTCGATCTGGCGCGACGGATCACCGACCCGGTCTTCCTGCGCCCGACCGCGGCGCTTGCGGCTGCGACGGCGGCATTGTCGGTCGGCGTCGGGTTCCTGCCGGTCACCGGCGCGTCGGACGGGCTCGGCACGATCGCGACCGGCGCGGCTGTATCACTGCTAGCGGCGACAGCGGCGGTCGTGCAACCGCGGACCGGTCGCGCGCTCGACGCCGGCAAGCTGACGACGCGCACCGGCATCGCGCTAGGGCTGGGTCTAGCAGCGCTAGGTTTCGTAGCCGCCGCGCTGCCCGGCGTCGCGTTCCTGCTCATCGCATCCGCGCTCATCGGCGCGGGCACGGGCGTGATCACGCCGCTCGGGTTCGCGGCGCTGGCTGCGAGTACGCCGCCCGAGCGACTCGGCCAGACCATGGGCACCGCAGAACTCGGACGCGAGCTCGGCGACGCAGGCGGTCCGCTACTCGTCGCCGCGATCGCGACAGTCGCCGTACTGGACGCCGGCTACCTCGCCCTCGCCGCACTCCTCGCGCTGGCGTTACTCATACTCCGCCCACCACGAAACTGAACAGACTCTGCCCCGTCACCAGCGACTCCGGTACGCCGGTGAAGCGGTGCACACCGACGCCGAAACCAACCTCCGGACCGGACACCCACACCCGCTCGAAGCCGCGTGCCTCGAACCAGTCGCAGATCCTCGGCACCAGATCCGGCTCCCCACGATGACGGGTCCAGATAACCGTCGCGCCCGTACGGCAGAGCTGCGGGCTCGTCGCGATCGTGCGCTCGATGTCCGCGGACGTGATGTTGCCGAAGATCCCGCACAGCAGCACCAGCTCGGCCGGCGCGAGGCCGACGTACTGATCGGTCAGCGACGCGTCGCCCGTGACCACCTCGACCTGATCGAGACCACTCGCCCGCTCCCGCGCGAACGCCGCCAACTCCGGATCAAGCTCGACCAACCGCGCCCGTACGTCGGCACGCCGCGGGTGATCCTCCAGTACGTCGATGAGGTCACGGCCCTGCCCCGCGCAGAGGCTGATCACCGGTACCGGGCCGGCCGGAGCCCGATCGAGCGCCGCGCGTACCTGCTCCTGCACCGCCTCCAACCGCCGCGACAGTCCGGATCCGGGATCGTCATACTCCGCATGCCAAGCCTGCCAGTCCATGTCCCGCAGCCTAGGCGGAGGTGGGGGAGGGTTTCCTGCCCGATCCGGGAAGGGAACCTGCCCAAGGCCGGTGATCGGGTGTGCGATCTGTAATGTCTCGGTGACGGAGAGGTAGGAACTTCCGGGGGCGATGGATAGTTGTCCTTCAGGAGCCTGCGCGCGATCAGAGGAGAGTCATGGCACGGCGTGTCGAACAGAAGGCTGCGGCCCGCGAGCGCATCGCGGCGCAGCTGGCCGCCCAGCAACAGGCGGAGCGGCGGCGGCGCCTGCTGCTCGCGGTCGGTGCGGTCGTCCTGGTCGTGGTGATCGTCGGCGGCCTCGTCACGATCCGGCTCGTCGGCGGTGGCAAGAAGACCGCGACCGGCCCCAGCGGCGCGGCCGACACGGGCCTCGTCACCGCACTCTCCTCGATCCCGGACTCGACCTTCGCCACGGTCGGCACCGCCGACGTCAAGGCCGCGCCGTCCGCGATCAACGGCGCGCCGGCCCTGACCGCGGGCGGGAAGCCGAAGGTGCTCTACATCGGCGCCGAGTTCTGCCCGTACTGCGCCGCGGAGCGATGGCCCGTCACGGTCGCGCTGTCCCGGTTCGGCACGTTCAGCAACCTCGGTACGACGCATTCGGCGTCCGAGGACGTGTTCCCGAACACGCCGACGCTGTCGTTCCACGGGGCGACGTACACGAGCCAGTACCTCGCGTTCACGGGCGTCGAGACGACCACGAACGAGATGGTCGGGAACGGGTACAAGCCGCTCGACACGCCGACGGCCGAGGACCAGAAGACGTTCGACACGTACAACAAGCCGCCGTACGTCGGCAGCGACGGCTCCATCCCGTTCATCGATCTCGGCGGCAAGTACGTCGGGTCCGGGGCGACGTACAGCCCGGATCTGCTCGCCGGTAAGACCCAGGCCCAGATCGCGGACGCGCTGAAGGACCCGTCGAGCCCGATCGCGAAGGCGGTCGACGGCTCGGCCAACGTCTACACGGCAGCGATCTGCAAGCTGACGAACAACCAGCCGGCGAAGGTCTGCTCGACGGACGCGGTGGTTGCGGCGGCATCGAAGCTCGGTGCGGCGAAGGGCTGAGCGTGACCGCAACTGCACAGCACCCGTCCCGGACCTCGTTGGGCTGGATCCCGTGGGCCACCTTGGTGGTGTCGGTGGCCGGCCTCGCGGTGGCGGCGTACCTCACCTATGAGCACTTCACCGCCGGTACGACGCTCGCCTGCCCGGACACCGGGGTCGTCAACTGCGCGAAGGTCACGAGCAGCCAGTACTCGAAGGTCTTCGGAATCCCGGTCGCACTGCTCGGGCTGGCGTTCTTCGTCGGCATGACCGCGCTGTCGGTGCCGCCGATGTGGCGTACGTCGTCCCCGTGGCCGGGGCGCCTGCGCGTGGTCGGCGTACTGACCGGGGTCGTGTTCGTCTGCTACCTGATCTGGGCCGAACTGTTCCAGATCAACGCGATCTGCCTGTGGTGCACAGTCGTCCACGCCCTCACACTGATCCTCTTCGCCCTCGTCATCATCCGCCTGGCCCTGATCCCACCCCACTCATGAAATAGCCCACACCGGGAACTGGAACCTTGATGAGGAAACACCCAGGAGCCGACAAGTGGGTGCCGCAGACCGGCGGCATGCGGAAGGTACGCGCGGAGCTCGGCAACTGCCGTGGCTGCGACCTGTGGGAGGACGCTGAGCGGGCTGTGGCGGGTGAAGGGCCGGTGCGGGCGCGGATGATGTTCGTCGGCGAGACGCCCGGGGATCACGAGGACAAGGAAGGGCACGTCTTCGTCGGGCCGGCCGGGCATCTGCTCGACAGGGCGCTGGCCGAGGCGGGGATCGAGCGGTCGGAGGTGTACCTCACCAATGCGGTGAAGCACTTCCGGTTCGAGCTACGCGGGAAGCGGCGGATCCACAAGACGCCGTCGGCCGGTCAGATCACCGCCTGCCGTCCGTGGCTGGTGCGCGAACTCGAGATCGTGAAGCCGTCGGTGGTCGTCGTGATGGGGTCGGTCGCGGCCAAGGCCCTCCTGGGCGCCTCGTTCCGGGTCACGCAGGAGCGTGGCAAGCGGGTGGAGTTGCCGGGCGGCGTGCCCGCTGTGGCGACCGTGCATCCGTCAGCCGTGGTCCGGTCCGAGGAGTTCCGGCGGGACCTCGGTCTCTTCGTCGACGACCTCCGCGTCGCGGTCGAGCTGCTCGGTCAGGAGGTGTAGTCGACCACCACGACGGATTCCACGATCTGCCCGTCGGTCCGGGTCAGCTGCTGGATCGGCATCCCCGGCAGGCTGGTCGCGAACCAGAAGATCTCGTCGGTCCCGCCGTCCCGCACGGTGTAGCGCAGGCAGTCCAGCGCGCCGATCGCGGTCTCCAGCCGTTCCGGCTCGATCGTCGTGTCGCCGGCCGCGAACGAGGCGTGCCGCTGCAGGTCGAGCCAGGTCGCCTTCATCACCTGCGGCTCGCCGAGCAGAGCGCCGTCGAGCGACCGCCGCGAACGTTCCAGCGTGACACCGGCGTCGTCGCACTCGACGTACGTGCTGATCAGCAGGTACGGCGCCGCGCCCACCGACTCGACGCGGCGCGTGATCGACTTCCCCACCCGCGTCGCGTTCCGGATCTCGGCGGCGGTGAACGGCGTCGGAGCGCGCCCGGCCTCCAGCACATGCGAATCCGCTGTCATCGGGCCTCCAGAGCTACCACTGTAGATGTGTTCCCGGCTGATACCCGGTGCCGGTCTGCAACATTCGGGAGAGTGCGGGTAGCATGGGATCTCGATCGCGCACACAGGAGCGGTGCATTCTGAGCCGTGTTCCTGGGGGACTCTCTCGACGGCCCTCTGCACGTCATTGGGCAGGTCACGGGGCCGCGCCTCGTCGGCGGTTTCGGTCCTCGCGTGGTCCGGTATTCCGTCACGGCTCCGCCGTGGCACGACACAGGAGGAAATGTTGGCCCGACGAGGTCAGCGCCAGCCCGGCGCTACCCGTTCCGCTCCCCGTCGCCGGCGTCGCGTCCGTGACGGCGAGTCCGACGGTTTGATCCAGGTCCTCGCACAGGCCGTGCGAGAGGTCGAGGCCGCGGTCACCCGTGGCGCGATCAAGCCTTCGACCCGGACGAAGTTCCAGGTCGTCGCCCTGCTGGTCCGCGAGGAGCGGTCCCGGGTGAACGGCGCCGAGTCCGCCACCGAGGCGTACCGCACCGAGCAACTCCGGCGGCTCGACGGGATCGCGACGATCCTGGCGAAGACCGCCGCGCTCGAGCCCTCGCTGCTCGGCCTGCTGGCCGAGGACGCGGTGATGTCCGAGGCCGCGGTCGCACTCAAGCGGCAGATGCTGGAGGACGCCGGATTGGAGGCGCCTGAGGAGCCGGAGCCGGCTCAGCAGGTCGCTCCCCCGGAGACGCAGACCCGGCGAGTGGTGCCGCAAGCAGTCGTGGCCCGGCAGCTCGCGAACCCGTTCCTGCCCCCGGACTTCTCCAACGCCCCGTCCCGCGCGGCCAAGCCGAGCCGGCTGGGCGGCTGGGAGCTGATCGGACCGCTCCTGCGCTCCTTCGAGCACGCAGCCGCCTCGGCCACTATGCACCTGCCCGACCCGAAGGGGCTCCGGCTCACCGGCGGCATCGACGCGCTCCGCCTCCGCGGCCTCGAGCTGATGCCGCACCAAGCCGGGGTGATCGAAGCCGCGGCGGAGGGCCACCGGACGTTCCTGCTCGCCGACGAGCCCGGTCTGGGCAAGACCGCCCAGGCGCTGCTCGCCGCGCAGGCCGCCGACGCCTATCCCCTGCTGGCCGTCGTGCCGAACGTCGTCAAGACGAACTGGGCGCGGGAGGCCGGCCTCTGGACACCCCGCCGTACGCCGACCGTCATCCACGGCGACGGTGACACGATCGACGGTTTCGCGGACATTGTGGTGGTGAACTACGAGATCCTCGACCGGCACGTCGGCTGGCTCGGCGACCTCGGGTTCCGCAGCATGGTCGTCGACGAGGCGCACTTCATCAAGAACAAGAAGTCGCAGCGGTCCCGGAACGTCCTCGATCTGGCCAACCGGATCCGCAGCCGGACCGCCCGGCCGCTGCTGATGGCCCTCACCGGTACGCCGCTGATCAACTCGATCGAGGACTTCACCGCGATCTGGGAGTTCCTCGGCTGGATCGACGAGAAGGCGCCGCGGGCCGAGCTGATGGAGAAGCTCGACGCGACCGACCTGACCCCGGCCGACCCCGGGTTCAACGCGGCCGCACGGGCCAGCGTGATCGACATGGGCATCGTCCGGCGCCGCAAGGTCGACGTCGCCGCCGACATCCCGGCCCGCCGGATCGCCGACCTCCCGGTCGAGCTCGACGGCGCCGCCGGCCGCTCGATCCGGGCCGCGGAGCGGGAGCTCGCGGACCGTCTCGTCGACCGGTACCGGACCGCGCTCGAGACCCGCCGCTCGGGGGTCGTCGTGGACGGTATCGACCACGACCTGGTCCGCCAGGTGGCCGGCTGGGAGCGCGCCGAGATGGCGACCAAGAAGACCGGCGACAACGTGTTCAGCCTGTTCCGCCGGATCGGTCAGGCGAAGGCAGGCCTGGCCGCCGACTACGCGGCGCAGCTCGCGCAGAACGTCGGCAAGGTGGTGTTCTTCGCCCGCCACATCGAGGTGATGGACACCGCCGAGGAGCTGTTCGCCGAGCGCGGCATCCAGTACGCGTCCATCCGCGGCGACCAGACGGCGCGCACCCGGCAGAAGAACATCGATGCCTTCGTCAACGACCCCGACGTGTCCATCGCGGTCTGCTCGCTGCTGACCGCGGGCGTCGGCCTCAACCTGCAGGTCTCGTCGAACGTCGTGCTCGCCGAGCTGTCGTGGACCAACGCCGAGCAGACCCAGGCCATCGACCGGGTCCACCGGATCGGCCAGGACGAGCCGGTCACCGCGTGGCGGATCATCGCCGCGCAGACCATCGACACCCGGGTCGCCGACCTGATCGACGCCAAGGCCGGCCTGGCCGCCAAGGCGCTCGACGGCTCCGACGAAGAGGTCGGCTCCTCGGCCGACTTCCAGCTCGAAGCCCTGGCCGCCCTTCTCACCCAGGCTCTAGAAGCTTCAGCCTGACAACTCGCCCACCGGCAGCTCGACACTCAACGTGTTGGCTGCCGGTGCCAGCGGGCAGGTCCATTCCGGGCTGTACGCGCACGACGGGTTGTACGCGAAGTTCAGGTCGACGACGAACTCGCGAAGGTCGCCCCCGAGATCCGCACCCTTCACCGTGTCGATCAGGTAGCGGCCGCCGCCGTACGTCGAGCTGCTGGTGTCCTTGACCGGTACGAAGAGGCCGCCGCCGTACGACTCCAGCCACCACACGTCGAGATCCCCCACCGGCAACTGCAGTACGCCGACCCGCGAGAACGGGATCACGCCGTCGGTCGCGGACTGGAACTCCCAGCTCGACGGCTTCACGTCCGTCTCGATGGTCGCCTCGAAACGGAACTCCGGGCGGTACGGCGCGACGGGCGCACCGGCGTACGTCGCGCGCTGTTCGGGCGGGACCGGTGAGGCGGGGTGATTCGTCAGCAGCTCGTTGCGACTGGCCTGCCAGTGGGCGTGGGCGGCGGCTGGATCTGGTTCGGCGCGGATGTCTCGGTAGAGCGCGAAGACTTGCCGGCGCCAGTCGGCGACGGCCAGTGCGGGTGCCCCGAACTTCCCTCGGTTCACAGCGTCTCCTGTCAGCTCTTGATCGCTTCGGCGGATTTCGCCCAGTTGTCGTGCAGACGGTCGACGTACGACTGGGCCTGCGAACCGGCCTTACGTCCACGCGCGAAGATCCGCATGTTGCCACCGCCCGCGTTGTAGCCGAGGGCAAGCAACTCGTCCTTGGTGTAGAGGTCGGCGCGTTTGCTCGGCAGCCGTTTCGCCAGGTCGTGCAGATGCCAGGCCGCGGCCTCGATCGCCAGCGCGGGGTTGTCGGGCAGCTCTTCCCATTTCCGCTTCGCGAAATCCCGGCCGCGTTTGGTCTCGTCGAACGCGGGCTTGTGCATGTTCGCGATCCCGAACGCCGGATCCGAATCCACCTCGGCCCATTGCCGTTCGAACTTCGGGTCGTGCGGTTTGTACGACTCGTTGTACAAGATTGCCATCAGCAACTGCGGGTTGATCCCGGCCTGCTTGGCGTACCGCCGTACGTCGGCGGCGAAATGCGCCGGATCGTAGTCGTCGTACCACGGCTTCGTGCTCTTCGCGGTCGGCTTTGCTGTGGTTGTCGCCGTGGTTGTCGCAGTTGGTTTGGTGGCGGTTGGCTTGGGGTCTGTTTTGGTGGTGGTGTCCTTGTCGGAACAGGCGGCCCAGACGCCTACGAGCAGGACTCCGACCGCCACCCACGACCAGCGTTTCGCCACCCCACCACCGTAGTCAGTCCGCGCAACGCGCCGACCCACGACACTTGCGGAAAGCGCTTGCTACGGTGGTTGGGTGATCTACGAACTGAACCATGTCGGTGGTCGGGTACAGGATCTCGAGGCGAGCCTGTCGTTCTACGGCGAGCTCGGGGCGGAGGTGGTCGACCGGCTGTTCATGCCCGGTCCGCGCGTCAACCGGGTACACATCCAGCTCGCGACCGGCCTCGTCGAACTCCTCCACCACGAGGAGCCCGACCCGCAAGCGACGTACGGACTGAACCACATCGGGTTCATGACCGACGACCTCGACGGCGACTACGCCCGGCTGATCTCCCTCGGGTACGCCGAACTCTCGCCACCCCGCGTAGCCGGAAGCGGCCAAGGCCGACTCGCCTTCCTCTCCGACCCGAATGGCGTCCGCGTCGAACTCCTCCAGCGCTCCGAGGACTTCCGCATCCCACCGATCACGGCTGGCCCGGTGGTCGCGTTCACGCACGTCGCGGTCGCAGCACCCGATCCGGACGCGGCGGCCGAGTTCTACGGCACCCACCTCGGCATGGAACGCGTCACGGACGACACGTTCCGCCTGGGCCCTGACATCCTCAAACTCACACCCCCACCCGCCGCGACGATCGCCCACCTAGCCTTCACCACCACCTCCCCCACCCCACCCACCCAAGACCCCGACGGCACCCCCGTCACCTTCGTCGCCGCCTAACCCCGGATCCCCAGCACTCACCAACGCGCCCACACCACGTCGACCGACGCAACCCTCCGCCTGAACCCACACGGCGCCCCGAGGTTGATGAGTGGCGCACGTCCACCCACCACAAATCCCCACCAGCCGACCCAGCCCTCCTGCCCGACGCACAGCTGGCCAGCCACCACCCAGCCGTGAACACGGGATACCTCATGGTGCGCCGGCACCCGACAATTCCCATCTCCACTCACCGGCGCCCATCTCCAGTCACCAGCCCCCATCTCCAGTCACCAGCTCCGGTCACCACCCTCGCCGCGCCGTCGGCACCGATGGGCGGGCCGCGCCGATCCCACGCCGGCCACCGGCGAGTACATGAACGGTTATCCCCCCGTGTTGGGGGTTCTCTGCTGGTACGCGAGGGGAGAACCCCCAACGCGAGGGGATATCCGGCTCTGGTGTCGGATGTGTGGGTGAGTTGCGGGCCGTGAGACAGGTTCTGGTGGGCCGGGAC